>NZ_JBEPDM010000015.1:0-147053 GCF_040300305.1 Streptomyces sp. NPDC000410
GCCTCAACGTCCTGTGGGCGATGATCCGTGACGGTGCGTGCTACCAAGCCACACCACCGGTCACGGCAGCGGCTTGACATCAGCATTGGGAAGCTCCTTGCTCGATCCCACCGCCTCCACCGCCCTTCCCACACCTGCCCGAAGTGGATCCTGTCACCCTGGTCACGCTACGCATCCACCCCGATGCTCGGAGCCATGACCAGCGAAGAACTCCCCGATTGGGTACCCGCCTCAGGCCACCAACTCCGGCTCGCAGGCATCCACTTCGACGCGATCTGCGTACGCGGCGTCCGGGGCGAGGCCGTACTCCACCACCTCGCCGAGGCCACGGACGGGCACCCCGGTCCCGTGGTGCGGGAACTCTCGGGCGGGCGGTGGACGTACTTCCTGATCCCGCCCGGGAGCAGCAAGGAGCACACCTGGCCGCCCGGGGCCACGTGCTTCGGACCGGCCGCTCGGGACCAGTACGTCGGCATCCCGGCCCCGAACGGCAATACGTACCCCTTGTCGTGGCGCTGCGGCCCTCCCGTCGGCGCCGAGTTCGTCGACCCGGAACTCCTCCACGAGGTGGTCACCGCCCAGCTCTGCCTACCGCCCGACAGCTGAACGCAGGCCCGCTCGTGGGGGTGGCCGGGTCGGTGGGTTCCTGGTGGTGGCCGTCCTGGGAAAGGGCCACGCCCCGGCCCGTGGCGTGGTGGGGTCGGCCCGGCTCGACGTCTGCGGCCGGGTGGGTGGGGTGCCACCCGCACACCGACCCGGCCGGAGGGGCCCTCGCCCACCTGGCGACACGGGTGACGCCCCATGGGGTGAAACGCACGCGCCCGAGGCAGGGCAGCGCTCCGGGCCGGGCACCATCACGCCGGTGGTGCTCATCACCCGTCCGCCCGGGAGCGAGGAGTTGTCGCAGGTGAACAAGCACGTCTGGAGTCTTGGGGGCGCGGCCGGTGCCGCCGTGCTCGGAGTGGTCGCCGCGCTGGGGCCGGCGGCCGGGACGGCGGCCGCGGGCGAGGACAAGATCGCCCTGATCTCGAAGGTGGGCGTGGAGGACGAGGTCGTGGTGGCGCTCGCGGCCGACGGCTCCTCCGTGGTCACACGGAAGGTGGTCGACAGGCCGGACACCGAGCAGCGGTGGAGCACGGACGAGGACGCGGTCCCCACGGTGCGGCACAGCAACGGGAAGTGCCTCACCGTGTCCGAGGACGGGGGCTCGGTGAGCCTGGAGACCTGCTACAGCCTCGACGCCTGGCTGGACGACGACCCGGCCGCCGAGAAGCTCGCGGACCGTCAGGCGTTTCGTATCGGCGACAAGGGCGACATCGAACGCCGGGTCGAGAGTCTGGGGGACGCGTCCTACGGCACGTGCCTGAAGGCCGCCGGGGTGGGAGAGCGCGTGGAGCTGGCGGACTGCGACCTCGCCGACAAGGGCCAGGTCTGGCTCCACTTCCCCGGCCTCTGACACGGATCGGGCCGGGCCGGGCGGGGCAGGACAGGACCGGGCAGGACCGGGCAGGACCGGGCAGGACCGGCGCCGCTCGGCTCGGCCTGGCTCAGCTCGGCCCGGCTCCGCCCGACTCGGCCTACGCGTTCAGCCGGAGCGTCGACGCGTGGCCGAAGCCGATGGCCGCCGTGAACCGGTGGATGAGCTTCTCCTCCTCCGTGAGCAGGGGGAACGTCGGCAGCAGACCGTCCGGCCGGGCGGCGGCGCGCAGGAACGCGGTGGTGTAGAAGGCGGCCGACCAGCGGCCGCCGGGGTCGCGCCACTCCTGGGCCAGGGCCGGATCGCCCGCTCTCGTGACCGTCGGTTTGCGCCGGGCGAGCTGGGCGAAGAGGGTGGCCGGTGCGGCGGCGCCCGTCGTGTGCTGGGAGTGGTACATCCGCATGCGGCGGTCGCGGCCCGCGCCCAGCCACTGGAGGAGCAGGCGTTCGTAGTCGGCTGTCTTGATGCCGGTCAGCCCGGCGTTCAGCTCCAGGTCGAGGTCCCACCACTCTCGCCACGCCTTCGCGAAGGCGTCCGCGTCACCCCCGAAGAGGTGGGGCGGATAGCTCTGGGCCAGCGAGATCCGCGCGCGGGTGAACAGCGGGAACAGGCCCATCATCGCGCTGCTGAACCCGCACACGGTCACATGCCGCAGCGCGGGTGCCGGGTCCGCTTCCGAGCGGAAGACGGGCGGTGAGGGCATCGGCTTCATCCGGTCGACCGGGGCGCTCGTACCCTGCCAGCGGCTGAAGTCGTCGCCGGGGCGGTAGCCGAACCGGTGGAGGAAGCGGACCACCTCCAGCAGCAGACGGTGGGTCCCCTCCTGGGAGTTGAACGGCTGCCAGGTGTGCCGCCGGTTGTCCTTGCCCGGCTTCAGCGCGGGGAACACCGGCAGGACCAGCAGCGCCGGACGGCCGGAGACGTGCTGGGCCTGGATGAGGGCGAGCTCGCGCATCAGGTGGCGGTAGCCGACGACGGCGTACGGCTGGTTCGCGGCCGTGTCCGCGGTGACCGCGTACGGATACACGGAGCGGAAGGGGTAGGTGGTGTGCGGGAACGTGTCGGTCTCGGTGCTGGGGGTGAAGTAGCAGATGGCGTCCATGCCGTCCTTCGGCACGGGCGCCGTCAGCCGGGGCGCCCAGACGGCCACCAGGAAGCGGGGCTGCTCGGGGTGGCCGCCGGTGACGCTGCCGTACTCCAGCCACAGGAAGCCGCCGGTCTCCTTCAGCGCCACCGCCGTGTCGGTGGTCCGCAGGCGGGCCCAGCCGTCCTTGGCCGCCGGGTCGTCGCCCAGGGCCGTCGGGACATCGCCCGGAGCGTCCCGCAACGAGCGGAAGAGGATCTTCTGGCCCCATACGGAGGCCGAGTCCGGACGCGGCGAGTTGAGGACCGCGTACCGGCGGAGCTGTCCCTGCCCCTCGGTGAAGAAGACCCCGGGCTGCTCGGCCGCCGCCTTGGTGCCGCCGAACGGCCGCGCGGTCACCGGCGCCTGGCGGACGCGGCCGAGCTCCAGGGTGAGGTCGACCGACGCGCCGCCGGACGCCTTGACCAGGGCGCCCCGGTTGTCCCATTCGACCCTGGTCCCGGGCGCGAACCCGGAGCGGCGCAGGGTCACGGACTCCTCGGCGTAGTCGGGGTGGGCGATGCGCAGTTCGATACGGGTCCAGTCGGCGGGCAGCAGGGGCAGGGTCCTCGGCCGTTCGAGCGTGATCTCGAAGTCCTCCGACCGGCGGCCGCCGCCGTCCGTCACGGCCAGCGTGACCGCGGCGGGCTCGGCCGCCGACGGAGGCCGGCCGAGCACGTCGACGGCGGCGAAGGTGAACTGGTCCACGGCGCTCAGAGCTGCATTCCGGTCTTGGGGTCGTAGCGGACCTCGGTGGCGACGATCTGGTCGGTCGGCAGGATCTCGATCCAGGTGTCGAAGACCTTGAAGGGTTCGGCGCCACCGGCCTCGAAGCCCTTGTCCAGCGGGTCGAAGCCGCGCTCGTACACCTTGTCCGTGGGCAGGTAGTTGACGGGCGTGCCGTCCGGGAGCCGGTCGCTGACCTTCTTGCGCGACTTCTCCCACTCGGCGGAGACCACGACCGCGAGATAGCGGACGGCGTCGTGGAGCGTGAGCTGCTCGGGGTCGAGGTCCCGGTAGCGGGCGGCGAGGTCCGGGTCCTTCCACACGTACTTCTTGAGCGCGGCGAGCATCCGGGCGCGCTCGCCGTCGACGGACTCCACGTACAGGCTGTCCAGCCCGTCCGCCCCCTCGACGCCCGCGTTGGTCAGCCAGTCGAGGGCCTCGAACTCCTTGCCCTGCCGGATGGGGACGACGGCCTTGACCCAGGGGGCGTTGAGGAAGGCGTTGCGCAGGTTGTCGCCGTCGAGCTGGAGCAGCCAGCCCAGCGAGCTGCCGAGCCGGGCCGGGGCGGATTCGGCGGTGATGTAGTAGTCGTCGGCGTCGGTGATGCCGGTGCCCCAGCTGACGACGGTGCTCTTCTCGAATTCCTGCCCGGTCGCACCGGTGTCGAGGCCGATTTTCTGCTTTCCGACGATCTTGTTGGGCACCCACCATTCGGGCGCCACGAAGTACAGCATCTTGTCGACCTCGAACAGGCTCTGCACCAGCTCCGCCATGATGTGGTGGGCCTGGTAGCCCGTGCCGCCGGACAGTCCGGCGCCGGTGAAGAGCTGGCGGACCAGATCGCGGTAGACGACGATCCGCTCCTCTTCGCGCAGGTCGTCGAAGGGGCGGGGGCGGATCTCCGAGGCGAGCTTCACGCGCTCCTGCGCCGCCGTGAAGAACGCCTCCTTCGCCAGTCGCTCCTTCTCCTGGTCCACCTGCGCGAGGCGCTGCTTGTTCGCGTCCTCGATCTCCTTGCGGTAGGCGGCGGTCGGGGCGTAGGTCACGGTGAAGCGGTACGTGAAGACGTCCTCGTCCTCGCTGTGCCCGACGATCCGGATCGCCAGCGTGTTGCCGCCCTTCACGGTCTCCTTGATGTCCAGCGCGGCCACGTTGTCGCTCATCCACTGGACGTCGCCGTGGCGCTGATAGGTGAATCCCTGCTTCGGGTACAGGACGCGGTCTTCGAGGCGGTGGTCGAAGTAGTCGTCGTCCGGGCCCTTCCAGGAGCCTTCGAGGGTCTCCTCGTACTCCTCGGGCATGGGGATCAGCTGGGCGGGCTGCACCTGGGTCTCGGGGGGCTTGGCGAGATGGACCAGTTTGGCGACGCCGAGCTGGTCGCCGGGCCGGTCCACGTAGGTCTGCCAGCACATCTGGGTGCCGATGTCCTGGACCTGCACGCCGACCTGCCGCATCTTGCGGCGCAGCTCGTAGTTGACGAGCTTGTCGGTGGTGTTCTGGAGGAGGTAGCGCTTGCTGGAGGTGTCGGTGGTCTCGACGACGGTCTTGAACGTCGACTTGAAGCTGCGCTTGATCTCCGAGGAGAGCTTGATGGTCTGCTGGCGCAGCTGCTTGTGGGTCTGCTCCTTCGCGGTCTTGCGGGAGTTCTCGCTCTCGTAGTTCGTCGTCGCGGAGGCCTCGGTGTTGAAGACGCCGATGCCGCCGCTCGCGCTCGCGGACAGGCTCACGCCGAACTTGGTGCTGCTCTCGTTCTCCTGCCGGACGGACGCGGAGAGTTCGTCCTGGACGGTGGACTGCTCCTCGCTGCGGTCGGCGGTCTCGACGGACGACTCGGTGGTGCGCTCGGTGAGGGTGCGGCGGGTGCTGATCTCGATCAGCTCGACGCTGGCGCCGGGGCTGAGCCAGACGTGCTGGACGGGCGGACCGAGGAAGGAGTCGAACTCGAAGAAGTACTGCCGGAAGAGGTGGACGAGGCCGAGCGGCGAGAGCGAGGCGTCGGCCGGGCCGCTCGCGGCGGCCGCCGCCCGGGGCGTGGAGACGGGGGCGCCGAGGAGCCCGGCGAGGGCGTCGATCACCGGTACGTCGAGGAGGCGGGTGCCCGCCGCGTACATGGCGTGCAGGACGTCGTAGCGGCCGGTGGCGTGCAGCTGCTGGAGCGTGCCGGCGACCTGGGACTCGCGGGCGGCGAGGGCGGCCTTGTCGGGCGCCGCGGCGGCGGCCGCCCCGGTGGCCGCGGCCGCCCCGGTGGCGCCGGCCGCCCCGGTGGCGCCGGCCGCCCCGGTGGCGTGGACGATCACACCGCCCTGGGAGATCTTGGTCTCGGCGATCCGGAGCAGGGCGGCCAGGCCTTCCGGGCCGGGGCCGACGAGGCGGTCCCAGACGGCGGGGTCGGTGAGGTCCTCCCGCTGGAGCCGGGCCACCAGCTCCTGGGAGACCACGGTGTCGAGCACGGCGGGCAGCACGGAGGCGACACCGGGCGCCGCCGCGCCGGGCTGGATGGTCACGGGCGGCGGGTCGGCGGCGGCCGTTGTGGCGGCCGTTCCCGAGGAGGGCGGCGGGGCGAGGGTGTAGGAGGGCCGCATCTTCTCGGTGAGTGCGGCGGCGAGGGAGCGGTGGACTGCGCTGCCGGTGGCCCCGAAGCGCTTGGCGAGACGGGCGGAGCGCCAGCCGAGCAGCGGCTGGTAGACCCCGTAGAGCTCGGACGCGTACGGCAGGGAGCCGTCGAATTTGGCGAGGTTGACCTTCATGCCCACACTCCCTCGGCAGAAGCCCGTGATCCGGCAAAGCGGCCGGGGCAACAGGATCTGCGCGGGGAGGCGTCCGGGTCAGCCGGTCGGGTGGATCACCGGCTCAAACCACCTGCTGGGGTGGGCCGGTGGCACGGGCGGAACACGGCCACGGCCGGTGCGCCGTCCGCGCCACCGCGGAAGGTGACCTCCAGCTCCATCCCGATCCGCAGGTCCGCCTCCGCGCACTCGACGATCTCCGTCATCATGCGCGGGCCTTCGACGAGGTCGACGACCGCCGCCGTGTAGGGCGTACGGTCGCCGAACGGCGGGAGGTCGTTGCGGTGGACGACGGACCAGGTGTAGAGCGTGGCGCGGCCGCTCGCGGGCTCCCACCGCACGTCGTCGCTCCAGCAGCGCGGGCAGAACTCGCGGGGGTAGTGGTGGGCCTTCGTACAGGTGCGGCAGCGGCGTAGCAGCAGGCGGCCCTCGGCGGCCGCGTCCCAGTAGGGGCGGGTGAAGTCGTCGATCTCGGGTGTCGCGGCGGTCATCAGAACAGTCCGATCGCGTGGTCGAGGGACCAGGTCTGCCAGGACATGGCGACGAGGGCGACGAGCGAGATCAGCGCCATCATCGCGTTCTGCCCCTGCTCGGCCCAGTCGTGGATCATCAGGACGAGGTAGAGGAGGTTGAGGAGCAGCCCGCCGACGAGGGCGACGGGCGTGAGGAAGCCGGTGATCAGGCCAAGGCCCAGGGCCAGTTCGGCGTAGACGACGAGGTACGCCATCGCCTTGGGGCGGGGCGCGACGACCTTCTGGAAGCCGGTCCGCACGAACGGCCACCGGTGTTTGCCGGCGACGTCGGCCGCCCACGCGATGCCCGTGCCGCGTTCGAACCAGCCCTTCTTGTCCTTGTGCCGCCAGCTCTCCAGCCACCACAGGCCGAGGCCGATGCGCAGGACGGCGAGCCATTCGGCGCCGGTGAGCCAGATCGTCCCCATTCCGGGCCCCCTCACTCCCAAGTATCTGACGGTACGTCAGTTCACCGGACGGGCCGCCGGGAGCGCAAGGGGTCGTCGGCCGTGACCGATTCGCAATCGCGCCCCGTTACGCTCGGCGCTCATGCCGGATCACAGAGCCATGGATGGCTTGGACCTCACGAACGACCGCCCCGTCTACGTCATCGGCGCAGGACCCGGCGGCCTCGCCGTCGCCGCCGCGCTGAAGGAGCGGGGCGTACGCGCCGTCGTCCTGGAGAAGTCGGCGTCCGTCGGGGCGTCCTGGCGCGGGCACTACGACCGGCTGCGGCTGCACACCACCCGGCGGCTGTCGGCGCTGCCAGGGCTCACGATGCCCCGGAAGTTCGGGCGGTGGGTGTCCCGGGACAACGTCATCCGCTACCTGGAGAAGTACGCGGAGGTCCACGAGCTGGAGCTGGTGACCGGCGTCGAGGTCTCCCGGATCGAGCCCGCCGGCACCGACTGGGTGCTGCACGCGTCGGGCGGCCGCCGGCTGACCGGGCGCGCGGTGGTCGTCGCCACCGGCTACAACCACACCCCGCGCGTGCCAAACTGGCCGGGCCTGGACGCGTACGGCGGTGAACTGCTGCACGCCTCCGCGTACCGCGGCCCCGCGCCCTACGCGGGCAAGGACGTCCTGGTCGTCGGCGTCGGCAACACGGGCGCGGAGATCGCCGTCGACCTGGTGGAGGGCGGCGCGGCGCGGGTACGGCTGGCGGTGCGCACCGTCCCGCACATCGTGCGCCGCTCCACGGCCGGCTGGCCCGCCCAGCGCACCGCGATCCTGGTGCGCCGGCTGCCGGTGCGGCTGGTGGACAGGGCCGCGCGGCTGATGTGCCGCGTCGCCGTCCCGGACCTCACGGCCCACGGTCTGCCCCGCCCCGACACCGGCCTCTACTCCCGGGTGCGCCAGGGCGCCATCCCGGTCCAGGACGTCGGCCTGATCGCCGCGGTCCGGGCGGGCCGCGTCGAGCCGGTCGCCGCGGTCGAGTCCTTCGAGGACGGCAAGGCCGTCCTCGCGGACGGCTCGCGCATCGCCGTGGACACGGTCATCGCCGCGACCGGCTACCGCCGTGGCCTGGAACCCCTGGTCGGCCATCTCGGCGTCCTGGACGCCCGCGGCCGCCCGGTGGTGCACGGCGGCCGTACGCCGCGCGACGCACCGGGCCTCTACTTCACGGGCTTCACGAACCCGATCAGCGGAATGCTGCGCGAACTGGCCCGGGACGCCGAGAAGATCGCGAGGGCCTTGGCGCCCCGGAGGGGCTAGGGCCAGACCTAGGAGACGCGGCTCCGGCGGCGGGTCACCGCGAACACCGCGCCTCCCACGGCGACGAGCGCGGCCGCGCCGCCGCCGATCAGCGCGATGTTGTCGGAGCCGGTGTCGGCGAGGTCACCGCTGGTGGACCCGGTGGTGCCGCCGGACGTGCCGGTGGACCCGGTCGTGCCGGTGGTGCCGGACGTACCCGTGGACCCGGTGGACCCGGACGTACCCGTCGAGCCGGACGTGGAACCGGACGTGCCCGTGGACCCGGACGTACCTGTCGAGCCGGTCGTGGAACCGGACGTGGAACCGGACGTGCCCGTGGAGCCGCCGTCCGCACCGCCATCCGTACCGCCATCGGTGCCGTTGAGGACGATCTCAGCGGTGTCGTTCTTCGGGTTGGGGTCGAGATCATTCTCGACCACATGCTCCACGGCCACCTTGCCCTTGGCGTTCTCCACCACCTTGTCGATCCGAAGCTTGATGGGGAAGGAGAGCTTCTCGTCATCGAGGATCGACCCCTGGCTCAGGGGCTTCGTGCACATGATCAGGCCGCGGCCGTACGGCTGGCATCTGTCCGGGTAGCCGACGGGCGTGGTGCCCTCAGGCGGGGTGATCATCACCCGGAAGCTGTACGCGCCCGGGTCGGGCGGCCCCTCGGGGAACCAGGCCACCCAGGCCGGGCCGTTGTTGGCGAAGCCGACGTCGGCCGTGACCGTCTCGCCCGCCTTGCCCGAGATCCTGGCACCGCTCACGGAGTAGTCCGCGGTGTTGTCGACCTCGATGTCCTGCATCACGAAGGACCGCGTGCCCTTCGGCTTGGCCGAGCCGCGCTTGACCAGGTCCAGCTGGGTGCCGCCCGCGCGGACGTTCTCGCGGTGCTTGTCGAGCGCGGCCTTCGAGGCGGGCTCCACCCGCCACTGGACGACATCGGTCATCGCCCAGCGCTGGGTGCCGAAGGAGAAGGCGCTCGACGTGTCGTACACGGCGCCCGGGGCGAGAGTCTCGTCCAGCACACAGACGGCCGTCTCGTAGTCCTCCCTGTCGCCCGGAGCCCTGTCCTTGTACTCGCAGTTGGAGAACTGCCGCATGGACTTCAGCCCGTACGAACTGGCGAACGTCAGGATGGCGCCCTCGGCCGCCTCGTCGCCCTTGTTGGCCACGCCCACGGGCACGGTGACCGGGGCACCCGGCTTGAGTCCGCCGACATCCGCCAGGCCTTCCAGAACCAGATCCGGTCCCGCCGCCGCGTGGGCCGGTGCCACAGCTCCGGCGGGGCCCAGCAGCCCCACGGCCAGCAGTGCCGCCGCACCACCCCGCACCATTCCTCTGAACCCTGCTATGCCGATCTTTTCCATGCCAGGTCAGACAGGTGTGGGGCCGCAAAGGTTGTACCGGGCCGCGCCGCGACCGGGGGCCCTCCGAACCGGACACGATCCCGGGCCCCGGGCCCGCCCACCGTCGCGGCGGGCAGGCCCGAGGGCTTCGGCGTCAGGCCGTCGCCGGATTCAGGACCAGCTTCGCCTTGTTGTTCGCCGTGTTCGGGTCGTACGGCAGCGGCTGGCTGCCGTACGCGGACCGCAGGGTCACCTGGCCGGTGGAGCCGGGTATGACGGTGTCGATCCGCAGCTCGAACGGGAAGGTCACCGTCTGCCTCTCGGCCACCCACAGCGGCAGGTCGCACGCGTAGCGCGGGGCGCCGGCCGGGGTCTCGCTGTCGTACCAGCCGCCGTCCAGGGTGCGGGGCGAGCAGTTCTCCGGGACGCCCGTCACCGTGGCGCCCTGGGGGACGATCAGGTCGACGGCCGCGACGGGGTCGCCGGAGCCCAGGTTCGCGACCCAGGCCGGGCCCTTGTTGCGGAAGGTCAGGGCGGCCTTCACGGTCTCACCGGCCGCACCCGTCACCCTCGCGCCACGGACCGCGAAGTCGGCCGTGTTGACGGCCTTGACGCCGAGGACCCCGCCGTTGTCGCTGGGCGAGAGGTCCGTGGCGCCGTCGCCCGCCTGGGCGCTCATGTCGATGCGCTCGAGGAGGGCGTAGGAGGCCACCGTCGCGTTCAGCGGGGTGGGCAGCGTGAACGAGCCGCCCGGC
Organism: Streptomyces sp. NPDC000410; assembly: GCF_040300305.1. Classification (NCBI taxonomy): domain Bacteria; kingdom Bacillati; phylum Actinomycetota; class Actinomycetes; order Kitasatosporales; family Streptomycetaceae; genus Streptomyces; species Streptomyces sp. NPDC000410. The sequence continues at coordinate 10,427 of NZ_JBEPDM010000015.1, forward strand.
TCGACGACGTCGTCGAACGCGCAGTCCACCTTGGTCACGGGCTTGACCGTGCCCTCGCCGATCGGCTCGCTGGTGCACTGGGGGGCGAGACCGCCCAGGTTCAGCCCGCGCGTGACATACATCGTCACTTGGACGCCGTTGGCGGCCTCGTTGCCGTTGTTGACGACGGAGAACGGCACCGGCACGGTGCTGCCCGGCGTGACGCCGTCCACCGACGCGGGCTGCGCCAGGACGAGGTCGGGGCCCGACGCGACCGTGAACGTCGTCTCGGAGTCGGGCGCCGTGAGGACGCCGCCCGTCCCGTTCGTCGTGGCCGTCGCCGCGTACGTGATCTTGCCACTGGCGCCGGCGTCCGCCCCGGACGCCGCCTTGACCTCCAGCTTCACCGGGGTCTCGCCCGTCAGCGGCACCTCCGGGAAGGAGCAGACGGCGGTCGTGCCGGTCGGCGCGCACGCCTCCGGCCAGGTGACCTCGGCCACGCCGGCCAGGCCGGAGACGTCCACGGTGAGTCGGCCGTCGGTCACCGTGTAGGCGCTGTTGTCGTGGTACAGGCCCAGCTCGACGGTGGTGGCCCGGGGCTGCTGGCCGTCGGCGGCCTTGAGCAGCGCGACCTCCCACGGCGACTGGATCCACAGCTGGTCACCGGCGGCGAATGCCGGGGTGGCCATCCCGACCGCGACCAGCCCCGCCGCGGTGGCGGCACAGGCGCCGAGCCGCAGGGCGCGGCCGACGGAAGGCTTGCTCATTGATCTCCTCATTTGTCTGTTTCACCAACCCTCAGGGAGGGAGGGCGGTGCGATGACATGACCGGTGAACGCGCTTGAAGGTTGTACCGACCCACCCGGGGACCGACCCGGAGACCGACCCGGGGATCGGGCCCGGATCAGCTACTTCGGCGCACGCTGTTCCTGACATGCCGTCAGTTCGCTAATCTGACAGTGCGTCAGTTAGACGTCTGGCCGACGAGCGAGGAGCGGGCGGAACGATGCTTGGATCAACCCACGGCACCCTCACCACCGATCTCCGCGCCCGGGTGGTGGCCTGCGGCGAACAGCCGCGGGGCGCCGTCCACGACACGGCGGAGGTCACCGCCACCGCCGGGGACCTGGATGTCAGCGGCCGCCCGTTGCACGCACCCGTCCCCGACCTGGACCGGTTCTTCCGGCCCGAGGCGGTCGCGGTCGTCGGCGCCTCCGACGCCGAGGGGCGGCCGAACACCGGGATCACCCGGCAGCTGATCGCCTGGGCCGAGCGGGTCGGGGCACGGCTGTATCCGGTGCATCCGAACCGCGCGTCCGTCTTCGGACTGCCGTGCGTCCCGTCCGTCGCGGACCTGCCGGAACAGGTCGACCTGGCCGTACTGCTGGTCGGCGACCCGCTGCCCGTGATCGAGGAACTCGCCCAGGCCAAGGTGAAGTTCGCCGTGGCCTTCGCGTCCGGGTTCGCGGAGACCGGGGAGGAGGGCGCGGCCGCCCAACGGCGGCTCGCCGCGGCCGTCGAGCAATCCGGGCTGCGGCTGCTCGGCCCGAACACCAACCTCAACGCCTTCGAGAAGTTCCGCACCGACCTGGACGGCCCGGCCATCGCCCTGATCACCCAGTCCGGGCACCAGGGCCGCCCCGTCTTCACCCTGCAGGAGCTGGGCATAAGGCTGTCCCACTGGGCGCCCACCGGCAACGAGGCCGATCTGGAGACCGCCGACTTCATCTCGTACTTCGCCGGGCGGCCCGAGGTCGGGGCCATCGCCTGCTACGTGGAGGGGCTCAAGGACGGGCGCTCCTTCCTGCTCGCCGCCGACCGCGCGGCCCGCGCCGGCGTACCGGTCGTGGCGGTCAAGGTCGGCCGGACCGAGACCGGGGCGCGGATGGCCGCCTCGCACACCGGCAAACTCACCGGCGCCGACCAGGTCGTGGACGCGGCGATGCGGCAGTACGGCGTGATCCGCGTGGACGGGCTCGACGAACTCCAGGACACCGCCGCCCTGCTGGCGCGCGCACGCAAGCCACGGGCCGAGGGCGTCGTCGTCTACTCGATCTCCGGCGGCACGGGCGCGCACTTCTCGGACCTGGCGACCGCCGCCGGGCTGACCCTGCCGGTGCTCGGCGACGCCAAGCAGGCCGAACTGCACCAGTGGATACCGGAGTACCTGAACGTCGCCAACCCCGTCGACAACGGCGGTCACCCGGTCGGCGACTGGCGCGGCCGGAAGATCATCGACGCGATCCTCGCCGACCCGCAGGTCGGCGTGCTGATCTGCCCGATCACCGGGCCCTTCCCGCCCATGAGCGACAAGCTCGCCCAGGACCTCGTGGACGCGGCGGAGGCGACGGACAAGCTGGTGTGCGTGGTGTGGGGCTCGCCCGTCGGCACGGAGGAGGCGTACCGCACGACGCTGCTCGGGTCGTCGCGGGTCGCCACCTTCCGCACGTTCGGCAACTGCATCACCGCGGTGAAGGCGTACCTCGACCACCACCGGTTCACCAGCGGGTACCGCTCGCCCTTCGACGAGGCACCCCGCACCCTCTCGCCGTCCTTCCGCAAGGCACAGGCCCTGATGCGCCCCGGCCACCGGCTCAGCGAGCACGCCGCCAAGCAGCTGCTGCGCGCGTACGGCATCCGCGTACCGCGCGAGCAGCTCGTCACCAGCGCGGCGGCCGCGGTGCGGGCGGCGGGGCTGGTCGGCTACCCGGTGGTGATGAAGGCGTCCGCGCCCCAGCTCGCGCACAAGACCGAGCTGGGCCTGGTGAAGATCGGGCTGACCTCGGCCAGCCAGATCCGCGACGCCTACCGCGAACTGACCGACATCGCCCGCTACGAGGGCATCGACCTGGACGGCGTCCTGGTCTGCCAGATGGTCGAGCGGGGCGTCGAGATGGTCGTCGGCGTCACCCAGGACGCGCTCTTCGGCCCGACGGTGACGGTGGGCCTGGGCGGGGTGCTGGTGGAGGTGCTCCAGGACGTGGCGGTACGCGTCCCCCCGTTCGGCGAGGACCAGGCCCGCTCGATGCTCGGCGAACTGCGCGGGCGGGCCCTGCTGGACGGGGTCAGGGGCGGGCCTCCGGTGGACGTGGACGCGCTGGTGGAGGTCGTCCTGCGGGTGCAGCGGATGGCGCTGGAGCTCGGCGGGGACCTGTCCGAGCTGGACATCAATCCGCTGATGGTCCTGCCGCGCGGGCAGGGCGCGGTGGCGCTGGACGCGCTTGCCGTGTGCCGCTGACGTTCCGCGTACCGGTGACGTGCGGTATGCCGCCGACGTGCCGTATGCCGGTGACATGCCGTATGCCGATGCCGCTGAAACGACGACTTGGAGCCGTACGCCCATGACTTCCTCCCCCGAAGAGTCCACGAGGTCCGCTGACTCATTGGTACTGCACACCACTGACAACGGCGTCTCGTGGATCACCCTCAACCGGCCCGAAGCCATGAACGCCGTCACCTGGGACCAGCGCGAACGCGTCATCGCGCTGCTCGCCGACGCCTCCGCCGACCCCGCCGTCCGGGCCGTCGTCCTCACCGCCACCGGCAAGGGCTTCTGCGCCGGCGCGGACCTGCGCGGGGCGCCTTCCACCGGGGCGCGCGTCGCGGGCGATGTGGCCCGTACGATCCGGCTCGGCGCCCAGCGCCTCATCGGAGCCGTACTCGACTGCGAGAAGCCGGTGATCGCCGCCGTGAACGGCACGGCGGCCGGGATCGGCGCGCATCTCGCGTTCGCCTGCGATCTGGTGCTGGCCGCCGAAGAGGCCCGGTTCATCGAGGTGTTCGTACGCCGCGGACTCGTCCCGGACGGCGGCGGGGCCTATCTGCTGCCCCGGCTGATCGGCCCGCAGCGGGCGAAGGAGCTGATGTTCTTCGGGGACGCGCTGGCGGCCGCCGACGCCGAGCGGATGGGCCTGGTCAACCGGGTCGTACCGGCCGGGGAGTTGGGGAAGACGGCCCGCGAGTGGGCCGAGCGCCTCGCCCAGGGCCCGACCCGCGCCCTCGCCCTCACCAAGCAGCTGGTCAACGCCTCCCTCGACACCGACCGGGCCGCGGCGTTCGCGGCCGAGGCGGCGGCCCAGGAGATCAACATGACGACGCGGGACGCGAACGAGGGAGTGGCGAGCTTCGTGGAGCGCCGCACTCCCCAGTACCGGGGCCGGTGAGCGAGTGCAGGGAGCGCTGAGCGAGCGTCGGGGTCGGTGACCAAGTACCGGGGCCGGCGACCGATTACCGGGTCGGTGACCGAGTAAGGGAGCCGCTGAGCTGCCTTCCGGGGCAGGCCGGGCGGGCCGGGCGGGCCGGTGACCTGCCCCGCCTGCCCCGGAAGGTGTCCGTCAGGACAGACTGCTGTACGCGCCCCAGCCGCTGCCGAGCTTCACGCCGGACCTGTACGCGCCCGTGCCGTTGCCCTCGTACCGGTACAGGTCACCGCCGGTCGTACGCGACACCAGGTCGTCGACGCCGTCCTTGGTGAGGTCGCCGATGCCGACGGTGGCATTGTGGCCGCCCCAGCCGGAGCCGATCTGCGTTCCCGAGCCGATGGCGCCCTTGCCGTTGCCGTAGTAGCGCCACAGCCTGCCGGAGGTGTCCTTGCCCAGGATGTCCCCGCGGCCGTCGGCGTTCAGGTCGCCGGCGCCGATGGGCGTCACCGTCTTCCAGCCCGTACCGATCTTGCCCTGCCCCTTCACGAAGCCGGTGCCGACTCCCGCGTACAGGTACAGGTCGCCGGTGGACGCGTGGCGGCCCACCAGGTCGGACAGCCCGTCACCGGTCAGGTCGCCGGAGGAGACGAGCGTGTCGAAGCCGCCCCAGCCCGTGCCGATCTTCACCGACGGGGTCTGCGGGGTGACGACGCTGCCGCACTCGGGGCTGTACCGGTGCAGTTCGCCCGCGGCGTTGCGCACGAGGACGTCGTTGCAGCCGTCCGCGGTCAGGTCGCCGAACGGGATGACGGTGGAGGCGGCCGGCCAGGCTCCGCCGCTGACCTTCGCCGAGACGGCCTTCGACGCGTCGCCCTTGTGGACGACGAGCTCGCCCGACGCCGTACGGCTGAACAGGTCGACGTACCCGTCGGCCCCGACGTGGTCGCGGCGCACGAGCTTCGGCGCCGGCTGCGGGGCGGTCAGTCCGGTGCCCGCGGTCCACAGCTGGTAGCCCTGCGCCCACACCGCGGAGGCGTTGCCGTCCGGACCGACGGCGACGGCGCCCTCGGCGTAGTCGGACGGGGCCTCGCTGAGCGTCCGCGGGGTGCCCCAGACGCCGCCGACCCGGGCGGCGGTGACGAAGACACGCTGGTCGTCGGCGCCGGAGTTCTGCGCCCAGCCCGCCTGGACCGTTCCGTCGTAGCCGATGTTCGCGTCGAACTGCTCGGGGACGTAGCCGGTCGAGAGCGTCTTCGGCTCGGACCAGGTGTCGGTGGCGGCGGAGCGGGTGGAGGTGCGGACGTCGAACCGGTCCGTGTACTCGAGCCAGACCAGGGTGGCGTCGCCGTTCGGCCCGATCAGCGGGTCCACCGTCTGGAAGCCGTTGTCGTTGGTGGCCACGGCCTCCGCGAGGAACCAGCCGGGCTGGGCCTCGTCGGCCTTGCGGCGCGCGGAGAGGAGGACCGTCCCGTCGGTCGACTCGCTCGCGGACTGCTGCCACGCCACGACGAACATGCCGTCGTTGCCGACCGCCAGCTTCGGCGAGCCGGTCCACAGGGCCGGGTCGCCGATCGGCGCCGGAGCGCTCCACTCCGCCGAACCGGCGTTCCGCACCGTGCTCTTGGCCGTACGGCCGTCTGCGCGGTTCTCGGTCCAGGCGACGGCGATCGCGCCGGTACGCCCGACCGCGATCTCCGGCTGCGCGGCGTACGCGCCCGCTTCGGTGGCGGCCACCCGCATCGGCTGGGACCAGGGGTTCGCGACGGCGGTGCGCTCGGCGACATAGATCTCCGAGCTCTGGCTCGCGTTCTGGCGCCAGGTGGCAGCGGCACGGCCGTTCGGGCTCACCGCGACCTTCGGGTCCACGATGGACGACGCCGAGGCGATGTCCACGGGCGCGCCCCACTGCGTGGCCCCGGGCGCCAGCACGGACACCCGCAGGGCCGTGCCGCCGGAGGCGGGCTTCTCGGTCCAGGACGCGGTCACCGACCCGTCCTCCGACGGGCCGAGCTGCGCGGTCCGTTCCGCGCCCGCCGTCAGCCGCTGCGGGGTCCCCCACGCCGCGCTCCTGGCCGGGCGCACCGCGGCCCACACCTCGGTCACCGTGTGGTCGTCGTCGGGCGTCCAGTACCACAGCGCGACGGCGTCACCGTGGACGGTGGACTGCACATCGGCCACGTTGACGAGCTGGTGGTCGAGCGTGAGCGCGGTCGGCGCGCTCCACGGCCCGATCTCGGCCGCGGCCGCGGCCGGCGCCGTCGCGAGAACCGTGACGGCCGTCGTCCCGATGCCGACGCCCCCCAGCGTCAGCGCGGGCACCAGCGCGGCCGTGATGATTCTGTTCCTCTTGAGCAAGCGAGGTCCTCCCCCTCGTACAAATGTTTGCGCGAGAGTAGCAGCGGGATACGACGGTTCCGCACCTGGATATCCGCCGTGCGGGCGGGCAGAGGGGTTCCCAGCTGACGGGTCGTCAGGTTCAATGGTTGGCGTGATGGGACACGCAGGGATGGCGGCCACCGCCGTCCGCTACCTCAGGTCCGTCGGCGCCGCCACGGCCGCCGAGCAGCCCGCCGAGCCCTTCGACGCCCTGCCGCGCCCGGAGCTCCGAACCGTCGGCGCCGACGAGCGGCCGCCGGTCGACCCCGGCGAATTCCGCCGCGTGCTCGGCCACTTCGCGAGCGGGGTGACCGTGATCACGGCGTACGACCCCGAGGGCGGCGGCCCCGCCGGCTTCGCCTGCCAGTCCTTCGCGTCCCTGTCCCTCGACCCGCCCCTGGTCGCCTTCATGGTCGCGCGTACGTCGACGACCTGGCCGCGTATCGCCCGCGCCGGGTCCTTCTGCGTCAACATCCTGGGCGCGGACCAGGGCGAGCTGTGCCGGGCCTTCGCGGTGAGCGGCGCGGACAAGTTCGCGGGCGTCGACCACGGACCCGCGCTCGTGACCGGGGCCCCGCGCCTCGACTCCGTACCGGCCTGGATCGACTGCACGATCAAGACCGTGCACACCGGGGGCGACCATCTGATCGTGGTGGGACGGGTGGAGGCGCTGGGGGCGGAGGGCGAGGGCGATCCCCTGCTGTTCCACCGGGGGCGGTTCGGGCGGTTCAGCGCCTAGGTCCTGTCCGGCCTGATCGACCGGACAGGACCTGACCAGGGCGCCGGCGCGGCGGGCTCGGAGCTCGGCCGGGGCGGTGAACGGACCAGCACGCCATCCCTCACCGACGCACGAGCAGGACGGAACCTACGAGCCCGACCGCCGGAGGGTGTACGCCTCGGGCGAATCCAGGTCCCCCACCAGGTAGTTCAGCTTGGGGTCGGATGCGGTGCCGCCGATCCGCCAGTCGTCGAAGTAGTCACAGCCGGCGATGTCGATCTCGACGGTCTGCTCCCAGGGATCCGGGTCCGGGACATACACCCAGGTGCCGGTGCCTTCGCATGTCCCTTCCTCGAGACCGAAGGGGTCGTCCGGGAGGTTCCGCGCGGTGGCCCTGCCGTCCCCGGCGAGGGTGAGCGTGGCGCCGTAGCCGCTCGTCCAGGTACCGGCCACGCGACCGCCGCCGAGGACCGGGGGGTGGTACTCGTCGATCAGCCCGGCCTTCATGCCCCCATGGCAGGCGAGGGCCAGGACGAGCAAGGTCGCGACCCCGGCCCCCAGCACGTGGCGCACCCCCGGGCGTCGGCGCCCCGTCTCGCTCCGCAGCTTCCTGACCCGGACCGTCAGGGCCGACGCCGACAGCACGCCCGTGCACGCCGACCACCAGCCGGCGGCGACGGCCAGACCCCAGACCGCCGCCACGTACGCCATCGGCAGCGCCACCAGCACGGCGGCGACGACGGGGATCCACCACCACGCCTCGCGGCCGGTCAGCCGGCTCCCCAGCCAACGGGCGAGGGCCGCCAGCGGCAGCACCACCAGCGCCGTACCGAAGACGGCGCCCGGCAACCCGAAGCACGCGAGGAACGGCACGCCCGCGACGAACCTCTCCGGGGGGCTCTGCCGGATCAGCGTCTCCGCGTCGTACTCGCTGTACGTGTACAGCTGGAGGGCGATGACGCCCGCCAGGAACAGCGAGGTCACCGCGACCCCGAAGGTGCCCACCCCCTGCCACAGCCCCTGCCCGGCCGTCCACTGCCCGGGGGTCCCCGGCCGTGCCGTCCCCCGCCCGGTCCTGCGCGCCACCGTCATGATCGACCTCCCCTGCGGTGATTCTCGCCCCCTCCCGGGAGCGGTGACCGCCGGGGGTCCGTCACCCGGGCGCCGGCGCCTGCGGGCGGCGCCTGATCACCAGCGCCATCAGCGCCGCCGCCGCGCACAGCGCGCCCGACGCCAGCCAGACGACGTCGTACGAGCCGAAGACGTCCCGCGCCACACCGCCCAGGAAGGCGACGACCGCCGCGCCGACCTGGTGGGAGGCGAGGACCCAGCCGAAGACGATGGCCGAGTCGTCGCCGTAGTGCTCGCGGCACAGGGCGATCGTCGGCGGGACCGTGGCGACCCAGTCCAGCCCGTAGAAGACGATGAAGAACACCATCGGCGGGTGGACGGACGGGGCGAGCAGCATCGGCAGGAAGAGCAGCGAGATGCCGCGCAGCGCGTAGTAGACGGCGAGCAGCCGGCGCGCGTCGAAGCGGTCGGTGAACCAGCCCGAGGCGATCGTGCCGAGGACGTCGAAGACACCGATCACCGCGAGGAGCGAGGCGGCCGCCGTGATCGGCATGCCGTGATCGTGCGCGGCGGGGACGAAGTGGGTCTGGATGAGGCCGTTCGTGGAGGCCCCGCAGATCGCGAAGGTGCCGGCGAGCAGCCAGAAGGGGCCGGTGCGGGCGGCCGAGAAGAGCACCTTGAGCGTGCGGCGTGCGGCGCCCGGCACCGGGGCGGGCTTGGGGACGAACTCCTTCGCACCGTAAGGGGCCAGGCCCACGTCCGCCGGGTGGTCGCGCAGCAGCAGCCAGACGAAGGGGACGACGGCGATGGCGGCGACGGCGACCGTGACGGCGGCCGGGCGCCACTGGTGCTCCTTGACGATCCAGGCCAGCAGGGGAAGGAAGATCAGCTGCCCGGAGGCGGCCGCCGCCGTCAGGATGCCGGTGACCAGTCCGCGCCGTTCGGTGAACCAGCGGTTCGTCACGGTCGCCGCGAAGGCCAGCGCCATCGAGCCGGAGCCGAGGCCGACGAGCAGCCCCCAGCAGAGCAGCAGCTGCCAGGGGGCCGTCATCCACACCGTGACGCCGGAGCCGATCGCGATGATCGTGAGGGCGAAGGCGACGACCCGGCGGATGCCGTACCTGTCCATCAGCGCGGCGGCGAACGGCGCGGTGATGCCGTACAGCGCGAGGTTGACGGAGACCGCGAGCCCGATCGTGCCGCGCGACCAGCCGAATTCCTGGTGCAGCGGGTCGATCAGCAGCCCGGGGAGGGAGCGGAAGGCGGCGGCGCCGATGATCGTCACGAAGGCGACGGCGGCGACGAACCACGCGCGGTGGATACGCCGAGGGGGGCGGGCCTCCCGGGAGGGGGCGGCGAGGTCGCTTGTCTGGGTCACGTCACCAGCATCCGGAGAACGATCACCGCGAGCGAGTGGCCCGAAGGACAGCGTTCGATACGATCGGGCCATGGCCGCCGACTCCCCCTCCCGTACGCCCCACCGTGTCGTCGTCCTCGCCCTCGACGGCTGCCTCCCCTTCGAGCTGGGCATTCCGCAGCGCATCTTCGGCCGCGCGGCGGACACGTGGGGGCGGAAGCTGTACGAGGTCATGACCTGCTCGGTGCGGCCGCCGGGACCGGTCCGTACCGACGCCGACTTCGCCGTCCTCGTCGAGAACGGCCCGGAGGCCCTGGCCACCGCCGACACGGTGATCGTGCCCGCGTCGTACGAACTCGGCCCCGTCTACCAGGAGGGCCGGCTCACCCCGGAGCTGGCCTCGGCATTCGCCGCGCTGCGGCCCGGCACCCGGATGGTCTCCATCTGCACCGGCGGGTACGTCCTGGCCGCGGCCGGCTTCCTCGACGGGCGCCCCGCCACCACGCACTGGGCGTCCGCGGAGCACTTCCAGCGGACGTTCCCGGCCGTCGAGGTCGACGCGGACGTCCTGTTCATCGACGACGGCGACGTCCTCACCTCGGCCGGGGTCGCCGCCGGGATCGACCTGTGCCTGCACATCGTGCGCCGCGACCACGGCGCGGCGGTCGCCAACGACGTCGCCCGCCGCACGGTCGTCCCGCCCCACCGCGACGGCGGCCAGGCCCAGTTCGTCCACCGCCCCGTCCCCGAACCCCAGCTCGCGACGACCTCCGACGCCCGCGCCTGGGCGCTGTCCCATCTGCACGAGCCGATCCAGCTGCGCGACCTGGCCGAGCAGGAGGCCATGTCCGTACGGACCTTCACGCGCCGCTTCCGCGAGGAGGTGGGCGTGAGCCCCGGCCAGTGGCTCACCCAGCAGCGGATCGAACGGGCCCGCCAGCTCCTGGAGTGCACGGACCTGTCCATGGACCAGGTGGCGCGGGACTCCGGCTTCGGCACCGCGCAGTCGATGCGGCAGCATGTGCAGGCGGCGCTGGGGGTGGCGCCGACGGTGTACCGGCGCACGTTCCGGGCGGGGGTGCGGGGCTGACGTCCGCCCTGGCACGCCGCCCCGGAATCCCGCAGTCCCGGTGTCAGAAGGTGAGCACGCCCCTCGCCACCCGCCCCTGCCGTGCGTCGTCCGCCGCCTTCGCGAAGTCCTCGACCGGATAGGTCTCCGTCACCAGCTCGTCCAGTAGCAGCCGGCCCTCCCCGTACAGCCTGGCGTACAGCGCGATGTCGCGCTGCGGGCGCGAGGAGCCGTACCGGCAGCCCAGGATGGACTTGTCCAGGAACATCGCCGCGGGCAGGAAGGTCGCCTCGGCCGTCGGCGCGGGCATGCCGAGCAGCACCGCCTGCCCGTGCCGGTCGAGCAGGTCGATCGCCTGCCGGACCAGTGCCGTGTGGCCGACGCACTCGAAGACGTGCCCGGCGCCCTCGGGCAGGATCTCGCGCACCTGGGCCACCGAGGTGAGGAAGTGCGTCGCGCCGAAGAGCCGGGCCGTCTCCTCCTTCGCCGGGTTCGTGTCGACCGCGACGATCGTGAGCGCGCCCGCGAGCCGCGCGCCCTGGAGCACGTTCAGGCCGATGCCGCCGGTGCCGATGACGACGACGGTGTCCCCGATGCCGACCTTCGCGCGGTTGAGTACGGCCCCGACGCCGGTCAGGACGCCGCAGCCGATCAGCGCGGCGGAGGTGAGCGGGATCTCCCGGGGGATCTTCACCGCCTGGACGGCCTTGACGACGGTCCGCTCCGCGAACGCCGAGTTGGACGCGAACTGGTAGAGCGGCCGCCCGGCCCGCGAGAACGGCTGCCCCGGCATCCCGATCGCCTTGCGGCACATCGTCGGCCGGCCCCGGTCGCACTCGGCGCACGCCCCGCAGTTGGCGAGCGTGGACAGCGAGACGTGGTCGCCGGGGGCGACGTGGGTGACACCCGCGCCGACCGCCTCGACCACGCCCGCGCCCTCGTGCCCGAGGACGACCGGCGCGGGGAACGGGATCGTGCCGTCGATCACCGACAGGTCGCTGTGGCACAGCCCGGCCGCCGCGACACCGACCAGGACCTCTCCCGGGCCCGGGTCCCGTATCTCCAGGTCGTCCACGACCTGCGGCTGCTCGCCGTCGAACACCACGCCTCTCATCCCGGCTCCTTCGGTAGGCCGAGCACGCGCTCGGCGATGATGGTGCGCTGGACCTCGTCCGAGCCGCCGTAGATGGTGTCGGCGCGGGTGAAGAGGAAGAGCCTTTGCATCAGGTCGAGTTCGTACGCGGGTGACCACGGGCCCGGACCCGCGGCGGCCGCCGCGCCGCGTACCTGCATCGCCAGCTCACCGAGCCGCTGGTGCCAGCCGCCCCACAGCAGCTTGGCGACGCTCGGCGCGCCGGGGTCGTCGGAACGGCCCAGCGTGCGCAGGGCGTTCCAGCGCATCGTGCGCAGTTCGGCCCACTGGCGTACGAGACGGTCGCGCAGCACCGGGTCGTCGTCCGCGGCGCCGCTGTCGAGCGCGGTCCGGATCACCTGCCGCAGCTCCTGCGCGAAGCCGATCTGCTGGACGAGCGTCGACACACCCCGCTCCAGGGCGAGCAGGCCCATGGCGACCTGCCAGCCGTTGCCCTCGCCGCCGACGACCTCGACGGCTTCGGCCCCGTCGAAGAACACCTCGTTGAACTCGGCCGTCCCGGACATCTGCCGGATCGGCCGTACGTCGACCCGGCCCGGCTGGTCCATGGGGACGAGCAGGAACGACAGCCCGTGGTGGCGGCGCGCCGCGGGATCGGTGCGCGCGAGGACGAAGCACCAGTGGGCCTCGCGGGCCAGGGAGGTCCACACCTTCTGGCCGGTGACGCGGTAGCCGTCGCCGTCCTTCACGGCGGCCGTACGGACCGCGGCGAGGTCCGAGCCGGCGCCGGGTTCGCTGTAGCCCTGGCACCACAGCTCCTCGCCGCGCGCGATGCCCGGCAGGAAGCGGGCCTGCTGCTCCTTGCCGCCGTACGCGATGAGCGTGGGCGCGAGCAGGTTCTCGCCGATGTGGCCGAGGCGGCCGGGGGCCCGGGCGCGGGCGTACTCCTCGGCCCAGACGACCTGCTGGGTGAGCGTGGCGCGCCGGTTGCCGTACTCGGCGCCGGCTCCGGTGTCCCAGCCGAGCCCGATCCACCCGCCCCGGCCCAGCTCCCGCTCCCAGTCGAGCCCACCGGCCCCCTCGACGAGGTGGCCCGCCAGCCACTCGCGGGCGTCCTGCCGGAAGGCCTCGTCCTCGGGCCCGAACGCGAAGTCCATGTCCGCCTCCTGTGGTGGTGGGGGCGGGGATTCCCCCCACCCCGCCCCTTCCCGAAACCCTGCCGGGGGCTGGTGGGGGCTCGAGAGGTGCTCCGGGGGCTTCGCCCCCGACCCCCGAACGCGCCAGCTTCGCGGCGCCCCCGTTGTGGGCAGCCGTTCCCCCCACCCCACCCCTTCCCGAAACCCCGCCGGGGGCCGATAAGGGAGGTGTTTCGGGGGCTTCGCGGCGCCCCCCCCTGGTTGTGGGCAGTCGTTCCGCTGGGCGGAACGGGTGGGCACAACCCCCGGGGCCGGGCACCCATACGTGACGCGCCGACACCGGGACCGTCGGCCGCTCCCTGGCCCCTCGCAGGGACGACCGCCAACACCCGGGGCCGTTGCCCCGCGCCCCGAGGCGCCCCGCACGCACGACCGCCCGCACCCCGGCCCACCGCCCCGCACCCGGCGCCCCGCACACACGACCGCCGGCACCCCGAGCCACGCACCCGCACCCGCACCGCGCCGCAGGCTAACGGTTCGGGCGGTCGCCCGAGGCCGCCGCCCTTGCCATCGCCTCCAGTTGCGCCAGCATCGGCATCGGGTCCGTGCCCACCGTCCCCGGCAGGAAGTCCGCGATCTTCTCCGGGGTCCAGGAGCCCTCCGCGTACCCCGCCCGCAGCTCGCGCGGCTGGGCCCAGACCGCGATCTTGGGGCCCGCGATCGTATAGACCTGACCGGTGATGTTCTCGGCGCGGGCCCGTTCGGAGAGCAGGTAGACGACGAGCGCCGCGACGTCCTCCGGCTCGCCGATCTCCTTCAGCTCCATGGGGACGTTCGCCGACATCCGCGTACGGGCGACGGGCGCGACCGCGTTCGCCGTCACCCCGTACTTGTGCAGCCCGAGCGCGGCGCTGCGCACCAGCGAGATGATGCCGCCCTTGGCGGCGGAGTAGTTGGCCTGGGACACCGACCCCTGGTGGTTCCCGCTGGTGAAGCCGATGAGCGTCCCGCCGCCCTGCTTGCGCATCACCGCGGACGCCGCCCGGAAGACGGTGAACGTGCCCTTCAGATGCGTGGCGACGACCGGGTCCCACTCCTCCTCGGACATGTTGAAGAGCATGCGCTCGCGCAGGATCCCGGCGACGCAGACGACCCCGTCGATCCGCCCGTACCGCGCCAGCGCCGTATCGACGATCCGCTGTCCGCCCGCCATCGTCGAGATGTCGTCGGCCACGGCGACGGCCTCGCCGCCCGCCGCCTCGATCTCCTTGACCACCGCCGCGGCGACCTCCGACGCCGGATCGCCGCCGTCGACGGAGACGCCGTAGTCGTTGACGACGACCTTCGCGCCCTCGGCCGCGCAGGCGAGGGCCACGGCCCGCCCGATGCCGCGCCCGGCACCCGTCACGGCGACCACCTTGCCTGCCAAGAAGTTCCCCACGTCCGGCCCCTTCCCGAGGTTTCTGACGGACCGTTAGATTTTATGGGCCGCCGGACGCCCGAGCACAAGACCCAGGAGGACCGATGTCACTGCCCGCCGAGTTCCACGACATCGCCAAACGCGTCAACAACTGGGGGCGTTGGGGTGCGGACGACGAGATCGGGACGCTGAACCTGATCACGGACGAGGTCATCCGGGCCGCCGCCACCGAGATCCGCACCGGACTGCGCGTACCGCTCGCGCTGCCCCTCCAGCAGGACGGCGTGCAGACCGGGATGATCCCGGGCCGGGTCAACCCGCTGCACACCATGGTCCAGATCAACCAGGAACTGTTCGGCCCCGGCACCGTCGCGACCAGCGACGACGCCGTGACGATGGGGCTCCAGGCAGCGACCCACTGGGACGCGCTCACCCACGTCTCCCACTCGGGCAAGCTCTACAACGGCCGCCCCGCCGACACCATCACCGCCCACTCCGGCGCCCGCTTCAGCGGTATCGACAAGGTCCGTACGCTCGTCTCGCGCGGCGTGCTGCTCGACGTGGCGCGCGCGAAGGGCCTGGACCGGCTGCCGGGCGACCACGCCGTCACGCCCGAAGACCTCTCGGAGGCGGAGGAGTTCGGGGGCGTACGGGTACGGGCCGGGGACATCGTCCTCGTACGGACCGGGCAGATCCAGGCGTACCTGGGCGGCGACAAGCACGGGTACGCGTTCCCGTCGCCGGGGCTGTCCCTCCGTACGCCCGAGTGGTTCCACGCCCGCGATGTCGCCGCCGTCGCCAACGACACCCTGACCTTCGAGATCTTCCCGCCGGAGGTCGAGAACCTGTGGCTGCCGGTGCACGCCCTCGACCTGGTCGAGATGGGCATGCTGCAGGGCCAGAACTGGAACCTCGAAGACCTGTCCACAGCCTGTGCGCAAGTTCAGCGGTACGCGTTCCTGCTCTCCGCGACCCCCGAGCCGTTCGTCGGCGGCACGGGAACGCCGGTCGCACCGGTGGCGGTGCTCTGAGCCGCGCCCGATGCCCGGAGCCGTGCCACCGGACAGGCCCTAGACGGTGTACGCCTCGACGGTGTACGGCACCGGAAGAGCCTGGGGCGGCCTCGGCGCCGCCGCGCACCGGTCCACCTCGCACCAGATGCTCTTGCCGGCCCCCTCGGGCTGCCAGCCCCAGCGGTCGGCAAGGCCGTCGACCAGTTCGAGACCCCGGCCGTTGGTGTCGTCACCGTCCGCGTGGCGGGGCCGTGGCGGCCGGGCACTGGTGTCGGCGACCTCCACCCTGATCGCATCACCCGCGACACCGAAGAGCATCCGCAGCACGGCGGGGCAGCCCGTGTGCACCACCGCGTTGGTGACCAGCTCGGAGATGAGCAGCACCAGCGTCTCCGCCAGCGGCTCGTCGTCCCCTATCCCCGACCCGGCGAGCCGCGAGCGGGCCCACCGCCGGGCCCGTCCGACCTCGGCGGGATCCGGTCCCACCACCAACTGAACCTGAAGCACCTGCACCGTTCACACCATCCGAACCGGCGGACACATCGCCTCGCGCCTCACAGCCATCGTCATCACTGAACGTGATTTCCTTGCGAGACAGCATGGTTGACGTACAGTCACCGCAACAAGCGCTTCGGGCATATTCCAGCGCGAAGGAGTATGCGTGGTGCATACTGTGCGACGCACGCTGCGGGTAGTCGAACACCCTGTGCGAGCGGGGCATTCTTCTCCGGCGGCCGCCTTGATGTCCGGCCGGAGTTTCGGGGGTCGGCCCCCACGACAGCACGCGTCTCGCACCCCACGGAGCGTACCGGAGGCCGGACCCGACTCCGGGCCGTGACGAGTCCGCGAAGGACACAACCCGATATCAACGCGGCCGGGCACCACAGACGGTGACTCCTCAGAGTGCCGAGGCCAACGCTTCCTCCGCCTGGGCGGCCGTCTGCCACATCCGCGCGCGCACCCAGGCCCGCTTGAGATGCAGATGGACGTCCGCCTCCCACGTGAACCCCATGCCGCCGTACACCTGGAGACAGTCCCGGGCGCCCCGGACGGCCGCCTCGTCGGCGAGGAGCTTGGCGCCCGCGATCTCGACGGGGTCGGCGGTCACGGCGGCGGCGTAGACGGCGCTGCGGGCGAGCTCCGCGCGCACCAGCATCTGCGCGCAGAGGTGCTTGACCGCCTGGAAGGCGCCGATGGGGCGGCCGAACTGCTCGCGCTCCTTGGCGTACCGCACGGCCATCTCGGTGGTGCGGGCGGCGGAGCCGAGCTGTTCGGCGGCGGTGAGCAGGACGGCGTACGGATCCGGTGCCCCGCCGCCGCGCACCCGGTGCAGGGGCGTGAGCGGGTCGAGGGACCGTACGGCCACGGCGTCCGCCACCTCCCCCGTCACCACGTCCGCCTCGTCCAGCCAGGCCACCAGGCCCCCGTCGACGCGGGTCACCACGGTCTCGCCGGTCGCCGCGCCCGGCACGGTCCCCGCCGCGAGATGCGTGGCCACCAGCGGCCCCGGCAGC
Organism: Streptomyces sp. NPDC000410; assembly: GCF_040300305.1. NCBI lineage: Bacteria > Bacillati > Actinomycetota > Actinomycetes > Kitasatosporales > Streptomycetaceae > Streptomyces > Streptomyces sp. NPDC000410. Next base: position 27,315 of record NZ_JBEPDM010000015.1, read on the forward strand.
AGCACCCGCCCGGCCTCCTCGAACGCGAGCACGGCCTCCGGCAGCCCGAGACCGACCCCGCCCTCCTCCTCGGGCAGCCGCAGCGCGAAGAACCCGGCGTCCCCGAGTTCCCGCCACAGCTCCCGGTCCAGCCCGGCCGCCACCTCTGGCCGCGCGTACCGGGCCTCCAGCAGGCCCCGGACACCCTTCTGCAACGCCCGCTGGTCGTCGTCCAGTTGGAAGTGCACGTCAGGAGCCCTTCGGCAGGCCGAGGATCCGCTCGGCGACGATGTTCTGCTGGATCTGGGACGTACCGGCGGCGATCGTGTACGACAGCGACGACAGCCAGTCCAGGGTCCACGCGCGGTCGAGGTCGAGCGCGTCGGGGCCGAGCACCTCGGCGGCCGTGTCGTACAGCTCCTGGCGGGCGTGCGAGTAGCGCAGCTTGAAGACCGAGCCGCCCGTGCCGGGGACGCCGCCCTCGCTCTCCGCCTCGCTGACGTTCCACTGCGTCAGCCGCCACAGCGCCGCGAGCTCGGCGTGCAGTCTGCCGAGCCTGCGCCGCAGCACCGCGTCGTCCCAGCGGCCGTTGGCCTTCGCGGCCGCGGCCAGCTCGCCGAGCGTGCGGCGGCAGGCGACGACCTCGCCGACGAAGGCGGTGCCGCGCTCGAACGACAGCGTCACCATGGTCACGCGCCAGCCGTCGTTCTCCGCCCCGACCCGGTTGGCGACCGGCACCCGCACCTCGTCGAGGAAGACCTCGGCGAACTCCGTCGACCCGGCGAGCGTCCGCAGCGGCCGTACGGTGATCCCCGGCGCGTCCATGGGCATGGCCAGCCAGGAGATCCCCCGGTGCTTGGGCGCGTCCGGGTCCGTACGCACGAGCAGCTCGCACCAGTCGGCGACCTCCGCGTGCGAGGTCCAGATCTTGGAGCCGGTGACGACGTACGTGTCCCCGTCCCGCACGGCCCGCGTCCGCAGTGAGGCCAGGTCGGAGCCGGCGTCCGGCTCGCTGAAGCCCTGGCACCAGACCTCGTCGCCGCGCAGGACCGGCGGCAGCCACCGCTCCCGCTGCTCCCGCGTGCCCTCGGCGGCGATCGTCGGCCCTGCGTGCAGCAGTCCGACGAAGTTCGCGCCCACGTAGGGCGCTCCGGCCCGCTCCGTCTCCTCCAGGAAGATCAGATGCTGGGTCGGGGAGGCGTTCCAGTGCAGCTCGCCGTAGCCGGCGTCGAACAGCGTCCGCTGCCAGCCGGTGTCGTACGCGCGCCGCGCCGGCCAGTCGTCGGGCGACGGCTTCGGCGGGAGCTTCGGCAGGACGGCCGCCAGCCATTCCCGCAGCCGCTGCCGGAAGTCCTCTTCCTCCTGTGTGTACGTGAGGTCCATCAGGTGAGGTCCAGGCTCAGCATGCGGATGGCGTTGCCGCGCATCAGCTTGTAGACGGTCTCGTCGTCCAGTCCCTTGACGTGGTCGAGGGCGACCTCCTTCGTGTGCGGGAAGGTCGAGTCCACGTGCGGGTAGTCGGTCTCGAAGGTGGCGTTGTCCCGGCCGACGACGTCGAGCGACGCCACCCCGTGCTTGTCGCGGAAGAAGCAGCAGAAGATCTGCCGGTAGTAGTACGTGGACGGCGGCTCGGGGATCAGGTCGCGGACCCCTCCCCAGGCGCGGTGCTCCTCCCACACGTCGTCGGCGCGTTCGAGGGCGTACGGGATCCAGCCCATCTGGCCCTCGCTGTAGGCGAGCTTGAGCCTGGGGAACTTCACCAGCACCCCGCTGAAGAGGAAGTCCATCATCGACGCCATGGCGTTGTTGAAGGACAGCGAGGCCTGGACGGCGGGCGGGGCGTCGGGCGAGGCGGCGGGCATCTGGGAGCTGCTGCCGATGTGCATGTTGACGACGGTGGCGGTCTCCTGGCAGACCGCGAAGAACGGGTCCCAGTAGCCGGAGTGGATCGACGGCAGCCCGAGGTGGGTGGGGATCTCGGAGAAGGTGACGGCCTTGACGCCGCGCGCCGCGTTGCGGCGGATCTCGGCGACCGCCAGGTCGATGTCCCAGAGCGGGATGATGCACAGCGGGATGAGCCGGCCGCCGCTGTCGCCGCACCACTCCTCGACCATCCAGTCGTTGTACGCGCGGACGCAGGCGAGGGCGACCTCCTTGTCCTTGGCCTCGGCGAAGGTCTGGCCGCAGAACCGGGGGAAGGTGGGGAAGCAGAGGGAGGCCTCGACGTGGTTGAGGTCCATGTCCGCGAGCCGCGCCTTGGGGTCCCAGCAGCCGCGCCGCATCTCCGCCCGGGTGATGCCTTCCAGGGTCATGTCGTCCCGGTCGAAGCCGACGGCGGCGATGTTGCGCTTGTACGGGAATTTCAGGTCCTCGTAGATCCACCAGTCGGTGGGCGGGCCGTCCGGGTCCATCGTGATCTGGTACTTGCCGCCGATGTACGCGAGCTCCCCGATTCCGGCGGTGAGCGGCTGGGGCCCGCGGTCCCGGTACTTGGCCGGGAGCCAGGTCTCGAAGAGGTGTGCGGGCTCGATGACATGGTCGTCGACGCTGATGATCCGAGGCAGTTCCTGTTCCATCGAGGCCTCCGCGCTGGCGCTCTGATTCTGACGGGTCGTCAGATAGCAGGCTAGCCCCGCACCCCTGGACCGACAAGGCGACCGGCCCTACGCTCTCCGCACGATCTGACTATCCGTCAGCTTCATCGGAGGGGACATGAACGACACCGCACGTGCTCTGGACGCCTCCCGCACCCTCTGGGAGCTGATCGAACGCCGCGCCGCGCTCACCCCGGAGGGCGAGGTGCTCCTCCAGGACGACGGCCGGCGGCTGACCTTCGGCGGGCTGCGAAAGCGCTGCGAACGGGTGGCGGCCGGGCTGTACAACATGGGCGTACGCCCCGGGTCGGTCGTCGCCTGGCAGCTGCCCACGCGGATCGAGACGGTGCTGCTCGCAGGCGCGCTGGCCCGGATCGGCGCGGTGCAGTCGCCCGTGATCCCCTTCTACCGCGAGCGGGAGGTGGGCTTCGCGCTGCGCGAGTCGAAGGCGGAGTTCTTCGCGGTGCCGGGGGTGTGGCGGGGCTTCGACCATACGGAGATGGCACGGAAGCTCGGGGCGCGCGGCCTCTTCGAGGCGTACGCCTCCCTCCCCGACGGCGACCCGGCCGTCCTCCCCGCGCCCCCGGACGACGGCACGTCGGTCCGCTGGATCTACTGGACCTCGGGTACCACGTCCGACCCCAAGGGCGTCCTGCACACCGACCGTTCCCTGATCGCGGGCGGCTCGTGCCTGGCCCACGCCCTCCGGCTCACACCGGACGACGTCGGCTCGATCGCCTTCCCCTTCGCCCACATCGGCGGCGCGGACTATCTGGTGATGCTGCTGCTGTACGGCTTCCCGGCCGTGCTGTTCGAGAAGTTCGCGCTGCCGGACGCCCTGGACACGTACCGCGCGCACGGGGTCACCACGGCGGGCGGCTCGACCGCTTTCTACTCGATGTTCCTGACGGAACAGCGCAAACAGCCGGGCGTCCCTCTGATCCCCACCCTGCGGCTGCTGGCGGGCGGCGGCGCGGCGAAGCCGCCGGAGCTGTACCACGCCGTCGTCCGCGAGATGGGCGTCCAGCTCACGCACGGCTACGGCATGACCGAAGTCCCCATGATCACGATGGGCGCCCCGGACGACACCCCCGAGAACCTCGCCACGACGGAGGGCCGGCCGCCGGAGGGCATGGAGATCCGCGTCGTCGACGGCGAGATCCGTCTGCGTGGCGAGGCGGTGTGCCGGGGTTACCTGGACCCGGCCCAGACCGCGGCCGTCTTCGACCCGGACGGCTTCCTGATCACCGGCGACCTCGGCCACCTCACCGAGTCCGGCCACCTCGTCCTCACCGGCCGCCTCAAGGACGTCATCATCCGTAAGGGCGAGAACATTTCGGCCAAGGAGATCGAGGACCTGCTGCACGAGCACCCGGGGGTGGGGGACGTGGCGGTGATCGGCCTGCCGGACCCGGCGCGCGGCGAACGCGTCTGCGCCGTGATCGAACAGCCGGGGGGCGCCGCGCCCCTGACCCTCGCGGACGTCACGTCCTACCTGCGCGAGGCCGGCCTCTCCGTCCACAAACTCCCCGAACAGGTGGAGGTGGTCGAGGCCCTGCCGCGCAACGAGACCCTGAGGAAAGTACTCAAATACCAGCTGCGCGAGCGCTTCGGGTCACCCGCGGCCGGGTAATGAACCGGCCCGCGCGCCAGAAATGGATCTCTCTCTGTATCTTCGCTGCGTACGGACGCCAACAGTACGGTCCCGCCGACGCCTTGACGTCGCGCGGGACCGCTGCGCGTCCGAGGCGGGAGCACCGCCGATCCGCACAACCAACGAGGGAAGAAGTCCATGCGAATACAGCGAGCCATCACCCTGGGCGCGGCGCTGACCGCGCTGCTGACGGTCAGCGGCTGCGGGAGCGACAGCGCCACGGAGAACCTGCCGAGCGCCGGCGACATGGCGGCGATCGAGAAGTTCGTCAACCAGTACACCGGCTGCCAGGGGCTGGAGCTGGACCCCGAGGACGAGGACGAGGAGTCCACGGGCAAGGAGTGGGGCATCAAGGAACGCGCCGAGTGCGAGAGCGGCGACGGCGATGACATCGTTCTGCTGTCCATCGACAACATGCAGCAGTTCCAGAACAAGACCAAGGAAGTGTCGGCCGAGGCCAACGATCTCGCCTACCTCATCGGCCAGGACTTCGCCCTCCGCCCTGAGGACGGCGACGCCGTCCAGGCCCTCAAGCCCGCCGGCCTGCTTCTGTTCACCTGCGACAAGGACTTCAAGGTCCCGAGCGGCTACAAGAACGAGAAGGCCATGGCGGAGGGCTGCCTGATGACGGACTACATCCCCAGCTGACGACCCGTCCGGTGGCGGGGCGGCGCTGCCCGCACGACGGCCGGCGCCACCCCCGCCCCACGCGCATCCGCGCGCGGGGCAGTGGGGTTGTCCGCCTACGGCTCCGGCGTCACGTAGTACGCCGCGAACGCCGCCAGGATCTCCTCCTCGCCGATCCGGCCGTCCCCGTCCGCGTCCAGCGCGGCGGCCACCACCGCGCACTTGTCCGGGTCGACGCCGAGGGCGCGCAGCACCCGTGCCGCGGAGTCGGGGGTGACCCCCGCGCCGTCCACGTCCGCGAGGGCGACGACCGCGTGCAGGAAGGGGCGGGCGATCTCGGCGAAGCGGTGGGGGTTGTCGCGCAGCCGCTTCACCGCGCCGGTGACGAACTCCTCGCGCGAGACCTGCTGGTCCCCGTCCACGTCGGCGATCCCCGCCATGCCCTGCCAGAACGCCTCGGCGCCCCCGTAGAGCGCCTGGCCCTTGTCGGAGCGTGCGGTCGTGCCGAACTCCGCGAGCAGCCGCTTGGCCGCCTCCGTGAAGTCGGCACGGTCGATGTAACCGCTGCCGTCCTGGTCGAACTCGGCGAACCGGTGCGCGATCTTGCGCTCGTACTCTGCGCTGTCCATGCGGGGAGAGTACGACGTCACGGCCGGTTCGCGCGCCCCTTCCGTGCGACGTCCGTCTTACGCGGTCAGCGGTGGTACCTCGTCGTCGAGCGCCGCCCCCACATCCGGGTACACGTCGAACAGACGCCGCACTCCGAGCGCGGCCAGCACCCGGTTGACGTGCGAACCCTCGACCGCGCCCCGCGCCGGGAGGATCAGCCGCAGCCTGCCCCGGCAGGAGCGCAGCAGCCGGCGGGACGCGATGAGCACACCCACCCCGCTGGAGTCGCAGAACTGCACCCCCGACAGGTCCAGCACCAGATCGCGGCGGCCCATCGCGACCGCGTCGTGCACCCGGCGTCGTACCACCGGTGAGCTCACCAGATCGAGCTCGCCTCGTATACGGAGCACGGTCCAGGCACCCTGCTCGCCCTGTTCGACGTTGAGCATCACACATCCCGCGATCCGGAAGCAGTCCTTCCAGCCGCCGCTGCCCAGCCGTCGCGGGACCAAACCCGGACGGGCGGACTTGCCTCAAAGCACGTGCGCCGACAGCGGAGCCCACTACATTCGACACCAGGCAGGCAGGTAGGTACTGGGAGGGCTGGGGGCTCCGGATGGCAAAGGACACACCACCCCGCTGGGACCGCAGGATGCAGCAGCGCCTCTCCCGCGGCGAGGCCGCCGCGCTCGGAGAGCTGTACGACCGCTTCGCCGCGCTGGTGCACAGCCTGGCCCACCGCGTGCTGGACGACGACGCGGCGGCGGACCAGGTCACCCGCGAGGTGTTCGGGTACGTCTGGGAGAACCCGGACGCGTACGACCCGAAGCAGGGCTCCATGCGGTCCTGGATCGCCCGGCTCACCCACCGCCAGGCCGTGCACCGGCTGCGCGAGCTGGAGGCCGCGGCCGCGGCGGAGAGCGGGCGAAGCGGCGAGAGCGCCACCGAGGAGCTGGAGCAGAAGGTCCGCCGCGCCTCGGCAGCCGCCCGCGCCGACTACATCGTGACGTCGATGCCCGCGCCGCTGCGGGCCGCGCTGGAGCTGGCGTACCACCAGCGCAGGGACTACCGGCAGACCGCGGCCGACCTCGGGGTCACCGAGGACGAGGCCCGCCGCAGGCTCCGGCTCGGTCTCCAGCTGCTGTCCACGGCGAACACCCGCCCGCTCGTCGAGGGCGCCTCGCCGCCCGGCTACGGACGCTCCCTGTGACCGGCCCGGTGGGCGGCGGCGGCTCCGGTCCCGACGAGCCGGAGGCCGCTCCGCGCATACCGGGCCCGCGCGCGGCGGGGGACGACCTGTCCCCGCCGCTCGTCCTGCCCGGTCCCGTACCGCCCGAGAGCGCCGCGCCGGTCGCGCACGGCGTGCTGAAGTCGCTGCTCGGCGCGTGGGCGCTGTCCGCCTGCTCCGCCGAGGAGACCGCGGCCGTCGAGGACCACCTCACCGAGTGCGCGCCGTGCGCGGACGAGGCGCTGCGGCTGCGCGACGCGGTCGGGCTGCTGCACACCGACCGCGACCTGGACCTCGACCCGCTGCTGCGGTCCCGGGTGCTGGAGAACTGCCTGGGCCGCAGGCCCGCCCGGATCCCCGTGCCCACGTGGGCGGCTCCGTACGACGCGGAGACCGCCCGGCTCGACGCGCTGCTGCAGGACATCGGGGAGTCGGAGTGGCACGCGCCGCTGCGGCTGAGGTGGTTCGACGGCGAGGAGTCGGCGAGCCGCAAGACGACGGTCGCCGGCGTGATCGGCCACCTCATGTCCGTGGACGGACTGGTCACCTCCGCCCTCGGCCTGGACGACCCCCTCGGCGACACGGCGCCGCGCTCCCCGTCCGACCGCACCGAGCGGTACTGGCGCACCGCGCACTTCCCGCCGACCAGGACGATCCGCGCGCCGTGGCGCGACCAGAGCCACACGCTGGTGCGGACGGTGTCGTTCGCGGGCCGCGGCGTCGCCGACCTCTCCGTCTCGTACGGCGAGTTCGCGCTGCCGCTGCGGGACTCGCTGCTCGACCGGGCCTTCGAGTGCTGGGTGCACGCGGACGACATCGCGACCGCGGTGGACTACCCGTACGATCCGCCGAGCGGCTCCCATCTGCGCCACATGATCGACCTCGCGGCCCGGCTGCTGCCGGCGGCCCTCGCCGCCCGCCGCCGCGCGGGCCTCGCGGGGCCCGCCCGCCACCTGGTCACGGCCGGTTCCCCCGGCCGCTCCCTCCACCTGGAGGTCGAAGGCGCGGGCGGCGGCCACTGGTACATCGCGCTGGACTCCCCGGCCGCCATAGGCGATCCCGGTCACACGGTGGCGCAGGTCGCCATGGACGCGGTCGAGTTCTGCCAGCTCGTCGCGGGCCACGTCTCGCCGGACGAGACCGCCGCGGGCCAGGACGGCGACCGCGAGGCGATCCGGGACGTGCTCTTCGCGGCGGCGTCACTGTCCCGGCTCTGAGGGGGTGCGGCGCGGGGCGCCGCACCCTTGACGACTAGGCGAACACCACCGTGCGGCGGCCGTTCAGCAGGATCCGGTGCTCCGCGTGCCACTTCACCGCGCGCGCCAGCGCCTGGCACTCCACGTCCCGCCCGATCGCCACCAGCTGCTCCGGCGTCACCTCGTGACCCACGCGCTCGACCTCCTGCTCGATGATCGGGCCCTCGTCGAGGTCGGCCGTCACATAGTGCGCGGTCGCGCCGATCAGCTTCACACCGCGCGCGTGCGCCTGGTGGTAAGGCTTCGCGCCCTTGAAGCTCGGCAGGAAGGAATGGTGAATGTTGATGATCTTGCCGCTCAGCTGCTTGCAGAGATCGTCGGAGAGCACCTGCATGTAGCGCGCGAGCACGACCAGCTCCACGTTCTCCGTCCGCACCAGCTCCAGCAACTCGGCCTCGGCCTCGGCCTTGGTGTCCTTCGTCACCGGAATGTGGCGGAACGGGATGTCGTACGACGACACCAGCTCGGCGAAGTCCGTGTGGTTGGAGACCACCGCCGCGATCTCCACCGGCAACGCCCCGATCCGGGACCGGAAGAGCAGATCGTTCAGGCAGTGCCCGAACTTGCTGACCATCAGCACGACCCGCATGCGCTCGTCCGCGCGGTGGATCTGCCAGTCCATCTGGAACGAGTCACCCACGGCGGCGAAGCTGGCCCGCAGCTTCTCCACGGTGACCGGCGCCTCCGCGCCGAAGTGCACCCGCATGAAGAACAGGCCCGTGTCCCGGTCTCCGAACTGCTGGCTGTCCTCGATGTTGCAGCCGGTGATGAAGAGATAGCTGGAGACGGCGTGCACGATGCCCTGCTTGTCCGGGCAGGCGAGCGTGAGGACGTACTGGTCAGTCATCCTCGTAGGGTGCCACACCCTACGGCCCGGGTCAGACCGCCCGGGTCAGGATCCGCAGCACCTCGAGCGTGCGCGGCGGGGCGTCCGGGTCGTCGCCGTCGCTCGTCGCCAGCCGGACGTGCGCCTCGCGGGCGGCCCGTACGGCCTCCGGCCAGCCATGATGCTCCATGTACGCCGACACCGGAGCGTCCGGGCCCACCTGGTGCATGATCCGCAGCACGCGCAGCACCGCGACGTCGACGAGAGCGGCCTCACCGGAATCCCGGAAGATCGTGCCGACGTACTTCTCGGCGGACCAGTTGTCCAGCCAGGTGTCCTCGACCAGCCGGTAGACGGCGTCGGTGACATCCCCGTACCCCTCGAGGCCTGCCAGCCAGGCCTCCTGGTGGAAGACGGGGTCGGAGAGCATGTGCAGCGCCGAACGCACGTTGGTGCGCCAGCGCCACCAGGGCATGTCATTCAGCGGCATGTCGCCCATGGTGGAGGAGCGACGGCCGCGGCGGGAAGGGTTCACTGACGTTCACCTCGTGAGCTTGGTCCTAGCGAGCTCCGCCACGAGGGGCACTGCACCGAAGCTTGCGCGGCTTCGATCGTACGTTCCCCACATTCGCCGGCTCGACAACCCCTGCTATTCACCCGTCCGTCACTCCCCGTTGAGGTCTGCACACGGCTCCGTTACCCCCGGGACGGAAACCTGTGGGGTCATGACCGGTTGGCATCGCTCCTCCTCAGCCCGCGTCCGCAGAACCGCCACAGCCATCGCCGCGTGTACGGCGGTGGCGGTCGGAGCACTGGTCGGCGGATGCGGGGTGATACCCGGGATCTCGGGGGACTCCAGGGAGCCGGTCACCGTCATGACCTTCGCCCCCGCCGACACCAGGGCGACCAACATGGCGGGCATGCCCGCCATGGCGCAGGCGTACGCGCGGTACGTCAACGCGCGCGGCGGCATAGACGGCCACGAGCTGCGCATCCTCACCTGCAACGAGCAGAACACCACCGCGGGCGCCGCGGCCTGCGCCCGGCGCGCGGTCAAGGAGGGCGCCGTCGCGGTCGTCGGCTCGTACAGCCAGCACGGCCGGGCGTTCATGGCGCCGCTGGAGGCCGCGGGCATTCCGTACATCGGCGGCTTCGGGATCTCCGAGGAGGAGTTCAGCAGCTACCTCTCCTACCCCGTGAACGGCGGCCAGGCCGCGCTCCTCGCCGGCAACGGCCGGCAGCTGGCGGCCGGCTGCCGGCGGGTGGCCCTGGTCCGGCCCGACACGGTCGCGGGCGACGATCTGCCCGTGCTGCTCAACGCCGGGCTGTCCGAGGGCGGCGCGCGCACGTCCGCCGACATCAAGACGGCGGAGGACTCCACCGAGTACGCGCAGGAGGCCGAGATCGCGCGCGAGCGGGCGGGGAGCCGGAAGGGCTGCGTCACCGCGGTGCTCGGCGAGCGCACCGAGACGTTCTTCGACTCGTTCCGGCGCCCGGCGGACGAGGACGCGAACACGGTACGGGTGTCCTCGGTCCTCAGCTCGGTCGGCCAGCCGCTGATCGACAGCACGGGTGGTGCGAAGGGGCCCTTCGAAGGGGCGTACATGACGGGGTGGTACCCCGACGCGGGCGATGCGCGCTGGGGCACGATGCGGAACGTGATCCGCGAGCACGCCTTCGCCGACGACCGGATCGACCCGGCGGACGCGGGCGTCCAGACCACGTGGATCGCCTACACCGTCCTGCAGAAGGTCATCGAGTCCCTCGACCGCCCGGAGATCACCCCCGGCGCACTGGCCCACGCGCTGGACAAGGGCGTCCGCGTGGACACGGGCGGCCTGACGCCGCCGCTGCGGTGGCGCTTCGAGGACATGCTGGGCACGCCCGGGTTCCCCCGCGCGATCAACCGGAGCGTGACCTTCCAGGTGGTGCGCAACGGCCGCCTGGTGGCCCAGCAGCCGGGCTTCGTGGACGTGAGCACGACGATGAGCGACGCGCCGACGGTGTGAGGGGGCCCGTGTTCTCCCGGGGGCTGGCCCCGGGCCCCCAGCGGCCCTCCGGGGCCCCCGGGCGGGGCGGGGTGCTGGTGGGGCGCCTGCGGCGGGCTTGTCCCCTACCCGCCCCTTCCCGAACTGGGGGCAGGCCCCCAGACCCCCGTACGGCCTTCGGCCGTGTCCTCAATCGCCGGACGGGCTCAGAATGAACCCGCCGGCAATTGAGGCGCGGGGTCCGGGGCGGAGCCCCGCAAGCGGGGGCTGGGGCGGAGGAAATCGACACTGCGGGAAGGGGCGGGTAGGGGACAAAGCCCCGCGCAGCGGCCCCCGCCCCACCCCCGTCAGAGCTGGGTCGACGTGCGCTGCGTCAGGCCGTACTTCGTCGCGATCTCGTTCCAGAGACCCGCCGCCTTGTTCTTCGCCTGCGTCGCCTCGCCACTGGCCACCGTGGCCTTCCCCGTCTGGGGCGTCGTGCGCGCCTTGCCGCCGGGGCAGCCCTTCTTGCCCTTCACCTGGCCGGCCCACGTCGCGTAGTGGTCGTCGGCGGCCGCGGACGCCTCCCAGGCCTTCTTCAGGGACGCGGTGAGCTCGGCGTTCTGGGGCAGCTTGTCCAGCGTCAGGCCCTCGAGCCGGGTGACCAGACCGCGGCGCTGCTCGGCGGCGCCCCGCAGGTCGGTCGCCGCCTGGTCGAGGTTCTTGCAGGCCTTGATCGCCTCGACGGAACGGATCACCGCGGCGCGGCTGTCGTTGCTGTCCGCGAGGAGCTTGTCGAGGTCCTCGGCCTGCGCCTTCGCCGGGTCGGCGGCCTCCGTCGGGCCGGACGCGGGCGAGGTCGCGGCGGCGACGGTCGTGTTGTCCGTCCTGCCCTTGTCGTCGTCACCGCCGCCGAAGATCACCGCGCTGGCGCCGAGGCCCAGCACGGCGCATCCGACCACGACCGCGGCGATCAGCGGCACGCGCGAGGAGCGGCGGTCGCGCGGCGGCTCGGGGTCGTACGGCTGGGGCGCCTGATACGACTGCTGAGGCTGCTGGGACTGGGGCGCCTGAGGCGGCGGGGTCGTCCCGTAACGCGGCATCTGCTGCGTCTCCTGGGCACCGCCGGCCCCGCCCTCGCTGCGGAAGAGGTTGTCGAACTCCGCGGGCGGCTGCCGGTCGCCGGGCGCGCCGGGCCGGATGCCGTACGGGGCACCGGGCGGCGGGGCGGGCACATGCTGCTGCTGCGGCGGCACGGGCGGGAGGTACTGCGTGGCGTCCGCGTCGCCCCCACCCGCCGGCGGCTGGACCCCGAGGAACGTCGTCGCCTCGACCGGGCTCTCCGGCGGCAGGGCCCCGGCGACGGGGGCCATGTACTGCGTGGCCTCGGAGTCCGCCGAGTGCCCGGCCTCGGCGGGCAGCGGCTGCCCGTACCCGGGCGCGGCCTGCGGGGGCAGCGCCCCCGGCATCTGCTGCGGGAGCGGCTGCTGGGGCTGCGACTGCGGCGGCACCGGCGGCGCGTACGACTGCTGGGGCTGCGACTGGGACGGCACCGGCGGCACCGCGTACGGCTGCTGAGGCTGGGGCTGCGACTGGGACGGCACCGGCGGCGCGTACGGCTGCTGAGGCGCGGGCGCCCCCTGCGGCGGCAGCGCCCCCGGCATCTGCGGCTGCGGCGCGTACGGCTGCTGAGGCACCGGCGGCCCCTGCGGCGGCAGCGGCGCCGCGTACGGCTGCTCGGGCGCCCCCTGCCCCTGCTGCGGCCCCCACGGCGCGCCCCAGGGCGTCCCGCCCGCCGGGGCGACCTGTTCGCCGCTGACGCCGGGTATCCAGGGCTCGCTGCCGTCGGCGGGCAGCACGACACCTTCGTGCGCGGGGCGGGCGGCGGGCAGCCGCGACTCGTCACCCTGGCCGCTGTGCGTCGTCACCGGGACTCCTACGTGTGGGACCTACGGAATCGTCGGTTCACGCTACCGGGTACCTCAGCCGCTCCGCACACAAGTGTGCGAGCAGTAACAAGAAGCGCCCCCAAGACGCCGTGACATCACGTACATCACACAAGAAACCGGAGCGCCGCTACGCCGCCTGCAGTTCCAGCCGCGCCCCGAACTCCCTCACCGCCGGCTCCTGCGCGTACGGCTCCAGGCGCTGCTGAAGATCGTCCAGGTACTCCGCGCCCCGGCTCGACCTCAGCGTCCCCAGCAACTCCATCGCACGCGTGCCCGTGTGGCACGCGGCCTCCACCTCGCGCTGCTGGACCTGCGCCGTGGCCAGCAGGGCGAGGCCGATGGCCCGGCGGCGGGCGCGCGAGTCGGGGTGGCCGTCGAGGGCGTCCGTCGCGCTGCGGGCGGCGGCGTCCGCCTGGCCCAGGTCGCGGTGGCAGTGGGCGAGTTCGTCGGCGAGGTACGCGTGGTCGAAGTGGGCGATCCAGGCCGGGTCGTCGCCGGACTCCGGGTCGGCGCGCTCCAGCGCGGCCAGCGCCCTGCCCGCGATCTCCTGGCAGGTGCGGGAGTCCCCGAGCAGCGCGTGACCGCGGGCTTCGGCGGCGTAGAACATCGCCTCCGCGCGCGGTGTGACCCGGCCCCGCGCACCCTCCTGCGCGGCCCGCGCGAGCTGCGCGATCTCCCTCGGGTTGCCGAGCTCGGCGGCGAGATGACTCATCGACGCAGCCAGTACGTAGCCCCCGTACGCCCTGTCCCCCGCCGCCTGCGCGAGCCGCAGCGCCTGGATGTAGTAGCGCTGGGCGAGCCCCGGCTGGCCGGTGTCGACCGCCATGTATCCGGCGAGTTCGGTCAGCCGGGCGACGGCGGCGAAGAGCTGACGGCCCACCGGCTCCCGGTACGAGCCCGAAAGCAGCCCCGAGACCACGCTGTTGAGGTAGTGGACGACGACCGGGCGCACATGTCCCGCGCCGAAACGGTGGTCCAGCCCTGTGAGCGCCTCCGTCATCGCCCGTACGGCCTCGACGTCCGACACTCCCACCCGTGCCCCGGCCGACCGTGCCACCTGGGCGTCCGCGGCCGTGATCAGCCAGTCGCGGCTGGGCTCGACGAGCGCGGAGGCCGCGACCGTGGAGCCGGACAGGAAGTCCCGGCGGCCCACGTCGCTGCGCCACAGCTCGCAGACCTGCTCGATCGCCCCGAGCACGGTCGGCGCGAACTGCAGCCCGACGCCCGACGCCAGGTTCTTGCCGTTGGCCATGCCGATCTCGTCGATCGTGACCGTACGGCCGAGCTTGCGGCCCAGCGCCTCGGCGATGATCCCGGGCGCCCGGCCGCGCGGCTGCTGGCCGCGCAGCCAGCGCGCCACGGACGTCTTGTCGTACCGCAGGTCGAGGCCGCGCTCGGCCCCGACCATGTTGACCCGGCGTGCCAGCCCGGCGTTGGAACACCCGGCTTCCTGGATGAGCGCTTGCAGCCGTTCGTTCGGCTGGCGGGCGACGAGAGGCCTCGCTGCCATCAATACCCCCTGAGGCGGGCCGCGGTGATCATTTTGATTGATCACTTCCCGGCGGTTATCCGGAGAATGCCGATGAGCTCGGATGAATACGGGTGAATGCCGCTACACCGCCTGTGGCTACCCACCCTCCCGGCGGTGCCCGCACGCGCGCCCCCGTCCATGCACCCATGCGCCCCATATGCAGGATCGATGCGCCACGCCCCGGACCCGTGCGCCCGTAACCCGTAGTGGTGGGGGGAGTTGTGTTCATCGTGGAAGAGACCATCGAAGAGTCCATCGGCACGGATGCCGCACATGTCGCGCAGATCCCCCAGCAGCGGGGCGAACCGCTGCTGGACAGCGCCGTCCGGTACGCGGAGGAGCGGCACTGGGACGTGTTCCCCGGCACCTGGCTGGAGGCCGTCGACGGCGCGGAGCGGTGCTCCTGCGGGGCGCCCGCGTGCGAGGCACCGGGGGCGCATCCCACGCGCCCCGACTGGGCGAACCAGGCGACGGGCAGCGCGGTGGCCGCGCGCCGGCTGTGGTCGAAGCAGCCGAAGGCGTCGATCCTGCTTCCCACGGGGCGGACGTTCGACGCCCTGGACGTGCCCATCTCCGCCGGCTGCCTGGCGCTGGCCCGGATGGAGCGGATGGAACTGACACTGGGCCCGGTGACCTGCACCCCCGACCGGCGGATGCTGTTCTTCGTCCTGCCGGGCGCGGCCGTCAAGGTCCCTGAGCTGGTAAGGAAGTTGGGCTGGGTGCCGGGCTCGCTGGATCTGGTGGCGCGCGGCGAGGGCCACTACGTCGCGGCGCCGCCGACCCGGATCGGCGGGTTCGGCGCGGTGCAGTGGGCGCGCCGGCCGACGCTCGCCAACCGCTGGCTGCCGGACGCCGACGAGCTGATCAGCCCGCTGGCGTACGCGTGCGGACAGGAGCCGGCCGCCGCGCGGGCCCGCCAATCGTAAGGTTGTTCCCCTACATACGGGGACAACGGAGGGCAGCGGATCATGCCGGACCAGGCAACAGCGGAAATGGCGGGCGGTACGCCGGAAACGGCGCCGCCCGCCGTTCGCGTCGAAGGGCTGTGGAAGAGATTCGGTGAGCAGATCGCCGTCTCGGGCATCGATCTGACCCTGCCCGCGGGCAAATTCATCGGACTGGTCGGGCCGAACGGCGCGGGCAAGACCACCACGCTGTCGATGGTGACCGGGCTACTGCGCCCCGACCACGGCCACATCGAGGTGGCGGGCCACGACGTCTGGCGGGACCCGGTCGCGGCGAAGGCCAGGATCGGCGTACTGCCCGAGGGGCTGCGGCTCTTCGAGCGCCTCTCCGGACGCGAACTCCTCGGCTACACAGGGCGGTTGCGCGGACTGCCCGGGGACGAGGTCGACAAGCGGGCGGCGCAGCTGCTGGACGTCCTCGATCTCGCGGGGTCGCAGAACAAGCTGGTCATCGACTACTCGACCGGCATGCGCAAGAAGATCGGCCTGGCGGCGGCCCTGCTGCACAACCCCCAGGTGCTGTTCCTGGACGAGCCGTTCGAGGGCGTCGACCCCGTCTCCGCGCAGACGATCCGCGGGGTGCTGGAGCGGTACACCGCGTCCGGCGCGACCGTCGTCTTCTCCAGTCATGTGATGGAGCTGGTGGAGTCGCTGTGCGACTGGGTCGCGGTGATGGCGGCGGGCCGGATCCGCGCGCAGGGCACGCTGGCCGAGGTACGCGGCTCGGCGTCGTCGCTGCAGAACGCCTTCCTGGAGCTGGTCGGGGCGGGCGGGACCGACAGCTCGGCCGCGCTGGACTGGCTGGGCGGCGGAGGGTCGCGATGAGCACCTCTTCCCCCTCGACGGCCCCTGTGACGTCCGGCCCGTCGCCGGCGTCCGACCCCACGCCGGCCTCCGGCTCCTCGCTGACGTCCGTCTTCGTACGGCTCAAGCTGTCGCTGCTGGCCAACGGACTGCGCCAGTCGGCCGGCCGGAGGGCGGCGTTCATCGCCTCGGTGGTGATGGCACTGCTCATCGCGGCCGGGCAGCTGATCGGCCTGTTCCTGTTCCGGGGCGACCACAACGCGGCGACGCTGGTGGTGCTGCTGGTCGGCGTCCTCGCGCTGGGCTGGACGTTCGTACCGCTGTTCTTCCCGAGCGGCGACGAGACGCTCGACCCGACCCGGCTGGTGATGCTGCCGCTGCGCCCGCGTCCGCTGGTGTCCGCGCTGCTGGTGGCGTCGCTGGTGGGGATCGGCCCGCTGTTCACGCTCACCCTGGCGCTGGGCGGTGCGCTGGCGCTCGCGCGCGGCCCGGTGGCGGCGCTGGTCGCGGTCGTGGCGGTGCCGCTGGTCCTGCTGGTGTGCGTGGCCCTGGCGCGGGCGGTCGCGGCGGCCAACATCCGGCTGCTGACCTCGCGCAAGGGCCGGGATCTGGCGGTGCTGAGCGGTCTGCTGATCGCGGTGGGCATCCAGTTCGTGAACTTCGGCGCACAGCGGCTCGGCCAGGCCGGCGGCCTCACGGCGCTGGACCCGGTGGCGTCGGTGGTGCGCTGGATCCCGCCGGCGTCGGCGGCCGGCGCGATCGAGTCGGCGAGCACGGGGGCGTACGGCACGGCCGGCGCGCAGCTCGCGCTCTCGCTGGCCGCGCTGGGCGGCCTGCTGTACCTGTGGCAGCGCAGCCTCACCCAGCTGATGACGAGCCCGGACGGCTCCACGATCGCCGCCGCGTCGGAGCCGAAGCGCGGTCCGTCGTCGAGCGGCCCGCACCGGCTGCTGCCCGGCGGTCGTACGGGTCCGGTCATGCAGCGCACCCTGCGCTACATCCGCCGCGACCCGAAGACGAAGGGGGCGTGGATCGCGTCGCTGGCCATCGGGCTGCTCGTTCCGCTGTTCAACGCGTTCCAGGGCACGGGCTCGATCTACTTCGCGTGCTTCGCGTGCGGGATGCTCGGCGTGCAGATGTACAACCAGTTCGGCCAGGACACGTCCGCGTTCTGGATGGTCGCGCAGACGATCTCCAGCACACGGGACGCCTACGAGGAGCTGCGCGCCCGGGCCCTGGCGCTGCTGCTGATCACACTCCCGTACACGGTCCTGGTCACCGTCGCCACGGCGGCGCTCCTGGAGGACTGGCAGGCACTTCCCGAGGCCCTCGGTCTCGGGTTCGCCCTGCTGGGCGCGATGCTGGCGACGGGCGCCGTGCTGTCGGCCCGCTTCCCGTACTCGATCCCGCAGGACAGCGCGTACAAGAACGTGGCTCCGGGGCAGGGCAGCCTCGCCTGGATCTCCGTCTCCTGCGGGATGCTCGTCGGCGCCCTGCTGTGTGCTCCGTTGATCGCTCTGACCATCTGGCTGCATGTCGCCGGCCCGCAGTCGGCGCTGTGGACCCTGCTCCCGCTGGGCACCGCGTACGGCGCGGCCATGACGTGGGCGGGGCTGCGGCTGGCGGCGCCTCGGGTGGCCGGGCGGCTGCCGGAAATTCTGACGGCGGTGAGCAAGGGCTGACGTACGGTAAGGATCATGTCCATGCCTCCTCAGCCCCCGGGGTACCCGCAGAACCCGGGGTATCCGCCGCATCAGGGTCACCCGCAGGGCCAGCAGCCGTACCCGCAGAACCCCGGGTATCCGCAGCCGGGTCCGTACGGGTCTCCCGCACCGCAGCAGGGCCCGTGGCCCCAGCAGGGCGGCTGGGGGGCGCCGCCACCGCCGCCGAAGAAGAAGGGGCTGGGGACCGGCGCGGTCCTGGGGATCTCCTTCGGGATCGTCGCCGGGCTCCTGGCACTCGCCTGGGTCGGAAACCACTGGTCCGGCATCGGTGGGGGCTCCAGCCCCTTCCCGGAGGCCACGCACAAGGTCACGGTCCCCGAGACCCTGCTGGGAGGCACGTACAAGCTGGCCGATGACATGTCCGACAAGGTCTCGGACGAGCTGAAGGGCACGAGCGAGGCCAACATCCGGGACGCGAAGGGCGTCGCCGCCCAGTACACGTCCACCGAGGCCGGCGAGGGCGGAGTGCTCGTCGTCTCGGGCATGTACGGGCGGATCAGGAATCCGGACCTGGCCCGCGAGAAGATCCTGGAGGGCGGGGCCGAGGCCGACGGCGCCCTCGTCGCCGTACCGCCGAAGGACTTCACCCCGGCCGGCTCGGACGTCACCATCAGCTGCCAGGTCCTGACGGTCGACCAGACCGTCGGCGACAAGACGTCCTTCCCGATGTGCGCCTGGGCGGACGACAACACCAACGTCTCGGTCGGCGAGGTCACGACCGGTACGGCGACGAAGGACCCGGAGTCGATCGACCTCGCCGCGGCCGCGGCGACGACGGTGAAGGTGCGCGAGGAGATGCGGAAGCCGATCGGCTGATCCGCCGCCGCCACCACCGCCGGCGGTTCGCCCTTTCGCCCTTTCGCCCTTTCGCCGTCGTGCGCCGTTTCGCCGTCGTTCGCCGTCTCACCGTTCGCCGTATACGAAGGCGCACGGCGCGGGCGGGCGACGGCCGGACGGTGGGGCGTCGCCGGGTGGGTGCGGGGCGCCGCTTTCCGGCCGAAGGGCCATTCGGGTGACTGCTCAAAGATGGAACCAATTCTGAAGAGCAGCAGGTCAGGCGGTCGTTCCAGGTTGCACCAGCGAGGTGCGTCCATATGCTGGACATCACCTCACACGCCCCTCACACCCCTTCCGAACTGGCCGAACGACCATTCGATCGGCTCGCGCATGCGTGTGCGGCCGGAAAGCGGTGATGGATGTGCGATCACTGTGCGCATCAGCAAGACTCCCGAGCGCAATCGCAATCGCACTCACAGTGAAGGGGATTCACCCATGCGTTACACCCTGAACACACGCGGCGCCGCGGCCGCCACGGCCGCCCTCGTTCTGACCACCGTCGCAGCGGCCGGAGTGGCCCACGCACGGCCCGCGCAGCCGACCGGCCTCCACGCGCCGTCGGCGATGGTGCTCACGGTCGGCAAGGGCGAGGCGGCCGCGACGAGCACGGTCGAGCGCGCGGTGACCCTGAGCTGCATCCCGACGCCGGGCGGCAGCCACCCCGCACCCGCCGCGGCCTGCGGGGAGCTGGACGCGGTGAACGGCGAATTCGGCCGGCTGTCCGTGAAGCCCACCAAGGCCTGTACGCGCCAGTGGGACCCGGTCACGGTGACCGCGAGCGGCGTGTGGCAGGGCAAGCGGGTCGACTGGTCGGCCACGTACGGCAACGCGTGCGAGATGCAGGCGAGCATGCCCGAGGTCTCGGTCTACACCTTCTGACCCCGGCGCGATCCGAAAGCCAGGCCCCCAGGGCCCCTACGACGGCCCGGGCGCCCGGTCGGTCCACCCTCCCCGGCCGACCGGCTCCCGGGCCCCTCAGGGCGTCAGCACCCCCTCCAGGAACGGTTCGATCGCCGCGCGCCAGGCGTCCGGCTGGTCGTAGTGGACGAGGTGGCCGGCGTCGGGCACCTCCGCGTACTGCCCGTACGGCAGGACGCGGACCATCTCCTGGGCCTCCGCGCGGCCCAGTTCGCCGTCGAGGCCGCGGACCACCAGGGTGGGGCAGGGGACCTGGGCGAGGGAGTCCCAGTGGGCGTCGTGGACCCAGGTCTCGCGCGAGGTGAGCATCTGGCGGAACGAGAAGACCGGCCGCCAGCCGTCCACGCGCTCGGCCATCACCTCGGCGAAGAACTCACCGCGCGCGGGGCTCGGGCGCTCCACCCACGGATCGTCCTCGCCGAACCACTTGCGCACGTCGGCGAGGGTCGCGAAGGGGACCGGCCAGGTGCGGAACCAGTCCTCCCATTCGCGCTGGGACGCGGCGCCCAGCGCGGAGGCGCGCATGTCGCAGATCACCAGGGCCTGCACGAGGTCGGGGCGCTCGGCCGCGAGCTGCCAGGCGGTGAGGGCGCCCATGGAGTGCCCGACGAGGATGACCGGGCCCAGGCCCAGCTGCTCGACCGCCGCCGCCGCGTCCGACACGTACGCCTCGCGGGTGAAGGAGCCGTCGGCCGGCTTCTCGCTGCGGCCGTGGCCCCGCTGGTCGAGCGCGACCGCACGGTGCCGCTCCGCGAGCCAGCGGGCGGTGGCGGCCCAGTGCGAGGCGCGGCCCATCAGGCCATGGAGCAATAACACGCCCGGCGCGCGGTCCGTCTCGCCGCGCCCCTTGGGCGGATCGGCGAACTCCCAGGCGGCGAGACGTACGCCGTCGGCTCCGGTCACATCCATGCGCCGCACCATGGTCCTGGCACCCCCTTCTGTCCCCCGCTGGATCTCGGATGAATCTCGGAACTCGGCCCCGGAACCGGACCTCTGACCTCGAACCTCGGAGCCGGTCGAGTCACGCCAGACTATCGAACCTGTATTCGAAAATCGGGGTCCCACGCCCAACACCCCTCGTTCGAGTGACAGCCTCCAAGGATTGACGTCTGTCGCCGAGGGGAGATCTTCAGCGGGAGGCGGACCGCTCGGGGAAAACGGTCCGAGGGGAGTGACCCTGGGAGCTCGGGGCTCCGGGTCAGCACAGGGGAGGACAGGCCCCGGCGCCCTTGGGCGCCGGGGCCCTGTGCGTGCACGCAGGGCGTATGCGTCTTCTGCGTCTTCCGCGTGTGTGTCCGAGTGCGCATGTGCGATGTGCGGACGTACGACATGTGCCCACCCCCGGTCATATGCCTCAGCCACAGCGTGGCACGGGAACCGCCCGGCCGCTGCCATTCCGACCGGAAAGCGCGTTCGCACGGGTGGCGACGGGTCGCGACGGGTCGCGGCACAGCACACGCGAACGCGCCCGAACCGCGAGTGCGGTACGGGCGCGTCAGGAAGGAAAGGAGAGGTGTGACGTCAGCGCTTGGCCACGAACACGTGCGACGCCACATCCGTGTCCAGCTCCGCGGCCTCGCCGCTGCTGCCCACCAGCACCCCGCCCGCCGACTCGGTCACACTGACCACCGACCCGGGCTGCACACCCGCGCGCCGCAGCGTGTACATCAGCTGGGCGTCCGTCTGGATCGGCTCACCGATCCGCCGGACCACGACCGTCTTGCCCTCCGTGCCCGCGTCGAGCTCGGCCAGGCTCACCATGGAGTCGTCCAGGAACGGGTCGGCCTCCGCCTTCTCGCCCAGCTCCTCGAGGCCCGGGATCGGGTTCCCGTACGGGGACTCCGTGGGGTGCCGCAGCAGCTCCAGCACGCGCCGCTCCACGGCCTCGCTCATCACGTGCTCCCAGCGGCACGCCTCGGCGTGGACCTGCTCCCACTCCAGGCCGATCACGTCGACCAGCAGGCACTCGGCCAGCCGGTGCTTGCGCATCACGCGCGTCGCCAGCCGCCGGCCCTCGTCGGTCAGCTCCAGGTGCCGGTCGCCCGCGACCGTCACCAGCCCGTCGCGCTCCATGCGCGCCACCGTCTGGCTGACCGTCGGACCGCTCTGGTCGAGCCGCTCCGCGATCCGGGCGCGCATGGGGACCACGCCTTCCTCTTCGAGCTCGAGGATGGTGCGGAGATACATCTCCGTGGTGTCGATCAGTCCGGACATACATGCCCCTCGGATTATTCGTGCGCTGGCCCTCCCCCAATTCTGACCCATGGCGCCGACAACCGTGCCGCACGTGGCCTCGGCCGTATTGACAGACCATTGGTCCAGACCGCAACGTGATCCGCGACACGACGAGAGAGGGCTACCGCAATGGGCGAGAACAAGCTGGCCGGGCAGTTCTTCGACGCCGCGATCGGCCTGCTGGAACGGGTGCGCGACGAGGAGGCGGCGCACATCGCGGCCGCCGGCTCGGCCATCGCCGACACCGTCGCGGCGGGCGGACGGCTCTTCGCGTTCGGCGCGGGCCACTCCTCGCTCGCCGCCCAGGACGTCGTCTACCGGGCGGGCGGACTGGCCCTGATGAACCTGCTCGCCGTCCCGGGCGTCGTCGGCGTCGACGTCATGCCCGCCACCCTCGGCTCCGCGCTGGAGCGGGTGGACGGCCTCGCGGGCGCCGTCCTGGACTCCAGTCCGGCCCGCCCCGGCGACGTACTGATCATCGTCTCCCTCTCCGGACGCAACGCGCTCCCCGTCGAGATGGCCATGAACGCGCGGGCCCTCGGCCTGAAGGTGATCGGCGTGACGTCGGTGGCGTACGCGACGGAAACCCGGTCGCGCCACACGTCCGGTACGTACCTCAAGGACCACTGCGACATCGTCCTCGACTCCAAGATCGCGGTGGGCGACGCGGAACTGACGGCCGACGGCATCGAGGCGCCCTTCGCACCCGCGTCGACCGTCGTCACCAGCGCGCTCATGCAGGCGACGATGGCCGCCGCGGCGGGCGAACTGGGCGCACGCGGCATCGAACCGCCCCTGCTGCGGTCGGGCAACGTCGACGGCGGCCACGAGTGGAACGGCCGCGTGATGGAGGAGTACGCGGACCGGATCTTCTACCGCCGCTGATCCGCTCCGCCGGGGTAGGGGGCTGCGGCCGCACCCGCTGCGGCCCGCCAGGGCCACGGCTGCCGAAACCGCCGCCGGGGCCCACGTCCGGACGTGCCCGCGTCCGCCGGGGCGCTGAGGCACCGCGGCCGACGGGCCCGACGGGCCCGATACGCCGAGCGACGCGGCCACCGGCCGCCCCGGGCTACGGGGCACCGGGGCCCGCCAGGGCCACGGCTGCCGAAGCCAGGGCCCGCGTCCGCCCCGGCTACGGGCGACGCGGCCAGGTCACCCGGACCGTGAGGCCGCCGGCCGGGTTGGACCTCGCGGTCATCGTCGCGCCGTGGGCGCGGGCGATCGAGGCGACGATCGGGAGGCCGAGGCCCGCTCCCTCGCCCGGTGTGTGCTGTCGTGCCTCCGCGCGGCGGAACGGTTCGAAGAGGAGGGGGACCGTGTCCGGCGGGACGGGCGGGCCGGTGTTGACGACCTCCAGGCCGTGCCCGTCCCCGTCCCGCACGCGGACGACGACCCGGCCGCCCGGACGGTTGTAGCGGAGCGCGTTCGCGACCAGGTTGTGGACGAGATGGCCGAGCAGCACCGCGTCGCCCCGTACCGTCAGCGGCCTCGCCTCGACCTCCACCGTCACCGCCCGCCGGGTGGCCTCCTCCGCCAGGCCCGCCGCCACCGCCTCGGCCACCTCCGCCAGCTCCACCGACTCGCGCCGCCGCAGCCCCTGCTCGGAGACCGAGAGCAGCAGCAGGCCCTCGATCAGCCGCTCGCTGCCGTCCGCCACCTCGATCAGCTTGTCGCGGATCCGGGCGACCTTCTCCGGCGGCGGGTCGTCCGCGAGACCGATCTCGGCGGCCGCGCGCTGGACGGCGAGCGGGGTGCGCAGCTCGTGCGCGGCGTTCGCCGCGAACCGCTGCTGCGCCGAGACCAGCTGCTCGATCCGGCCGAGCATCGCGTCGAACGTGTCGGCGAGCTCCTTGAGCTCCCCCGGCGGCGCCTTCAGCCCGATGCGCTCGTGCAGGTTCTCGCCGGACAGCCGGCGCGCGGTCGCGGTGATCACACCGACCGGCCGCAGCACCCGCCCCGCCATCCACCACGCGAGCAGTACGGACACCAGGGCGTACGCCGCCAGGACCAGCCCGGAGACCGTCAGCAGGCTGCTCAGCGCGGCCTCCTCGGCGGCGCCGGTGATCACGGTCCTCGTCGTCGCCAGCCGCTCGGCCGGGACGGCTTCCCCGGGGACCGCGGGCATCGCCGGCATCCAGCCCCCCTGCACCGCCGAGGCCGGGACCGCCGTGGTGACGGCGCGGCTGATGTTGCTGTAGAGCTCCTCGCGTACGAGGACGTAGACGAGGCCCGTCAGCAGACCGCCCGCCAGCACCAGCAGCCCGCCGTACAGCGCGGTCAGCCGCGCACGTTCGCTGCTCACCCTGCTCACGCCCCGGTCTCCCGGCGGTCCCCGCTGATCCGGTAGCCGGCCCCCGGCACCGTCTCGATCACCTGCGGCTCCCCGAGTTTGGCGCGCAGCTTGCTGAGGGCGACCCGGACCGCGTTGGTGCGGTAGCTGGTGTCCTCCTCCCACACCTGCTCGATGAGGTCCTCGCCGCTGACCACCGCCCCGTCCGCCCGCAGCAGCGTCTCCAGTACGGCGAACTCCTTACGGGACAGGGAGAGGAACCGGCCGTCGCGGCTGACCTGGCGGCGGGCCGTGTCGAGCACCAGTCCGGCCCGCTCGATCACCGGGGGCAGGGCGGGGCGGGCGCGGCGGCCCAGCGCCAGGACCCGGGCGAGGAGCTCGTCGTACGCGAAGGGCTTGGTCAGATAGTCGTCGGCGCCGAGGCCGAGGCCGTCGACCCGGTCGCGCACCGTCCCGGACGCCGTCAGCATCAGGATGCGGGTGAGCAGCCCCTGGGCCACGACCCGGCGGCACACGTCGTCGCCGTGCAGGCCCGGCAGGTCCCGGTCGAGCACCATCACGTCGTACGCGCCGAACTGCAGCTTGCGCAGCGCCTCCAGGCCGTCGGCGGCCACGTCGACCGCGAGGGCGTCACGGCGCAGCCCCTCGGCGACCATCTCCGCCAGGAATTCCTCATCCTCCACCACCAGCACACGCATGAGCCCCTGTGTACCCGACATCGGTGTTTCGTCGATGTAAGGGACTTCGCTGAGGGAAACGAAACGCGCACTCCCGCCACACTCGCGCCGTCCCTGTTCAAGGGGTTCAACGGGTTCACCGGGTCAACCGGTCCAACGAGCGTCAGGAGTGTCGTCATGGGAACGACCGTGGGAAATCGCAAGGGTGCGGCAGTGATCGCGTACGGGCTCGTCACCGCCCTCGCCCTGTTCGCCACCGCGTGCTCGGGGAGCGGCTCGTCCGCCGACAAGGGGGGCGCGGACGAGAAGGCCACCGAGGCCGACCAGGCGCTGGAGCACCGCAAGTGCCTGCGCGAGCAGGGCCTCGACGTGCCCGAGCCCAAGCCCGGCCAGGACCAGCGCGGGATCGCCGTCGGCGGCGACGGCGTGAGCCAGGAGCAGATCGAGAAGGCGTTCAAGGCGTGCCGGGGCAAGGGCGGGGCCGCCGGCACCGGTGAGATCACCCAGGCCGACAAGGACAAGGCCCTCAAGTTCGCCCGCTGCATGCGCGACAACGGCATCGACTTCCCCGACCCGACGTTCGACAACAAGCCGGTGAAGGCGATGCCCGTCCCGAAGGGCGCGGAGAAGGAGAAGTGGGACAAGGCCAACAAGGAGTGCGAAGGGACCATGCGATGAGGGCGCGCCGCATCCTCGTGATCGCTCTCGCCGTACTCGCCGTCGCGGGCGGCGGCGTGGCGGTCACCACCCTGACCACCCCCGACGAGAGCACCCCGCAGAAGCGCTCCGGACTGCCCCCGGCGACCACTCCCGTCACCCGCGGCGACCTCAGCGACAGCAGCCGGGCCGACGGCACCCTCGGCTACGCCAAGGAGCGGGGGCTCAACGCGGGCGCGCCCGGCATCCTGACCTGGGCCGCTTCCACCGGCTCCCACGTCGAACGGGACGGGAAGCTGTACGAGATCGACGGGAAGCCGGTCCGGCTGATGTACGGGGCCGGGCCCATGTACCGGACCCTGAAGGACGGCGACGAGGGCCGCGACGTCGAGGAGCTGGAACAGAACCTCGCCGCGCTCGGCTACACCGGGTTCACCCCCGACGACGAGTACACGGACAGGACGGCCGCCGCCGTCAAGCGCTGGCAGAAGTCGCACAAGCTCAAGCAGACCGGGCAGGTCGGGCCCGACCAGATCACCTTCGCGCCCGGAGCCGTACGCATCAAGGCGAACGGCTCCGCCGTCGGCGACCAGGTCGGTCCCGGCAAACCGGTCCTGACCACGACCGGATCCGAACGGATCGTCACCTTCCGGATCGACGTCGCCGAGAGCCGGCTCGTCAAGTCCGGCACCAGGGTCACGGTCGACCTGCCGGACGGCACGAGCGCGGCCGGGAAGGTGTCGTCGGTCGGCCGCACCGCCGAGGCGGGCGGCGACGACCCGCAGGACAAGACCCCCAAGGTCACCGTCACGGTCTCCTTCGACAAGCCGGACGACGTCGGCGGCATCGATCAGTCCCCCGTCACCGTGAACCTCACCGGGCAGACCCGTAAGGGCGTGCTGTCCGTCCCCGTCAACGCGCTCCTCGCCCTGCCCGGCGGCGGCTTCGGCGTCCAGGTCGTGGAGAAGGGCACGGCGCGGGAAGTGAAGGTGGAACTCGGCATGTTCGGGCAGGGCCGGGTCGAGGTGTCCGGCGGCGGACTGCGCGAGGGCATGAAGGTCGGGGTGCCCGCGATATGACACCGGTGGTCCAGCTCAGCGGCGTCACCAAGGAGTACGCGGGCGGTGTCGCCGCGCTCCGGGGCGTCGACCTCACCATCGACCCCGGCGAACTCCTCGCCATCGTCGGCCCCTCCGGGTCCGGCAAGTCCACCCTGCTGCACATCGTCGGCACCCTGGACCGCCCCACGGCCGGTTCGGTCGCCATCGCCGGACACGACGTCGCGAAGCTCTCCGACCGCAGACTGTCCGCGCTGCGCGCCCGGCACATCGGCTTCGTCTTCCAGTCGTTCCACCTGGTCCCCGGCATCAGCGCGCGGGACAACGTGGCCGAGGGCCTGCTGTACTCCGGCCTCCCCCGCGCCGAACGACGGCGCAGGGCGGCCGCCGCGCTGGAGCGCGTCGGACTCGCGGACCGGATGAAGCACCGCCCGCACGAGCTGTCCGGCGGCCAGAAGCAGCGCGTCGCCATCGCCCGCGCGGTGGTCGGCGAACCCGACCTGCTCCTCGCCGACGAGCCGACCGGCGCACTGGACTCGGCCTCGGGCGAGGCGGTGATGGAGCTGCTCCACGACCTGGGCGAGGACGGGGCGACCATCGCCGTCATCACCCATGACGCGGAGATCGCGGGGCGCCTGCCGCGCCAGGTGCGGATCCGGGACGGGGCGGTCGTCGAGGATGTCAGGGGCGCCGCCTGATGGCCCGTACGACACTCTCCGCGGCCAGACTCGGCCCCCGCGACGTCCTCCACGTCGGCTCGGCGGGCCTGCGCAGCAGACCCGTACGGGTCGTGCTGTCCGCGCTCGGCATCGCCATCGGCATCGCCACGATGATCGCGGTCGTCGGCATCTCCGCGTCCAGCCAGGCCCAGCTGATGCAGCGCCTCGACAAGCTCGGCACCAACATGCTGGTGGCGACGCCCGGGGAGTCGATGTTCGCGGGCGAGCAGGTGAAACTGCCCAAGGACGCCGTCGGCATGGTCGGCCGTATCGCCGGAGTCGAGGAGGCAGCGGCGACCGGGGCCCTCTCCTCGTCCGTACGCCGCAACGAGAAGATCGACGAGGACGAGACCGGCGGCATCGAGGTCGTCGCCGCCACCGAGGACCTGCTGAAGGTGCTGCGCGGAAAGACCGACAGCGGCACCTGGCTCAACCGGGCCAACGGCCGCTACCCGTCGGTCGTCCTCGGCCACGTCGCCGCCCGGCGCCTCGGCATCACGGCCCCCGGCCAGCAGGTGTGGCTCGGCGACCGGTACTTCACGGTCGTCGGCGTCCTCGCCCCGCTGCCGCTCGCCCCCGAGATCGAACGCTCGGCGCTGGTGGGGTGGGAGGCCGCGCAGAAGCTGCTCGGCTTCGACGGCCATCCGACGTCGGTGTACGAACGCTCCACGGACGCCTCGGTCAAGGACGTACGCTCCCTGCTCGCACCGAGCATCGACCCGGAGAACCCGCAGAACGTGCGGGTGAGCGACCCGTCGGCGGCCCTCCAGGCGAAGGCCGCGACGGAGGGCGCGTTCAGCAGCCTGCTGCTCGGCCTCGGCGGGATCGCGTTGCTGGTGGGCGGTGTCGGCGTCGCCAACACCATGATCATCTCGGTCCTGGAGCGCCGCTACGAGATCGGCCTGCGGCGCTCACTCGGCGCGACCCGGGGCCAGATCCGCATCCAGTTCGTGACCGAGTCCCTGATGCTGTCCGGCCTCGGCGGCCTGGCGGGCGTCGCCCTCGGCGCGCTGGCCACCGGCGTGTACGCGTACGGCGGCGGCCTGCCCTGGGTCGTCCCCCCGTGGGCGGCGGCGGCCGGCTTCGGCGCGACGCTGCTGATCGGCACGGTGGCGGGCCTGTACCCGGCGGTCCGGGCGGCGAGACTGTCACCGACGCTGGCACTGCACGCGGTGTAGGTGGGCGGGGGCTCCGCGCCTCAATCGCCGGCGGAGCTGGAAAATCCAGCCCGTCTGGGGGTCCCCCCACGCCCGCAGGGCGTAGGGGGAGATCGAGGACACGGCCGAAGGCCGTACGGGGGTCTGGGGGCTTGCCCCCCACGCGGCGGAGCCGCACATCGACACTGCGGGAAGGGGCGGGGCGGGGAGAAAAGCCCCGTACAGCGGCCCGCCCCCACCGGCCCCGGCCCCGGCCCCGGCCCCGAGGGGCTGCTACCCGCCCAACCCCACGCCCGCCAGCGCCAGCGCCCCCGCAACCCTCGTCGCCACACACTCCGCGTACACCGCGTCCTGCCGCTCGAAGGCAGGCCGGTTCCCCGCCCGCAGGAAGGTCAGCACGCCCACCGACCGCCCCCCGCTGCGCAGCACCGTGCACAGGGCGTGCACCGCGTCACGCGGCCACTGGCGCTCGGTCGCCCACGCCTCCGCGCCCCCGTCCCGGCCCGTGTCCGCCTTCCCGCTCGCCTTCCCGCTCGCCTTCGCGCTCGCCCGGACCGAGCCGATACGGTCCAGCGCCTGCAACGCCGGATGCCCTTGCGCGTACCGCACCGGAATCCCCGCTCCGGT
The DNA here is from genome assembly GCF_040300305.1 of Streptomyces sp. NPDC000410. NCBI lineage: Bacteria > Bacillati > Actinomycetota > Actinomycetes > Kitasatosporales > Streptomycetaceae > Streptomyces > Streptomyces sp. NPDC000410. The sequence continues at coordinate 56,203 of NZ_JBEPDM010000015.1, forward strand.
CACCCGCGCGACCGGGCCCGGTGCGCCCGAGGGCGTGGCCGCGGCCCGCACCAGCCGCTCCCCCGCGAGCACGTCGACGAACGCGTGGTCCGCGAAGCCCGCCAGCGCGAAGTCCACCTGCGCCGTCGCCGCCTCCATCGGGTCCTCGCACTCGGCCGCCGCCCGCGCGGCGCGGTGCAGCTGGCTGAAGCGGAACCGCAGCCGGTCCGCCTCCTGCTCCGCGAGCTTCGCCTCCGTCACGTCCTCGAACAGCCAGCCCACTCCCAGCGGCACCGGCTCCTCCGCCAGCGGCGACGCCAGCCGCAGGAACCCGCTGCGCCAGCAGCGCCTGCGCTCCCCCTCGTCCGTGCTCACCGTCACCCACAGCTCGACGAGCGACCTCGGCGCCCCCTCCGCGAGCACATGGTGCAGCGCTCCCTCCAGCTCCTCCACGCCCTGCACGATCAGCTCGCCCAGCGGCCGCCCCAGCGGCCCCGTACGCCCGCCGGAACCCAGGATCCGCGCGGCGTGCCGGTTGACCACGGTGGGGCGCAGGTCGACGTCCACGAGCACGACACCCCACGACGCGTCCTCGAACAGTGCCTCGCTCAGCGCGATCGACCGCTCCAGATCGATCTGCGCGTGCACCTCGCTGAACGCGCAGTACACCCCCGCGGGCTTCCCGTCCGCCCCGCGCACTCCGGCCGACTGCGTCCGTACGAGCACCCGCCCGCCGTCCTTGCGGAGCAGCGCGAACTCGTGCACCTGCCGCCCCGGTGCCTGCATCGTGGCCATCAGCCGCGCCTGCACCTCATCCGCGTCGGCGGCCCGCGCCGCCCACCCCGCGAACCCGCGCCGCCCGACGGCCTCCTCGGCCGACCAGCCGAGAATCCGCTCGGCCTCCCGGTTCCAGTGCGTGATCACCCCGTCCGCGTCGAACGCGCACAGCGCCGCGTCCATCCCGTCCAGCAACGCCGCGAGCAGGTCCGACCCGGGTCCGTCGCGCTCGGCGTCACGCTCGGTCTCGCGGTCCGTCCCGCGTTCGGGCTCGGGTCCGTCCGGCCCCAGCGCATGGGCCGCCTCACTCCTGGACGCGCTCATCCCGGCACCCCCTGCAGGACATGTACACACGTGCAGACGCACGCACGTCATTCAACTGGAACGTGACGCAGGACACACTAATTTCCCGGAAATCGTCGCCCCGGAAAAAACTGGTTGAGCATCCCGGGACAGGCTCCTAGTGTGTGTCGCACGTACGAAAGGAGGTGATCCGGAAGTGATTTCTTACCGGACGAGCGAGGTGGCTGCGGGCTAGCGGCCCGTCGTCGCACTCTGTGCACCTCGGCAGGCCGTCTGCCGAAATCCCAAGCAGTCACCGACCCGCGGGCTCGCCGGTACGTCCGGCCGGCTTCCTCCTCGGAGGAGACCAGAGCCCGCGGGTTTCTGCGTTCTTCGGCGAGCAGATCAGGGAGCGAACCGCTCAGGGAGACAGGCGCTCCACCCGCCACCCCTCGGCCGCCTCCGGCGTCCGCACGTACCGCAGCCGGTCGTGCAGCCGGTTCTCGTGGCCCTGCCAGAACTCCACCGTCTCCGGAGTGACCCGGTAGCCGCCCCAGTGCGGGGGCACCGGCACCTGTTCGCCCGGTGGGTAGCGGGTGGCGAGCTCCTCGTAGCGGCGTACCAGCTCCTCGCGGGAGGCGATCGTGGAGGACTGGGCGCTCGCCCAGGCGCCGAGCTGGGAGCCGTGGGGGCGGGTGCGGAAGTAGGCGGCGGTCTCGTCGCGGCCGACGCGGGCCGCGGTGCCCGTGACGATGACCTGGCGGGTCAGGGGGTGCCAGGGGAAGAGCAGCGAGATGTGCGGGTTGGCGGCGAGCTCGCGGCCCTTGCGGGAGTCGTAGTTGGTGTAGAAGACGAATCCGTGGTCGTCGAAGTGCTTGAGCAGCACGGTCCGGGAGGAGGGGCGGCCCTCGGCGTCCGCGGTCGAGACGATCATGGCGTTCGGCTCATGGAGGTGGCCGGCGGCGGCGTCCTTGAACCACTGGACGAACTGTTCCATCGGCTCGGCGGGGAGTTCCGCCTCGTCGAGCGGCGTCGAGCGGTAGTGCTCGCGCATGGCGGCTGGGTCGAGTGCGTCGGTCACGGGGATCATCCTGCCGCAGGAGCCCAGTGTGCCCGGCACCGCGTGCCGCTAATCCTCCTCGACCGGATCGGCGCAGTGTGCCGGATGTCACGCTTCCCCGCAGTGTCGGAACCCGCCAAAATCAGGCGCTGGGCCACTGTGGCCTCCCTACGACGCGGCTGGGGTGACCACCCACCGCACGGGGCATCACCGGGGTGACCCATCAGGTACGTCCGGTGCCACCCGACCGACGCTTGTCTCACCCACATCATGAGGAGCCGCCTGATGTCCGACTTCGTACCCGGACTCGAAGGAGTCGTCGCGTTCGAGACGGAGATCGCCGAACCCGACAAGGAGGGCGGCGCGCTCCGTTACCGAGGCGTCGACATCGAGGATCTCGTCGGTCACGTCTCGTTCGGCAATGTGTGGGGCCTGCTGGTGGACGGGGCGTTCAACCCGGGGCTGCCGGCCGCCGAGCCGTTCCCGATCCCGGTGCACTCGGGTGACATCCGTGTCGACGTGCAGTCGGCGCTGGCGATGCTCGCGCCCGTGTGGGGGCTGAAGCCGCTCCTCGACATCGACGAGGCGACCGCCCGCGACGACCTCGCGCGGGCCGCCGTCATGGCGCTGTCGTACGTGGCACAGAGTGCGCGCGGGCAGGGTCTGCCGATGGTGCCGCAGAAGGAGATCGACAAGGCGCAGTCCGTGGTCGAGCGGTTCATGATCCGCTGGCGTGGTGAGCCGGACCCGAAGCACGTCAAGGCCGTCGACGCGTACTGGACCTCGGCCGCCGAGCACGGCATGAACGCCTCGACGTTCACGGCGCGGGTCATCGCCTCGACGGGTGCCGATGTCGCGGCCGCGCTGTCCGGCGCCGTCGGCGCCATGTCGGGCCCGCTGCACGGCGGCGCGCCGTCCCGTGTCCTCGGCATGATCGAGGAGATCGAGCGGACCGGCGACGCGACGGCGTACGTCAAGCAGGCGCTGGACCGGGGCGAGCGGCTGATGGGCTTCGGCCACCGCGTGTACCGGGCGGAGGACCCGCGCGCCCGTGTCCTGCGGCGTACGGCGAAGGAGCTGGGCGCGCCGCGTTTCGAGGTCGCCGAGGCGCTGGAGAAGGCCGCGCTGGAGGAGCTGCACAACCGGCGCCCGGACCGTGTCCTGGCGACGAACGTGGAGTTCTGGGCGGCGATCACGCTGGACTTCGCGGAGGTCCCGGCGCACATGTTCACGTCGATGTTCACGTGTGCGCGTACGGCGGGGTGGTCGGCGCACATCCTGGAGCAGAAGCGCACCGGGCGGCTGGTGCGTCCGTCCGCCCGGTACGTCGGTCCGGCGTCGCGCGACCCGCGCCAGATCGAGGGCTACTCCGACATCACGGACCTCGCGGGCTGAACGCCGCTGGTCATGCCGCCCGCTCCAGCAGCCCCGGATGGTGGCGGGCGGCGACCAGCGGGTGCGCCCGCAGCTTGCCCTTGAGCTCGTTGCGGCCGTACTCCGCGAACAGCGGGTTGGCGGGGTCCGCGGTGACTCCGGGCGCGTCGGCCGCGTGCGGGAACGGCACCGGGGCGATCCGTGCGTCGAGGCGCGGGTTGTAGAAGAACGGCACGGAGTAGCGTTCGGTGGCGCCGGGCGGGCTGGTCACCCGGTGGTTGGTGGCGAGCAGATAGCCGTTGGTGGCGACTTCGAGCAGCTCTCCGAGGTTGACGACGAACGCGCCGGGCAGCGGCGGTACGTCGTGGAAGGCTCCGTCCTCCCGCTGCACCTGGAGGCCGCCGATCCGGTCCTGGTGGAGCAGGGTGAGGAAGCCGTAGTCCTTGTGGGCGCCGACGCCCTGGCCGGCGCCGTCCCCGGGGCTGCCGGGGTAGCGCACCAGCTTGAGGTGCGGATGCGCGTGGTCGCCGAAGACGTCGTCGTAGAAGTCCGGCGGCGCGCCGATCGCGGCGAGCAGTTCGTGGAGCAGCTTGTGGGCGACCGCGCTGAGCCGGTCGATCCAGGTGAGCGCGGCGTCGCGCAGTCCGGGCAGGGCGGTGGGCCACTGGTTGGGGCCCTGGAGCCACCAGTAGGCGGGATCCCCGGGGCCGGGGACGTGGGCGGGCCGTTCGGCGCCTATGTCGAGCTGGTCGCGCCAGTCGCGGCTGCCGCCGGTGCGTTCGTCGCCGGTGCGCGTGTAGCCGCGGAAGTGCGGTGAGTTGACGTTGTCGATGGCGAGCCGGTCGGGCTCGGGCAGTGCGAAGAAGTCCCGCATGGCGGTCATGAGCGCGGTGGTCTCGGCTTCGGTCACGCCGTGGCCGGTCAGCTGGAAGAAGCCGACGTCGTGGGCGGCGCTGTGGAGCCGGGTGCGCAGGTCGGCGCGGGCGGCGGGGCCGCGGTCGGCCGCGGAGAGGTCGATGACGGGGAGCTGCGAGTACGACTGCGAAGAAGACATGGGTGCGTCCGCTGTGTCTCGTCCCGGCCGGCGGTCCCGGTGGTGACCGGGTCCGGATCTTTCCGGTGTCCGCCTGGGTGGGGCGGGGCCGGAGGGCCGGGTGGGGTGGAGTGGGGGCCTGCGTCGGAGGTCAGACGGACGTACGACAGCCCATGCTCGTGACGCGGACGAAGTCCACGTGGCGGCGGCGTACGAGCGGAAGCATGCGGAAAGGGTACGCCGGGGGCCGCGGGGCGCGGGGCGTGACCCGCGCCACAGATCCATGCCGTGGATCCATGCCGTGGATCCATGCCGTGGATCCATGCCGTGGATCCATGCCGTGGACGACGGGCCCTGACGAGTACGAAGGGGGCACGCGACCGGCACGAGCCAGGCATGCGTCGGCAGCGACCGGTACAGCCAGTACGGGACGGTACGGGCAGGCATGCGTCGGCAACGACCGGCACGGGCAGGCACGCACGACCGGGCACGACCGGGCACGGCACGGCACGGCACGGCACGGCACGTGTCGGCATGAGTCGGCGCCGACCGGCACGACCGGGCACGGCACGACCGGGCACGGCACGGGCCGGGCCGGGCACGGCCCAGACCGGCACGGCCTGTGCCGACACCGACCGGCACGGCCCCGGCTCACCCCAGCCGCTCCTCCACCAGCCGCCCCCACTCGGCCACCACCCGTTCCCGCCGCACCCCGTCGTCCGTCAGCAGGTTCGCCAGCCCCAGCCCGCGGGCCATGTCCAGCAGCCCCTGCACGGTCTCCCGGACCCCCGGCACCGACTCGTCCGCGCCCAGCAGTGCGACGGCTATGCGGTGGGTCTCGCGCCCGACCCGTGCCTCCAGTTCGGTGACCCGGCCGCGCAGCTGCTCCTCGTTGGACGCGGCGACCCACAGATGCAGGGCGGCCCGGAACAGCGGGCCGGTGTAGAGGTCGACGAGGGCCTCCACCACGGCGGCCCGGTTCTGCACCGGGAGGGCCCGCAGTGCCGAGGAGCGTTCCTCCGCCACGTATTCGACCGCCGCCGTGAACAGGTCCTCCCGCGTCGGGAAGTGGTGCTGCGCCGCGCCGCGCGAGACCCCGGCCCGCTCGGCGACCACCGAGACGGTCGAGCCCGCCCAGCCGTGCTCGGCGAGGCAGGCGACGGCCGCCTCCAGCAGGCGCTGCCGGGTGGCCCGGCTGCGGTCCTGCTTGGGAGGGCTCACAACAGCCATGCGGGGTCCCGTCGTTCGAGGAAGGCGGCCATCCCTTCGCGCGCCTCCGCCGAGGCGAAGAGCGACGCCGAGCGCTGTACGAGGTCCTCCGCGTCGCGGTCGAAGGTCTCCCGAACCCTAGCCGTGAGCAGTTGCTTCGTCGCGTCGAGGGCCTGGGGCGAGGCTCCTCGCAAGCCGTCGAGCACGGGCGCGAGTGCCGCGTCGACGTCGTCGCCGACGGCGGTCACCAGCCCGATGCGGGCGGCCTCGGCGGCGTCGAAGCGCTCACCGCTCAGGTAGTAGCGGGCCGCCGCGCGCGGTTCCAGGCGCGGCAGCAGCGGCAGCGAGATGACCGCCGGGGCGACCCCGATGCGCACCTCGGTGAAGGCGAAGTCGGACCCCGAGGACGCGGCCGCGATGTCGCAGGCGCCGACGAGGCCGAGGCCCCCTGCCCGGACGTGGCCGGCCACCCGGGCCACCACGGGCTTGGGCAGCTCCACGATCTGCCGCAGCAGCGCCACGAAGGTGTAGGGGCTCGGCGGGGACTTCAGGTCGGCGCCCGCGCTGAAGGTGCCCCCGCTGTGGGTGAGGACGACGGCGCGTACGGCCGGGTCCTTCCCGCACGCCGTCAGCGCCTCCGCCAGCTCGCCGACGAGCCGCGCCGACAGGGCGTTGCGGTTCTCCGGCGAGTCCAGGGTGAGGGTGGCGATGCCGCGCTCGGAGCCGGTGGTGATCATGTGTTCTCCCTTTCGCGGCTTTCGCGGTCACGCAGTTCGCGTCGCAGGATTTTTCCCGAGGCCGCCCTCGGTACTCCCGTGATGAACTCGACGCGACGGATCTTCTTGTACGGGGCGACGCGCGCGGCGACGTACGCGATGACGTCGTCCGCCGTGAGGCCGGCCGCGGTGGGCTGCCGTACGACGTACGCGACCGGCACCTCGTTGCCGTCGGCGTCGTACCCGCCGATCACCGCCGCGTCGGCGATGGAGTCGTGGGTGAGCAGCAGGGCCTCCAGCTCGGCCGGGGCGACCTGGAAGCCCTTGTACTTGATCAGTTCCTTGACCCGGTCGACGACGAACAGCCAGCCCTCGTCGTCGACCCGCCCGATGTCTCCGGTGTGCACCCAGCCGTCGGCGTCGATCATGTCGGCGGTGGCGTCGGGGCGGTTCAGGTAGCCCTTCATCACCTGCGGTCCCCGGATGGCGACCTCGCCCTCCTCGCCGGGGCCCGCGTCCTTGCCCGCGCCGTCGAGGGACAGGAGCCGCATCTCGGTGCCGGGCAGCAGCTTGCCGACGGCGCCGGGCGGGGGGTTCGGGGCGTCGAGGGGGACAGCGTGGGTGCCTGGCGAGAGCTCGGTCATGCCGTAGGCCTGCCGTACGGGCGGCAGGTTCAGCCGGGCCGAGCAGGCCTGGGCGAGGGCCGCGTCGAGCGGGGCTGCGGCGCTGACGACGTACTCCAGCGAGGAGAGGTCGTAGCGGGCGACGGCCGGGTGTTTGGCGAGGGCGAGGACGATCGGCGGGGCGACGTACAGGGCGTTGATGCGGTGCTTCTCGATCGTGGCCAGGTACTGGTCGAGGTCGAAGCGGGGCAGTACGACGACGGTGGCGCCGAGCCGCAGCGGGGCGTTCATCAGGGCGGTGAGCCCGTAGATGTGGAAGAACGGCAGCACGGCGAGTATCCGGTCGCCGGGCCGCATCGGGATCAGCGGCTCCAGCTGGACGAGGTTGGTCGCGATGGAGCGGTGCGTGAGCATGACGCCCTTGGGGGCGCCGGTGGTGCCGGAGGAGTAGGGGAGGGCGGCGACGTCCTCGTCCGGGTCGATGGACACCTGCGGTTCGGGGGCGGTGGAGGCCGGCATGTCGAGGACCGAGCGGTGTCCCTCCGCCCGGTCGCAGACGAAGATCTCGTCGATGCCGCCGACGAGTTCGGCGGCGCGGCGGGCCACTTCGAGGAGCGGCGAGACGGTGACGATCCAGCGGGCGGAGGAGTCGGCGAGCTGTTTCGCGAACTCCTCCGCCGTGGCGAGCGGATGGACGGGGGTGACGCAGGCCCCGGCGCGCGTGGCGCCGTAGAAGACCGTCGGGTAGGCGACCGTGTTGGGACTGTGCAGGGCGAGGACGTCACCCTTGCGCACACCGGCGGCGCCGAGCGCGGCGGCGATGCGCCGGTGGAACGTGTCGAGCTGGGCGTACGTGAGTGTCGTGTCTCCCGCCCCGTCGATCAGCGCGACGGTGTCGCCGTACTCGGCCGCCCTGCCGAGGACGGCGTCGTGGATGGGGAGGGAGAGGGCGGGGACATCCGCGTACTCGCTGACGAACACATTGGTCGGCATGAACAGCAGCCCCTTCGACTTCGGTGGGTGAGTCGCAGTCGTGCGTCGTGCGTCGTGCTCGCCAGAATCTCCTCTGTCAGTACGACTTGGGGAGCCCCAGGGACTGGTGGGACACGTAATTGAGGATCATCTCGCGGCTGACCGGGGCGATCCGGGCGACGCGGGCGGCGGTGATGAGCTGCGCGAGTCCGTACTCGCGGGTGAGGCCGTTGCCGCCGAGGGTGTGGACGGCCTGGTCGACGGCCTTCACGCAGGCTTCGCCCGCGGCGTACTTGGCCATGTTGGCGGCCTCGCCTGCGCCGGTGTCGTCGCCCGCGTCGTAGCACGCGGCGGCCTTCTGCATCATCAGGCGGGCGAGTTCCAGCTCGATGTGGGCCTGGGCGAGCGGGTGGGCGATGGCCTGGTGGGCGCCGATGGGGTCCTTCCAGACCTGGCGGTCCTTGGCGTACTCGACGGCGCGGGTGAGGGCATGGCGCCCCATGCCGATCGCGAAGGCGGCGGTCATGATCCGCTCGGGGTTGAGCCCGGCGAAGAGCTGGAGCAGGCCGGCGTCCTCGTCGCCGACGAGCGCGTCGGCGGGGAGCCGTACGTCGTCGAGGACGAGCTCGAACTGCTTCTCTGCGGCGTGCAGTTCCATGTCGATGAGCGAGCGGCTGAAGCCGGGGGCGTCGCGCGGGACGATGAACAGGCACGGTTTGAGGCGGCCGGTGCGGGCGTCCTCCGTGCGGCCGACGATGAGGGTCGCGTCGGCGATGTCGACGCCGGAGATGAACACCTTGCGGCCGGTGAGGCTCCAGCCTTCCGGTGTCCTGCGGGCGGTGGTGGTGATCCGGTGGGAGTTCGAGCCGGCGTCGGGCTCGGTGATGCCGAAGGCCATGGTGCGGGTGCCGTCGGCGAGGCCGGGGAGCCACTGGCGCTTCTGGTCGTCCGTGCCGAAGCGGGCGATGACGGTGCCGCAGATGGCGGGCGAGACCACCATCATGAGCAGTGGGCAGCCCGCCGCGCCCAGCTCCTCCAGGACGATGGACAGCTCGGCGATGCCGCCGCCCCCGCCCCCGTACTCCTCGGGGAGGTTGACGCCCAGGTAGCCGAGCTTCGCGGCCTCGGCCCACAGGGCCTCGCGGTCGAAGCCGCGGCCGTGCCGCTGCCCGAGCGCGGCGACGGCGGCGCGCAGGTCATCGTGCTCTTCGCTCATGACTTGTCCTCCTGTACGACGGCGAGTAGTGCGCCGACCTCGACCTGGCGGCCGGGGGCGGCGTGGAGCGCGGTGAGCGTGCCGGAGGCGGGGGCGCAGATGCGGTGCTCCATCTTCATGGCCTCCAGCCAGACGAGCGGCTGCCCCTGGGTGACCTCGGCCCCGGGCGCCAGCCCGTCGGCGACCCGGACGACCGTCCCAGGCATCGGCGCGAGCAGCGACCCGGGCTCGCGCCGGTCGGTGGGATCGGGGAAGCGGGGTGCGGCGGTGAGCCGGTGGGGGCCGACGTGGACGGTGTCGCCGTGGCGGGCGACCTCGAAGTCCCGGACGACACCGTCGACTTCGAGCCGTACGCGATCGGCGGCGACGCTCACGGGCCGGATGCCCTCGGGGGCGGTGACGGTGTACCCCTCCCGGGTGGGCCGGTAGCGGACCTCGTGGTCCCCGTACGTGGCGACCTGGTCCTGCGAGCGCACGTTCCGCCAACCGCCCCCGAAGCGCCCCTGGTGGGCGGCGGCCCGCGCGAGCGCGGCGGCGACGGCCGCGTGCGCCTCGCCGGGCGGTGCCTGCGTGAGGGCGTCGAGGTTCCGCTCGTAGAACCCGGTGTCGATACGGGCGGGATCGTGGAAGTCGGGGTGCCGCAGGGAGGCGACCAGCAGGTCCCTGTTGGTCACGGGCCCGTGGATCCGAGCCCGTTCAAGGACGTGCGTGAGCTTACGGACGGCCTCGGCACGGGTGGCCGCGTGGACGACGACCTTGGCGAGCATGGCGTCGTAATGGACCCCGATGGCGTCGCCCGAGAGGTATCCGGTGTCGACGCGGACGCGCGGGGCGCCGTGGGGACCCGCCCGGTCCGGGAACTCCAGGGTGTGCAGCGCCCCCGTCTGCGGGGTCCAGCCCGACGCCGGGTCCTCCGCGTAGAGGCGGGCCTCGATGGCGTGGCCGTGCGCGGGCGGGGGGTCCGCCGGGAGCGGGGTGCCCTCGGCGACGGCGATCTGGAGGGCGACGAGGTCCACGTCGTGGACCTCCTCCGTCACCGGGTGCTCCACCTGGAGGCGCGTGTTCATCTCCAGGAAGTGCGCCTGTCCGTCCGCGACCAGGAACTCGACGGTGCCCGCGCCGACGTAGCCGACCGCCTTCGCCGCCGACACCGACCGGTCGTACAGCTCCGCGAGCAGCGACGGCGGCAGGCCGGGCGCCGGGGCCTCCTCGATCACCTTCTGGTGGCGGCGCTGGAGCGAGCAGTCGCGGGTGCCGAGCGCCCACACCGTCCCGTACGTGTCCGCCAGGACCTGCACCTCGACGTGGCGCCCGTTCTCCACGTACGGCTCGACGAACACCTCGCCGTCCCCGAAGGCGCTCGCCGCCTCCGCGGAGGCGGCGGCCAGCTCCCCTTCCAGGGCCGCCAGTTCGCGGACGATCCGCATGCCGCGCCCGCCGCCGCCGGCCGCCGCCTTCACCAGGACCGGCAGGTCGGCGGCCGTGACGTCGGCGGCCACGAGCGGGGCGATCCCGAGGAGCTCCTTCGCCCGCGTCTTGGACGCCATCGCCTCGATCGCGGGCGGCGGCGGGCCGATCCACACCAACCCGGCGTCGATGACGGCCCGCGCGAAGTCGGCGTTCTCGGAGAGGAACCCGTACCCCGGGTGCACCGCGTCCGCGCCCGCCGCGAGCGCCGCCTTCACCACCAGGTCGCCGCGCAGATACGTCTCGGCGGGCGTGGCGCCGGGAAGCCGTACCGCCGCGTCCGCCTCGCGTACGTGCAGCGCGCCGGCGTCCGGGTCGGAGTGCACGGCGACCGTCGCGATGCCCAGCTCACGGCAGGTGCGGAAGACCCGGCAGGCGATCTCGCCCCGGTTGGCGACAAGAACGGACTCGATCATCTCTGGCCTCACATCCTGAAGACGCCGAAGCCGCCGCGCGCGCCTTCGACCGGTGCCGTGTGGATCGCGGAGAGACAGAGCCCGAGGACCGTCCGCGTGTCTCGCGGGTCGATGACCCCGTCGTCGTACAGCCGCCCGGACAGGAACATCGGCAGCGACTCGCTCTCGATCTGCTGCTCCACCATCGCGCGCAGGCCGGCGTCGGCCTCGTCGTCGTACGGCTGCCCCTTCGCGGCGGCCGACTGCCGGGCGACGATCGACAGCACACCGGCGAGCTGCTGCGGGCCCATGACGGCGGACTTGGCGCTGGGCCAGGCGAAGAGGAAGCGGGGGTCGTAGGCCCGTCCGCACATGCCGTAGTGCCCGGCGCCGTAGCTGGCGCCCATCAGGACCGACAGGTGCGGGACCTTCGAGTTCGACACCGCGTTGATCATCATCGCGCCGTGCTTGATGATGCCGCCCTGTTCGTACTCCTTGCCGACCATGTAGCCGGTGGTGTTGTGGAGGAAGAGCAGCGGGATGTCGCGCTGGTTGGCGAGCTGGATGAACTGGGCGGCCTTCTGCGACTCGGCGCTGAACAGCACGCCCTGGGCGTTGGCGAGGATGCCGACGGGGTAGCCGTGCAGCGATGCCCAGCCCGTGGTGAGCGAGGTCCCGTACAGGGGCTTGAACTCGTCGAAGTCGGAGCCGTCGACGATCCGGGCGATGACCTCGCGCGGGTCGAAGGGCGTCTTGAGGTCCTCCGGAACGATGCCGAGGAGCTCCTCCTCGTCGTACTTCGGGCCGGCCGCCGGGGCCGGATCGGTGTGCGCCTTGCGGTGGTTGAGGCGGGCGACGATCCGGCGGGCGTGGCGGATCGCGTCGTGCTCGTCGTGGGCGTAGTGGTCGGCGAGCCCTGAGGTGCGGGCGTGCATCTCGGCGCCGCCGAGGGACTCGTCGTCGCTCTCCTCGCCGGTGGCCATCTTGACGAGCGGCGGGCCGCCGAGGAAGACCTTCGACCGCTCCTTGATCATGACGGTGTGGTCGGACATCCCGGGTACGTACGCCCCGCCGGCGGTGGAGTTGCCGAAGACGACGGCGATCGTGGGGATCCCGGCCGCCGACAGCCGGGTCAGGTCGCGGAACAGCGCCCCGCCGGGGATGAAGATCTCCTTCTGGGAGGGGAGATCGGCGCCGCCGGACTCGACGAGGCTGATGACGGGGAGGCGGTTGGCGAAGGCGATCTCGTTCGCGCGCAGGGCCTTCTTCAGGGTCCAGGGGTTGCTGGCGCCGCCGCGTACGGTCGGGTCGTTGGCGGTGATCAGGCACTCGACGCCCTCGACCGTGCCGATGCCGGTGACGATGGACGCGCCGACGGGGTAGTCGCTCCCCCAGGCGGCGAGCGGCGACAGCTCCAGGAACGGTGTGTCGGGGTCGAGCAGCAGCTCGATCCGCTCGCGGGCGAGCAGCTTGCCGCGCCCCCGGTGCCGGGCCGTGTACTTCTCGCCGCCTCCCGCGAGCGCCTTCGCGTGTTCGGCGTCGAGCGCGGCGAGCTTGTCGAGCATGGCCGCGCGGTGGGCGACGTGGTCGGGGCTCGTGGGGTCGAGCGCACTGGCGATCACGGTCACAGCAGGACCTCCGGGATGTCGATGTGCCGGGCGCGCAGCCACTCGCCCAGCCCTTTCGCCTGCGGGTCGAAGCGGGCCTGCGCGGCGACTCCTTCGCCGAGGAGACCTTCGACGGTGAAGTTCAGCGCGCGCAGGTTCGGCAGGACGTGCCGTACGACGTCGAGGCCCGCGGTCTCGGGGAGGAGCGCGCGGAAGCGGTCCACGGTCAGCTCATGGGCCAGCCAGCGCCAGGCCTCGTCCGTGCGCACCCACACCCCGAGGTTCGCGTCGCCGCCCTTGTCGCCGCTGCGGGCCCCCGCGACCAGGCCGAGGGGCGCGCGGCGCGTCGGTCCTGCGGGGAGCGGCTCGGGCAGGCCCGGCTGCGGGACCGGCTCCAGCGGCCGGGTCCGTGCGGCCCCGGGCACGGGCACCCGTGCACCGTCGGGCAGTACGGCCACGTGCTCGACCGACCCCGCGTCCACGTACGCCGCCTCGAACACCCCGTACGGGGTGCCCTTCCCGGGCGGAGCCGTCACATGGAAGCCCGGGTAGCTGCCGAGCGCCAGCTCGATCGCGGCGCCGCTGACGGCCCGGCCCACGGCGTCCCCGTCCCGGTCCCGTACGACGAGCCGCAGCAGCGCGCTCGCGGTCTCCTCCGTATCGGCGTCGGCGTGGTCGGTGCGGGCCAGTTCCCAACGGACCTCCTCCGGGCGGGACTTGGCGCGCGCGAAGGCGTCCTCCACCTGCCCTCGCACCAGCTCCGCCTTGGCGTCCACGTCCAGCCCGGTCAGGACGAAGACGACCTCGTTGCGCCAGCCGCCGATCCGGCTGAGCCCGGCCTTGAGGGTGGGCGGCGGGGCCTCGCCCCGTACGCCCTCGATGCGGACCCGGTCCGGCCCGTCCTGGGTGAGGCGCACCGAGTCGAGGCGGGCGGTGACGTCCGGCCCGGCATACCGGGCGCCGCCGGTCTCGTACAGCAGCTGCGCGGTGACCGTGCCGACGTCCACCACCCCGCCGGTGCCGTCGTGCTTGGTGATGACGGCCGAGCCGTCCTCGTACAGCTCGGCGACGGGGAAGCCGGGCCGGCGCACGTCGTGGCCGGTGAAGAAGGAGTAGTTGCCGCCGGTGGCCTGGGTTCCGCATTCGAGTACGTGCCCGGCGACGACCGCGCCCGCGAGCGCGTCGTGGTCGTCCTGTGTCCACCCGAAGTGCCATTGCGCGGGCCCGGTGACCAGGGCCGCGTCGGTGACCCGGCCGGTCACGACCACGTCGGCGCCCGCGCGCAGGCAGGCGGCGATCCCGCCGCCGCCCAGGTACGCGTGCGCGGCGAGCGCGTCCGGGAAGCGGGCGGCGAGGTCGTCGCCCTCGACGTGGGCGACCCGTACGGGGACCCCGACCCGCTCGGCCAGCTCCCGGACCGCGGCGGCCAGCCCCGCCGGGTTGAGCCCGCCGGCGTTGGCGACGATGCGCACGCCCCGCTCCCGGGCGAGCCCGAGGCCCTCCTCCAGCTGCCGCAGGAAGGTCTTGGCGTAGCCGAGGCGCGGGTCCTTGAGCCGGTCGCGGCCGAGGATGAGCATGGTGAGTTCGGCGAGGTAGTCGCCGGTGAGGACGTCCAGCGGGCCGCCGGTGAGCATCTCGCGCAGGGCGTCGAAGCGGTCGCCGTAGAAGCCGGAGGCGTTGCCGATACGGAGCATGTCTTCTAGGCCTCCTTCGGCGCGCGGCCCGTGCCCGCCGGGCCCGCGAAGGCCTGTGCGATGTCGAGCCACCGGTCGGCGTCGGCGCCCTCGGCCCGTACGGCGAGGTCGTCGCGGTGGGCGCGCTGCGTGACCAGCAGGCAGAAGTCGAGCGCGGGCCCGGTCACGCGCTGGGCGGCGTCCTTCGGCCCGTACGCCCACACCTCCCCGCCGGGCGCGACGAGCTCGACCCGGAACTCCTCGTTCGGGGGCTCGATGCCGCGCACGAAGTAGGCGTAGTCGCGGGCCCGTACGCCGATGCGGGCCACGTGCCGCAGCCGCGCGGTGGGTGCGCGTACGGCCCCGAGGGCGTCGGCCACGTCCTGGCCGTGCGCCCAGGTCTCCATGAGCCGCGCGGTGGCCATCGAGGCGGCGCTCATCGGCGGCCCGTACCAGGGGAAGCGGGCCTTGGCCGGCGCGGTGCGCAGGGCGTGGTCGAGGCGTTCGCGTCCATCGCGCCAGCGGGCGAGCAGTTCCCGTACGGGCTCCCGCGCGCCCGCCTCCGCCGCCCGGTCGACGAAGGTCTCGGGTTCCGCGAGGGCCTCTTCGACGTGCCCGGCGAACGTGGCGGCGTCGGTGACGGCGAGCAGGGCGACCTCGTCGGTCCAGGCCAGGTGGGCGATCTGGTGGGCGACGGTCCAGCCGGCGGCCGGTGTCGGGGCGGCCCATCTCTCGTCGCTCGACTCGGCGACGAGAGCGTCGAGTTCCTCGCTCTCCGCACGCAGGTCGTCGAGCATGACGGCGGGGTCGGACACGGTGCGCTCCCCTCGGGACACGGCTGTGTGCCGAGGAGCATGGCAGCGCGAACAGAAACAAGCAAGCGTGCTTGCTTTACTTTTCGGCCATCCGGCCGTGCAGCCACGGGTGGTGGTGCGTGCGCCCCAGGACGTCCCCGCTGTGCACCGCCGCCACCGCACCGACCACCGGCGCGGCGAGGAGCGTGAGCAGCACCGGCGCGTAGCCCGCGCCGGTCGCGGCCGCCACCACGACGGCCTCCCCCAGGAACACCGCGCTCGCGACGGCTCCGGCGAGCAGCCCCCGCAACGGGGCCCGGGCGGCGAGCCACTCGGGAGACAGCGCCAGCGCGCCGCCCGTCACGGCACCCAGCAGGACGCCGACCGCCATGCTTCCGCCCACGGCGGTGACACCCCGCAGGAGACCCTCCACGACACCTCGGTGCCCGAGGGAGAGCCACATCGCGGCGGCGATGATCCATACGGAGCCGCAGACGGCCGCCGACGCCCATCCGATGCGCACCCCGAGCCGAACCCCTCTACGGACCACCTGTCCGACTGTCATGCGTCCCCCCGGAACTCGGCCCCTGCGCCCTGACGATGAGATCGGACGTCAAGGTACGGCACGCCCCCGCCGGCCCCTCGGGGCGGCATGCTCACCGCTCCGCCGCGGGCCGCCCCGCCTGCGTCCGGATCGCGCCCATGCTCGCCGCGATGACCAGCGCGATCGCGAGCGCGTCCGTAGCGGAGAGGGCCTGGTGCAGCACCAGGAACCCGGCCGTCGCGGCGATCGCGGGCTCCAGGCTCATCAGCACCGCGAAGGTCGGGGCGGGCAGACGGCGCAGCGCGAGCAGTTCCATCGCGTACGGCAGGACGGACGACATGAGCGCGACCGCGAGGCCGAGCCCGAGCGTGGACGGCACGAGCAGCTTGGTACCCGCCTCGGCGAGCCCGAGCGGCAGACTGATCAGGGCGGCGACCGCCATCGCCAGCGCGAGGCCGTCGAACTGCGGGAAGCGGCGGCCGGTGCGGGCGCTGAAGATGATGTACGCGGCCCACATGGCGCCCGCGCCGAGGGCGAATGCGGCACCGAGCGGGTCGAGCCGGCCGAAGCCGCCGCCGCCGAGCAGGAGTACGCCGCCGAGCGCGAGACCGGCCCAGACCAGGTTGATCAGGCGGCGCGAGACGACGACGGAGAGTGCGAGGGGCCCGAGGACCTCCAGCGTGACCGCGACACCCAGCGGGATACGGTCGGAGGCCTGGTAGATGAAGATGTTCATGCCGGCCATCGCGGTGCCGAAGGCGAGGACCGTCCCCCAGTCGGCGCGTGTGTACCCGCGCAGCTTCGGGCGGCACACCACCAGCAGGACGGTGGCGGCGAGCACGAGCCGGAGAGTGACGACGCCGAGAGCGCCGGCGCGCGGCATCAGCAGGACGGCGACCGCGGCACCGAACTGGATGGAGAGCCCGGCCGCGATCACGAGCGCGACGGACCCGAGCATGCCGTGCCCGCGCCGCCGCCCGGCTTCGGTCAGGGCGACGCCGGAGGCCGTGGCCGCGCGCTGCGCCGTATCGCTGCCTGAACCGCCCACCGGAACCCTCTCTCGTTCATCTCGCTGGACTTTCAGTCCAATGTACTGCACTGCGCCGCAGCTGTTCTCCATTCACGCTACGGACCCTCGCGCGCCCCGTGAAATGCCTATTGCGCTGCGGTTATGCTCCGCGCGCATGAGCATCGAGCTGCGCCATCTCCGCTGCTTCCTCGCCATCGCGGAGGAGCGGAACCTCACCAGGGCCGCCGCCGTACTCCATCTGACCCAGCCCGCCGTCTCCCGCACCCTCGCCGCGCTGGAACGCCACCTGGGCGCCCGCCTCGTCGACCGCTCCACCCACCACCTCACGCTCACCCCCGAGGGCCGTGCCTTCCGCGACAAGGCCGCCGTCGCCGTCGCCGCCTTCGACGCGGCCGTCGGCACCGCCCGCCCGCACCGCCGGCCGCTGCGCCTCGGGCACGCCTGGTCCGCGTTCGGCCCGTACACCACCCCGCTGCTGCGCCGCTGGGAGCGCGAGCACCCCGACGTCCCGCTGGAGCTGCTGCGCATCGACGACCGTACGGCCGGACTCACCCGCGGCGAGGTCGACGCGGCCCTCCTGCGCGGCCCGGTCACGGCCCCGGGCCTGGCCACCGAGGAACTCTTCCGCGAACCGCGCGTCGCCGCCGTCCCCTCCGACGGCCCCCTCGCACGCCGCACCACCCTCACCCTCGCGGATCTCGCCACCCAGGCGATCGTCCTCAACACGGTCTCCGGCACCACCACCCCCGACCTGTGGCCCGCCGCCGCCCGCCCCACCGCCACGCTCACCGTCGCCAACACCGACGACTGGCTCACCGCGATCGCCGCCGGCCGCGGCACGGGAGTCTCCGGCGCCTCGACCGCCTCCGTGCACCCGCACCCGGGCGTGACCTACGTCCCCCTCACCGACGCCCCGCCCCTCCCGGTCCTCCTCGCCTGGCGCGCGACGGCCCCGCATCCGGCCCTGGCGGCCCTCGCCGCCCTGGCCCGCGAACTCAGCGGCGGCGCCACGTCCCACTGAGGTCCTCTACTCGCGCAGCCCGAATGCCCGCCGGCAGTGCGCGAGCAGCTCGCGCACCGCGGGGTTGTGCGCGCTCTTCCAGATCAGGGCGAGCAGCGCAGGTGTTTCGACGTCGTCGATGGTGCGGGCGGTGAGCCGGTCGCGGTGGCCCGCGACCATCGAGTCGCTGAGGATGGCGACGCCCAGTCCACGGGCGGCGAGGTCGGCCATGGCATCGGCGGCACTGGCCTGCAGCGCGATCGAGGGCTCCACGCCCCGCGCGGCGCACGCACGGTCGAACACCGTGCGCAGACCGGTGCCGGGCGGCATGCAGACGATCGGGTGGGCGGCCACGTCGCGCAGAGTGACCCGTTGCTGTTTCGCCAGCGGGTGTCCGGAGGGGACCGCCGCGACGAGCCGCTCGCTGAGGATCGTCAGCGCCTCCAGCCCGTCGGGGGCGGGGGTCGCGGTCCCGACGAGAGCCAGGTCGACGCTGCCGGCGCGCACCTCCTCGACGAGCTGGTCGGAGTTGCCCTCCAGCAGGGAGATCCCGACACCGGGATGCGCCCCGTGGAACGCGGCGAGGGCGTCGAACAGCGGGGTGATGGTGCAGCCGATGACCATGCCGACCGCGAGCCGGCCCCGGACCAGGTCGGTCACCTCGTCCACCGCCCGACCGACCGCCCCGGCCGCGGCGAGTGCGGCGCACGCGTGCTCGAACGCGGCCTTCCCGGCAACGGTGAGGGTGACCGTGCGCGCCGACCGGTCGAACAGCTGGGCGCCCAGTTCGCGTTCCAGCTGGCGGATCTGGGCGCTGACGCCGGACTGGCTGATGTGCACGCGCTCGGCCGCCCGGGTGAAGTTCCGCTCTTCGGCGACCGCGACGAAGTACTCCAGCTGTCTCAGATCCATGACTACAGATTCTAGTTTGCAGCAAAACCATCTGTTGGACTTCTGATCAGCGGGCGACGAGGCTGGGAACCACCGAAGCCGACGCCAGGAGGAAACCGTGCCGGAGTACGAGAAGGCCATGCGGCCCGAGGACATCACGCGCTTGTTCGTCGAGCGGTCCAACGCCGGTGACGCGGCCGGTGTCGCCGCGCTCTACGAAGAGGACGCGGTGATGGCCTATCCGCCCGGGCAGCTGACGGTCGGGCGGGAGGCAATCCGCGCGCTCTGGGAGAAGGCACTGGCGGGCCGCCCCCGCTTCGAGCCGGAACAGCCGCTGCCGACGCTGATCAGCGGCGACATCGCCCTCACCTCGACCCCGCCCAAGGACGGCGCGGGCGCCCGTGCGCAGGTCGTCCGGCGCCAGCCCGACGGAAGCTGGCTGCGCCTGCTCGACCAGCCCGAGTTCGTCCCGACCGCCCGCTGACCTCCTCGACTCCCGTGAGGCCGCCTCCCTGACGTCAGGGGGCGGCCTCACGGGATCGTGGTGCCCTGGCGTCCTCCCGCCGCACCCGGTCAGCCCCGGTGGGTGTCGCCGCTGTCCTGACCGACGCCGGTGGTGCGGCCCAGGCTGCTGATGATGCGGGCGGTGCCGCCACCGCCCGGCTCGGGGAAGCGGGACGCCCCCGTCCCGCCGACGGAGTTCCAGCCTGGGTGGGCGCGCGAGCACCTGTCGCTTCGAACCGGGCGGACGGGTGATTGCGCCACGACTCGCCCACCGCTCGCTCGCTCGCACCGCGCCCACGGCTCACCCTGTGGCTCATGGCGAAATATGAAGAATGCGACAGGGGAATTCCGGGAGAATCTCTTTGCTGACGTCCGCGTTCATCGCCGCCGTCTCGCTGGCCCTGTTCTGGATGGCGGCGTTCACCCTGTGGTGGCAGATGCACGCCTGGCGTACGCCGAAGGTGCTGGCCTCGACCCGCTTCGACAGGCCCGACGACGTCGCCGGGCAGCTCTCCTTCTCCCTGCTGCTGCCCGCGCGGCACGAGCAGGCCGTGCTCGGCCACACCATCCGGCGGCTGCTGCGGTCCACGCACGCCGACTTCGAGATCATCGTCATCGTCGGGCACGACGACCCGGGGACCACCGAGGTCGCCGCCGAGGCGGCCGAGCGCGACCGGCGCGTCCGCGTGGTCGTCGACACCCACGAGAAGAAGAACAAGCCGAAGGCCATGAACACGGCCCTGCCGCACTGCCGCGGCGACGTCGTCGGGGTCTTCGACGCCGAGGACCAGGTCCATCCGGAGCTGCTCGCGCATGTCGACCACGCCTTCCGCACCACCGGCGCGGACGTCGTCCAGGGCGGGGTGCAGCTGATCAACTTCCATTCCAGCTGGTACAGCCTGCGCAACTGCCTGGAGTACTTCTTCTGGTTCCGCTCCCGGCTGCACCTGCACGCGCAGAAAGGGTTCATCCCGCTCGGCGGCAACACCGTCTTCGTACGGACCGACGTGCTCAGGGAAGCCGGGGGCTGGGACCCCGACTGTCTCGCCGAGGACTGCGACCTGGGCGTCCGGCTCTCCAGCGCCGGCAAGAAGGTCGTCGTCGCCTACGACTCCGACATGGTCACCCGGGAGGAGACACCGGGCTCGCTGATGGCGCTGCTGAAGCAGCGCACCCGCTGGAACCAGGGCTTCCTCCAGGTCTACCGGAAGAAGGACTGGAAGCGGCTGCCCACCTTCCGCCAGCTCCTGCTCGCCCGCTACACCCTGATGACGCCGTTCCTGCAGGCCTTCTCCGGCGTGGTCATCCCGCTCAACGCGGCCGTCGCGCTCTTCCTCGACGTGCCCGCCTCCATCGCCTTCCTCACCTTCCTGCCACTGGTCGCCGCCGCGGCCACCTTCGTCTTCGAGGTCGTGGGCCTGCACGACTTCGGCCGGCAGTACGGCCTGAGAGTCCGGTTCATCCACTACGTGAAGCTCCTGGTGGGTGGCCCCTTCTACCAGGCCCTCCTCGCCGGGGCCGCGATCCGCGCCGTGTGGCGCGAGCAGCGCGGCCACAACGACTGGGAGCTGACCGCGCATGCCGGTGCGCATCTGACCGCGGTGCCCCGAGAGGAGGTTCCCGCGTGACGGCCCTTCCCGCGGCCACCGGCGAGGTCCCCGCGCAGCGGCGACGCGCGCGGGAGGCCCGCCCGGTCGGTCGCACGCCGCCGCCGACCCCGAAGCAGGCGCGCGCGTCCCGTCCCGAACTCCTCCTGTGCGGTGCGGTCCTGACGGCCATCCTGGTCGCGCAGGGCTGGAACATCGCCGACTACCCGGTGCTCAGCGAGGACGAGGGCACCTACCTCGCCCAGGCCTGGGCCGTGCAGCAGGGCAAGGGCCTCGCCCACTACACGTACTGGTACGACCACCCGCCACTCGGCTGGATCCAGATCGCCCTGCTGACCTGGATCCCTTCGGCGCTCAGCCCCGGCGCGATGACCGTCGCCGCCATGCGCCCCGCGATGCTGGTGGTCAGCGCGGTCAGCGCGGTGCTCGTCCACGTCCTCGCCCGGCGCCTGGGCCTGTCGCGCCGGGCGGCGGCGCTCGCCATGGCCCTCTTCGGGCTCTCGCCCCTGTCGGTCGTCGTGCAGCGCGAGATCCTCCTCGACAACTTCGCGGTGATGTGGACACTGCTCGCGTTCGCCCTCGCCGCGTCCCCGAGCCGCCACCTGTGGCACCACTTCGGTTCCGGCCTCGCCGCCGCCGCGGCCGTCCTCACCAAGGAGACGATGCTCGTCGTCCTGCCCGCGCTGTTCGTCACCATGTGGCAGCACAGCCACCGCGACACCCGGAAGTTCACCCTGACCGGCGCCGTCACGGCCTGTGCCCTGGTCGGCCTCTCGTATCCCCTCTTCGCCCTGCTCAAGGGCGAACTCCTGCCCGGCAGCGGGCACCTGTCGCTGTGGGACGGCATCGTCTACCAGCTGTCCCGGCCGGGGTCGGGCTTCATCCTCGACACGGACTCCGGCTCCTACGGCATCCTGCGGACGTGGCTGTACTGCGACCACGTCCTGCCGCTCGGCGGCCTGGCCGGCGCGCTGCTGCTGCTCGCGGCCCGGCGCTGGTCGGTCACCGCCCGCGCCCTGGCCGGTCCCGCCCTCGCCGTGACGGTCCTCGCCCTGGTCGCGTTCCGGCCGAGCGGTTACCTGCCCGCGATGTACGTCACCCAGGCCCTGCCGTTCCTCGCCCTGCTCCTGGCCGCAGGGACCGCGTCCGTCGCGCACACGGTGCTGCGCCGGTGGCGCCGCCCCACGGAGAGGCCGTGGCTCACCAGCAGGCGGTACGCCCTCGTGGCCACCCTTGCGATCGGCGCCTGCGCCTACGTCGTACCGCTCTGGTACTACGGCGTCCGCACCGCCGTCACCGCCGACGCCAACGCCCCCTACCGGGCCGCCTCCACCTGGCTCACCACGCGGGTCGACGACCCCGAGGACACCCGGGTCCTGGTCGACGACGCGCTCTGGCTGGACCTGGTGCACGCCGGGTACCGGCCCGGGGCGGGCGTCATCTGGTTCTGCAAGGCCGACCTCGATCCCGCGGTGGCGAAGACCATGCCGCGCGGCTGGCGGGACCTCGACTACGTGGTCTCCTCGCCGACGGTGCGGCGCGACGCGGTCGACCTGCCCACCGTCAGGGCGGCCCTGGAGCACTCGACGCCGGTCGCCGTGTTCGGCGACGGCGAGGACCGGATCGAGATCCGGCACATCCGGGCCGGTACCGCCGCGGGAGGCACCCGATGAACCGTGCCGCGAGCGTTTGCCGGACGGGACGGCGCGAGGCACCCGATGACCCCCGCCGCAGGCACCTGACCGCCGCTCAGTCGTCGGTGAGGCCCAGCCCCTCCGCCAGGATCTCCGCCAGGTGCCGCCCCCGCCGCCCCGCCAGCTGCTCCAGCTGCGTACGGCAGGAGAAGCCGTCCGCCAGCAGCTCCGCACCCTCACCCGCGGCCCGGACCGACGGCAGCAGCTGGTCCTCCGCGCATGCCACGGACACCTCGTAGTGACCCCGCTCGAAGCCGAAGTTCCCCGCGAGCCCGCAGCAGCCGCCGCTCAACTCCCCCAGCAGCCCGGCCCGTTCGCGCAGTCGGCGCTCGGCCGCGTCGCCCAGGACCGCGTGCTGGTGGCAGTGGGTCTGGCCCACCACCGGCCGGCCGACGGCGGGCGGCGTCCAGTCAGGGGCGCACTCCTCCAGCCCCGCGGCGAAGGTGCGTACGGCCGCCGACAGCCGGGCCGCGCGGGGGTCGTCGCCGAGGAGTTCCGGGAGGTCGGTCTTCAGCGCGGCCGCGCAGCTCGGCTCCAGGACGATCACGGGCACGTCGAGGTCCAGCAGCGGCTCCACCACGTCCAGGGTGCGGCGCATCACCGTACGGGCGCGGTCGAGCTGGCCGGTGGAGACGTACGTCAGTCCGCAGCAGACCCGGCCGGGCGGGACCACGATGCCGACGCCCGCCGCCTCCAGCACCCGCACCGCCGCCCTGCCCACCTCGGGCGACAGGTGGTCGGTGAAGGTGTCCGGCCACAGCACGGCCGTACGGCTCCGCGCGAAGACCTGCGTACGGTCGCCCAGATGCTCGCGCAGCCACCGCCTGAGCGTCACCGGCGCGAGCACGGGCAGGTCGCGTTCCGGTGCGATCCCGCCCAGGCGTTTGGCGAGCGCGGCCAGGGGGCGGACCCTCGCCGCCGCGTTCAGGACGGACGCGAACGGGGAAGCGGCCCGCAGCCAGCCGGGCAGCCGGCCCATCGCGTAGTGGGCTGCGGGCCGCACCCGGCCCGCGTAATGGTGGTGCAGGAACTCCGCCTTGTACGTGGCCATGTCGACCCCCACCGGGCAGTCGCTCCGGCACCCCTTGCACGACAGGCACAGGTCGAGCGCGTCACGCACCTCCTCCGAGCGCCAGCCGTCCGTGACGACCTCGCCCGCGAGCATCTCGTGCAGCAGCCGGGCGCGCCCGCGCGTGGAGTGCCGCTCCTCGCCCGTGGCGCGGTACGAGGGGCACATCACCCCGGGCCCTGAACTCGGCCCGTCCACCCGGCACTTGGCGACGCCGACGCAGCGGCGCACGGCCGAGCCGAAGTCCCCGCCGTCGTGCGGGTAGCCGAAGGCGACCGGCACCGGCTCGCGGGGCAGCACCTCGAAGCGCAGGTTCTGATCCAGCCGCGCCGGGCGGGCCAGCATCCCCGGGTTCAGTCCGCCCGCCGGGTCCCACAGGTCCTTGAACCGGCCGAAGAGCCCGACCAGTTCGTCCCCGTACATCTTCGGCAGCAGCTCCGCCCGCGCCTGCCCGTCCCCGTGCTCGCCCGACAGCGAGCCCCCGTGGGCGACGACGAGCGCGGCCACCTCCTCCGAGAACGCGCGGAAGCGCCGTACGCCCGCCTCGCTCATCAGGTCGAAGTCGATACGGACGTGGATGCAGCCGTCCCCGAAGTGGCCGTACGGCGTGCCGCGCAGCCCGTGCTCCGCCAGCAGCGCCCGGAAGTCCCGCAGATACGCGCCGAGCCGGGCGGGCGGCACCGCGCAGTCCTCCCAGCCGGGCCAGGCCTCGGTGCCGTCCGGCATCCGGGTCGCCGTGCCGGCCGCGTCCTCCCGTACCCGCCACAGCGCCCGCTGCCCGGCCGGATCGGTCACGACCGTCCCGTCGAGCGCGTCGGCACCCTTCACGATCGCCTCGGCGCGGGCGAGGGCCTCGCCCCGCGTCGCCCCGCCCGTCTCGACGAAGAGCCACGCCCCGCCGCGCGGCAGCCCGCCGGGGTCCGGTACGAGATCCTGCGCCATGCCCTCCACCGTCAGCGGCCGGTACGCCAGCAGGCCGGCCGCGGCCTCGGCGGCCGCGCTCTCGTCGGCGTAGCCGAGTACGGCGAGGGCGCGCGCGGGCGGCGACTCGACCAGCCGCACCGTCGCCTCGGTGAGGACGGCCAGCGTGCCCTCGCTGCCGCAGTAGGCGCGGGCGAGGTCGACACCCCGCTCGGGCAGCAGCGCGTCGAGCGCGTACCCGGAGATCCGGCGCGGCAGCCCGCCGGGGTAACCGGTGCGCAGGAGAGCCAGGTTCCGGTCCACCAGCTCCCGCAGCCCGGCCGGGGCGCCGTCCCAGCCCTGCCCGAGCCGCAGCCGCGCGCCCCCGTACGTCACCACCGACAGCTCGCGCACGTTGTCGGCGGTCGTCCCCCACGCCACCGAATGCGCCCCGCACGCGTTGTTGCCGATCATTCCGCCGATCGTGCAGCGGCTGTGCGTGGACGGATCAGGGCCGAACGTCAGCCCGTACGGCCGTGCCGCGTCCCGCAGCCGGTCCAGGACGACACCGGGCTGGACGACCGCCGTACGCGCCTGCCCGTCCACCGACACGATGCCGTTCATGTGACGGGTGAAGTCCAGCACCACTCCCGTCCCCGTGGCCTGGCCCGCGATCGACGTGCCCGCACCGCGCGCCACGACCGGGACCCCGCGGCCGCGGCACACGTCGAGGACGGCGGCCACGTCCGCCGCGTCGCGCGGGGCGACGACCCCGTCCGGGACCCGGCGGTAGTTGGACGCGTCCATCGTCATCAGCGCGCGGGCGCCCGCGCCGAAGTCCACGTCCCCGCGGACCTCCGCCCGAAGGGCGCGTTCGAGCTCTTCACGATCACCCATGGCCACAGCGTGCCCCGGATCGGATCACGGCAAAGGCGACACCAGGCATGATGACGGACTGGCGTCCGACAGGTGATCGCTTGTCTCATCCGCCGGACAACGCACCCGATGACCTGGCAGAACCGACTAGGCTCCGACCGTGGCCGATATCCAGATTCCCGCTGACATCAAGCCCGCCGACGGTCGTTTCGGCGCCGGACCCTCCAAGGTGCGTACGGAGGCGCTGGACGCGCTGGCCGCCACCGGTACGTCCCTGCTCGGTACGTCCCACCGCCAGGCCCCGGTCAAGAACCTGGTCGGCGAGGTGCGCGAGGGTGTGCGCGAGCTGTTCTCCCTTCCCGAGGGTTACGAGGTGATCCTGGGCAACGGCGGCTCCACCGCCTTCTGGGACATCGCGACGCACGGTCTCATCGACAACAAGTCGCAGCACCTCTCCTTCGGTGAGTTCTCGTCGAAGTTCGCGAAGGCCGCGAAGCTCGCCCCGTGGCTGGCCGAGCCCACCGTCATCTCCTCCGACCCCGGCACTCACCCGGAGCCGCAGGCCGAGGAGGGCGTCGACGTCTACGCCTTCACCCACAACGAGACCTCCACCGGTGTCGCCGCCCCCCTCAAGCGGGTCGCGGGCGCCGACGAGGGCGCGCTGGTCCTGGTGGACGCCACGTCGGGCGCCGGCGGCCTGCCGGTCGACATCGCCGAGACCGACGTCTACTACTTCGCGCCGCAGAAGTCCTTCGCCGCGGACGGCGGCCTGTGGATCGCCGCCTTCTCGCCGGCCGCCCTGGAGCGCGCCGCGCGCATCCACGGGTCGGGCCGCCACGTCCCGGAGTTCTTCTCCCTCCCGACGGCGATCGACAACTCGCTCAAGAACCAGACGTACAACACCCCGGCCCTCTCCACCCTCTTCCTGCTCAACGAGCAGGTGAAGTGGATCAACGGCCAGGGCGGCCTGGACTGGTCGGTCCGCCGCACCGCCACCTCCGCGCGCAACCTGTACGGCTGGGCCGAGGAGTCCAAGTACGCGACGCCGTTCGTCACGGACGCGGCCAAGCGCTCGCAGGTCATCGGCACGATCGACTTCTCCGACGAGGTCGACGCGGCGGCGGTCGCGAAGGCCCTGCGCGCGAACGGGATCGTGGACACCGAGCCGTACCGCAAGCTGGGCCGCAACCAGCTGCGTATCGCGATGTTCCCGGCGATCGACCCGGCGGACGTGCAGGCGCTGACGGCGTGCGTCGACTACGTCATCGAGAAGCTGTAGTCACTGACTTCACCTACGGAGGCCCGGCGGTCATCGACCGCCGGGCCTCCGTGCTGTGCGGCCGATAACCGCCCTATCGGAGGGCGGAGTTGGTCTCTACGCTCCCAAGCGATCCGATGCATTTGACATGTTCACGCCTCAACTGTCCCCCGGGGCGGCGACATGTCACAGGGATCGGCTGGACCCCCCACGGTTCACCGGCCACCGACCACCGAATCGAATCGATCGGAGCACGCATCATGCCTGGTGCCTTACGCGCGACTGCCGCCCTCACCGCGGCCCTCGCCTCCACCCTCGTCGGCGCCGACGCCGGCAGCGCGAACGCGGCCATCGTGGCGCCGCCCGACAAGATCGTCATCGAGATCGCCACGGTCAACGGATCGGGCTGTCCGGCAGGGACCGCGGCCGTCGCCGTGGCCCCCGACAACACCGCGTTCACCGTCACGTACAGCGACTACCTGGCCCGGGTCGGACAGGGCGCCGACCCCATCGACTTCCGCAAGAACTGCCAGCTCAACCTGATCGTCCACGTGCCGCAGGGCTTCACGTACGCCGTCGCCAGCGCGGACTACCGCGGCTACGCGAGCCTGCAGCGGGGCGCCTCCGCCACGCAGAAGGCGTCGTACTACTTCCAGGGGTCGCCCGACACGGCCGCCAGAAACCATCCCTTCAGCGGGCCGTACGACAACAACTGGCAGGCCACCGACGAGACCGAGTGGGCGCAGCTGGTGTGGGCGCCCTGCGGGGCCAAGCGGAACTTCAACATCAACACCGAACTGCGCGTCAAGGCGGGCACGTCCGACCCGTCGAAGACCAGCTTCATCACGATGGACTCGACGGACGGTGCGATCAACACCGTCTACCGGCTCGCCTGGAAGGAGTGCCCGGCGTAGCCACGCGTGACGCCGTGACGCCGTGACGGCCGGACCCCGCGCAGGCCACTGCGCGGGGTCCGGGCCTTGAGCCGCTCAGTCATACGTACGAGTGACGCCTCTCGTACCGGGCACTCGGAGGCTCACCGCCCTACGATGATGCTCTCGACACCAGCCACCAGGAGGCCCGCAATGTCTGCAGCCGCAGCCGAGCACCCCTGTGACGGCGAGCCGCGGACGCTACTCGAAGAGGCCGACCGCCTCATGGAGCAGCTTCCCGGCTACCGCGTCGAGATCATCGGAGGCGTCCTCACCGTGACTCCACCCCCGGACCCAGATCACGCTGACGTACTGACGGACGTGATGATCCCGTTCCTGGCTGCGGGGTTGCACGGAACGGAGACCAGAGTGCACCAGGGCATCGGCCTGTGGCTCCCGGACGGCCCGGAGGACTACGCCATCCCCGACCTCGCCGTGGTCGACGCCGACTTCCGAGAGCATCTGATCGAGTTCAAGTGCTGCGACCCAGCGATCTTCCGGCTCGTTCTTGAGGTCACCTCCAGCAATTACAAGAACGATCTGCGGAACAAGGTCATCGCATACGCGCGGGCCAAGGTCCCGGTCTATGTGATCGTCGACCGAAAGCACACCCGGGTCCATATCTTGACGAACCCCATCGCCGATGAATACGACAACCATGAGATCTACGCTCCCGGCCAGCAGATCACCCTGCCCGACTCCATCGGAGCCGAGGTCAAGTTGGATGTGACCGAGCTGCTGACGGCTGCGCGAGCGGTCACCGACTGAGCCGCTGGAACCTCCGCACCGCCAACGGCAAAAACACAGCCGTGATGATCAGCGGCCACACCACCGCCATCAGCACCGCGTGCTGTTCGACCCATGTCCCGCCCCCGGCCCCCGGGTTGCCGAACAGTTCCCGGGTCGCCGCCACCGTCGAGGAGATCGGGTTCCAGGCGGCCACCGGTGCCAGCCAGTCGGGCATCAGCTCGGGGGCGACGTAGACGCTGGAGATCATGGTGAGCGGGAAGACGACGGCGTAGAGCCCGCCCGCCGCCTCCGCGTTCGGGACGACGAGGCCGCACCACACGCCCACCCAGATCAGGCTGAAGCGCAGGAGCAGCAGCAGCCCGAAGCCCGCCGCGGTCGCCGCGAGGCCGCCGTCCGAGCGCCAGCCGATGGCGAGGGCGGTGGCGGCCAGGATGGCGAGTTCGGCGGCGGCGACGACCAGGTCGGCGACGCCCTGGCCCGAGCAGACCGCCGACGGGGCCATCGGCATGGAGCGGAAGCGGTCCATGACGCCCCGGGTCATGTCCGTCACGACGGCCGTGGCGGTGGACATGAAGCCGAAGGCCATGGTCATGGCGAACATGCCGGGCATCAGGAACGCCCTGTAGTCCCCGCCGCCCGGCACCTGCATGGCGCCACCGAAAACGAAGCCGTACAGCAGTACGGAGACGATCGGGAAGCCGAGCCGCCAGAGGATGCCGACGGGCGCGCGGCGGTAGTGGATCATCGTGCGGCGTACGACGTTCCCGCAGTCGACGAACGCCCAGTACAGGCGCCCGGCCGGGCCCTCCGCGCGCGGAACGGTCAGGTCGACGGTCGTCATCAGGCGGCCTCCTCGGTCGTCCCGGTCGTGTCGGTCGTGTCGGTCGTGTCGGTCGTGTCGGTCGCCGCGTGTCCGGTCAGGCGCAGGAACACGTCGTCCAGGCTCGGCCTGCGCAGCCCGAGGTCCTCGACCGCGATCCCCTCGTCCTGGAGGGTCCGCGCCACGTCCGTCAGCGCCGCCACCCGGTCCTCGACCGGCGCGTGCACCCGGCGCCCCAGGTCATCGGTCTCCGGCTCGGCGGCCGCCACCCGGGCCACGGCCTTCAGCGCGGCCGGCAGCGCGGCGGACTCGGCGACCACCACCTCGATGCGGTCGCCGCCCACCGCGTTCTTCAGCCCGTCGGGGGTGTCGTCGGCGATGACCCGCCCCCGGTCGATGACGGTGATGTGCGAGGCGAGCCGGTCGGCCTCGTCCAGGTACTGGGTCGTCAGCAGTACGGTCGTGCCGCCCGCGACCAGCGCCCGTACCGCGTCCCACACCTCGCCCCGGCCGCGCGGGTCGAGCCCGGTCGTCGGCTCGTCGAGGAAGAGGACGTCCGGGGCGAGGATCATCGAGGCGGCGAGGTCGAGCCGGCGCCGCATGCCGCCGCTGTAGTCGCTCACGCCCTTGTTCGCCGCCTCCGTCAGGCCGAACCGCTCCAGCAGCTCGTCCGCCCGGCGCCGGGCCCGGGACCCGCCCAGCCGGAAGAGCCGGCCGAACAGCTCCAGGTTCTGCCGCCCGGTGAGCCCCCCGTCCACGGCCGCGTACTGCCCGGCGAGCCCGATGCGCCGCCGCACCCCGTGCGGGTCGGCCGCCACGTCGAGCCCCGCGACCAGGGCCCGGCCGCCGTCGGCCCGCAGCAGGGTCGCGAAGACGCGTACGGCCGTCGTCTTGCCCGCGCCGTTCGGGCCGAGCAGTCCGTGCACCGTGCCGCGCCGCACGGCGAGGTCGAAGCCGTCGAGCGCGTGCATCTCGCCGTACCGCTTGCGCAGTCCTTCCGCCAGCACCGCGTATCCGTCCACAGAGCCCTCCCGCACCTGGTAACGAGTAACTGAGTACACCGTACTCGCATGAGAGTACACCGTACCCAATTTTAGAGAACGGGCTTAGGCTGAGGCCCATGACGCGCAGCAGTCTCGAACTCCTGTGGGGCACCGGCGAACGCCCCAGCCGCGGCCCCAAGCCGGGCATCGGCCTCGACCGGATCGTCACCGCCGCCGTCGAGGTCGCCGACGCCGAGGGCCTGGACGCCGTCTCCATGCGCCGCGTCGCCACCGAGCTCGGCGTCGGCACGATGTCGCTCTACCGGTACGTCCCCGGCAAGGCGGAGCTGCTCGACCTGATGCTCGACCGCGTCCAGGCCGAGTCACTCGCCGCCGAGCCGCCCCGGGAGGTCGACTGGCGCGAGGCGATCGGGATCCTGGCCCGCAGCTACCGGGCGCTGTTCCACGCACACCCCTGGCTGCTCAAGGTCAACGAGGCCCGCTCGGCCCTCGGCCCCAGCACGCTGCGGGGTCTGGAGCTCTGCCTGACCGGGCTCAAGGGGATGGGACTGACCGACCCCGAGACGATCTCCGTGATCATCACGGTGCAGAGCTTCGCCACCGGCATCGCGCGGATGGAGATCCAGACCGTCGAAGCGGCCAAGGAGACCGGCGTGAGCCACGAGGAGTTCTGGGAAGGCCAGCGCCCCTACCTGGAGCGGGCCATGACGAGCGGCGAGTTCCCGCACATGGCGGCCCTCGCCGAGGACACGTTCCGGACGGACTTCGACCACTTCGCCTTCGGCCTGGCCCGCCTCCTCGACGGCTTCGAGGCCCTCGTCAAGAGCCGGGCGGCCCGTCAGCCCTGACCGCGTCTGCGCGGCACGTCGACAGGGCGCGCCTGCGCCGAGGGCTTCGCCTCGCGCGCACCCGCACCGGGCCGCCGGCCTCCGCGCCACACCCGCGCCCGGGGCCTCAGCCCTGAGAACGCCTGCGCCGGGAGCGGAAGGCCAGCACGGCGAGGACGGCGACGGCGAGTGCGCCGGCCGGGACGGCGAGGCCGTTGCCGTCGTCGGTCTGCGACGCGGCGCCACCGCCCGGCTTGGCCGTACCCGTGCCGCCGGGGGGCGACTCGCCGCCCGGCTTCCTCTCGACCTCGCGCCGCACGACCTCGCTCTGCTCGCCCTCCGTCCCGAACATCAGCGCGCTGCCGTCCGACGTGTACGTCACGGACTCCGACTGCCCCTGGATGGGCGCGCCGACGGGGTGCTCCTTGCCGAGCCGCCCGCCGCTCCACGCGTACCCACGCGCGCTGAAGTAGGAGCGCAGCACCAGCTCCGTCCCGTCCGGCGAGAACGCCCCGTCCGTCACCCACGGCACCTCGCCGATCCGCCGGAAGACGTTCGTGGCCCCCGTCGCCAGCCGGGCCGGGCCCTCGTAGAGCCCGCCGCCGTCCTCGTGCTTGCTGGCGATGTAGACCCGGCCCGTCTTCGGATGGACCATCATCGCCTCGGCGTTGCGCGGGCCGCCCTCGTACTGCACGACGTACTGCGTGGCCTGCACCGTGATGTCCTTCAGGGCGCGCGGCTCGGGAAACCGGTAGATCCAGACGTGCTTCCAGGAGTCGGCGTTGTCGCCGATGTCGCCGACGTACACATAGCCGTCGGGGCCGATGGAGATGGCCTCCATGTCCCGCGGCTTGCCCACGCCGCTCAGGGTGACGGTCGCGACGGTCTCGCCCGTCTTCGCGTCGACGGCGAACACACGCGGCTCGTCCTGGTCGTTGTGCGTCCAGTACACGCCCGGGTGGACGCGGCTCGCGGCGAGCCCGCTGGACTCGGTGATCCGGGGGTCCTTGATGGTGAACCCGGCACCGTCATCGGCGAAGGCGGCAGTGGGCACGGCGGCGCCGGACAGGAGCACGGCGGCGAGCAAGGTCGTACGCAACGAACGCATGCCCCAAGTGTCCATCGTCACGTCACGGCCAGGGGTGTCACCCGGCGCAGGTCGGCCATCATTACCCCCATGCGTTTCATGTTCGTCGGTGACTCCATGACCATCGGACGCGCCGGCGACTACACGTGGCGCTATCGGATGTGGCAGCACCTCAACCGCTCCTTCGGCGGCCCGTACCGCATCGTCGGCCCGCGCACCGAGCTGTACGACACG
This sequence comes from Streptomyces sp. NPDC000410, assembly GCF_040300305.1. Classification (NCBI taxonomy): domain Bacteria; kingdom Bacillati; phylum Actinomycetota; class Actinomycetes; order Kitasatosporales; family Streptomycetaceae; genus Streptomyces; species Streptomyces sp. NPDC000410. Next base: position 88,407 of record NZ_JBEPDM010000015.1, read on the forward strand.
ACCACGGACGCGCCCGTCTCGACGGCGTACGCCGACCCCGCCTTCCCCGAGCGCTCCCGCAAGCACCTGGCCGGCTGGGGCGAGGGCTGGCTGCACATGGCGCCGTTGATCCGGGAGACGGTGACCGCGACCAAGGCGGACATCCTGCTGGTCTCGCTGGGCCTGATAGACCTCGGCTTCTACACGAACAGCAGTCAGACCGCCGTGAACGCCCGCGCGTTCATCGCCGAGGCCCGCGCCGCGAACCCGCACGTCCGGGCGGTCCTGATGCCCGTCATCCGCAACGTACGGGCCGAGTCCGACGCCCCCTTCGCGGCGGAGTGCGACCGCTTCAACGAGCTCCTCGCGAAAACGGTCGCCGACCTCGACACGGCCACGTCGCCGCTGCTGCTGGCGTCGCCGCCGGCGTCGTACGACATCCACGGCGACACGTACGACGGCACGCACCCGGGCCCGTCCGGCGAGCACAAGCTGGCGGCGGCCTTCGCCGAGGCGATGTACCAGGCCTGGGACCTGGGCGCCCCGTACGAGCCCGCTGCCTGAGCGGCCCCTGACCGGGACATTCCCGTGCGGATGCGAACCGCGCGAGGTGCGGTGACTCTGGAGGCGTGGGGGTTACACCGTTAGGAGGACGTCCATGTCCGTGATGGACAAGCTGAAACAGATGCTGAAGGGCCACGAGGACAAGGCGGGGCAGGGCATCGACAAGGCCGGCGACTTCGTCGACGAGAAGACCCAGGGCAAATACCAGAGCCAGGTCGACACCGCCCAGGACAAGCTCAAGCAGCAGTTCGGCGACGACCAGAGGCAGAGCGACCCAGGACAGGACCGGCCATGACTCGAACCACACAGCTTTCCGCGCGCGACATCATGACGAGCGGCGTACAGTGCGTCGGCGCCCACCAGTCCCTGATGGACGCGGCCAAGATGATGCGCGACATGAACGTCGGCTGTCTGCCCATCTGCGGCGACAACAACAAGCTCACCGGCATGATCACCGACCGTGACATCGTCGTCCAGTGCTGCGCCGAGGGCATCGACCCGGCAACGGTCCAGGCCGGCTCGCTGGCCGGCCAGCTCCACTGGATCGACGCGAGCGCGACGGCGGACGACGCGCTGGCGATGATGGAACAGCACCAGATCAAGCGACTGCCGGTGATCGATGTGGAGCAGGGCCACCAGCTCTGCGGCATGATCACGGAGGCCAACCTCGCGAAGAACCTCACGGACGCCCAGATCGCGGAATTCGCGACCCGGGTCTACGCGAACGCCTGACCGGTCGGGGCGGCGGCGACCCGCGCTCTCCCTGGGCGCCGCCGCCCGGATCAGTCGCTGGCGATCAACGCGTCGATCTCAGCCTGCGTGTAAGCCGGGGCCGCCGCCTGAGCGCAGGACGCGGAGAGAGATTGCCAGATCGGCGAAGTCGATCGCCCGCTCCCTGTCCTCCACACTGGAGGCGCTGTCCGCGAGGGCCTGCGTCCACCAAGCGTCGAGGAACGCGTCGAAGATCGCGCCCTCGGACAGAGCGGAAAGCTCGGCGTCGAGATCGGCGAGCCGTTCGGGCTTCAGAGCCGCGCGAATCCCCTTGAGGTTGCGCGGGACCACCTCCCCGGTGAACCCCAGGTCCTGCCGGGCCTCCTCCAGGATTTCGCTCCATGCCGCCACGTCCCTGCTCCTCTCCTGGGCTGCCTGCCGGGCCACGGCAGCAGGGTAGGACTTGCTAAGCATGGGCGCCGACCTCCTCCACGAGCGTCCGCCAGTCCACCGCTCTCGGGACGGGACGTTGTGCGCTGGACGCTCGGCCGAGGCGGCAGGCGCCGCAGTGCGTCTCGTCGCCGAGGGGGCGGAAGACGTGGTCGGGGCCGGGGCCCTCGCAGACGACCAGGGCGGGCGGCCCGGTGGGAGCCGCTGTGGCCGTGGCGGTGGCGGCGGGCTCGGGCTCGGGCAGGCCGGGGAGCTTGTGCAGCAGCCGGTGGCGTACGAAACCGGCTGCCGAGCGGACCCCGGTGCGCGGCAACCCGCTGGTCAGCGCGTGCCGCAGGTCCGCCGCCGAGACTCCGCGCCGCAGCCACTCCGCCGCCGCGTCGGCGAGGCCACGTGCCTCGCGGACGCCGAGCAGCAGCTCGCGGTGGGTGTGCCGCAGCGACAGCAGGACGCGTTCGGCCTGGACCACCTCGCCGCCCCTTGCGGGCTCCGGCTCCGGTTCGGGATCCGGTTCCGGGGCCGGTTCGGGGTCCGGTGCCTTGGGTGGGTGGTGGGCAGTTGTCTTCTCACCGTCTTCGGCTTCCGGAGGGGAGGCACCGGCCGTCCGACCGCCCGTCGCACCGACCGCCGGAACCGGGTCACTCGGTGGGGTGCCTTCGCGGAGCTGGTCCGCCTCCTCGCCCGAGAGGCAGACGTTCGAGCAGAGCTGATCGGTGCTCCAGCGCCCCCGCTGGCTCTGCCACCGCCACTCGTGGAAGTAACCGCACTCCAGGAGCTGTTCCTTGGCCTTCTGGTACGCCCGGCCCTTGATGCCGAGCTCCTCGGCGATGTCGCTGAGGGGCCTGCGCGCCTTGTCGTCGGGGAGCCCCTGAATATGGATCAGGAGGATCTTCGCGTCGCTGTTGAGCCGCCGATGGCGGACGAGGTCGTGCGACACCTTAGTGAAGCGCCGAGTGGGCGCGATAACATGCGTAAGCACTTTCTGGTGGGTCCGATCCACTGGTGGTGAAGGTCCTCGGATTTGGTGTTGGCGCACCGCCGGGGACCGCTCCATGTATGCACACAGAGCGTGATGACGCGATTACCGTAGCGCACATGTGGCCATCTCGTGCAACAACTGCGGGTCCACGTACGGCACTTCGGCGGTAGGCAGCGACCTCCAGTCCAGCGGCCACGTGAACCCGTCCAGCGCCGGTACGCCCACGAAGGCCGCGCCTCCGCTGAGCCGCGTGATCGCCCGCGTCCCCGCCGGCCACGCGTGCGCGGCGGCGGTTTGCGGGGGCAGCAGGAAGTACATGTTCCGCTCGCCGGTGGCCTCGCGGATGATCGGCCCGGCCTGGAAGTCCGTGAACTGCATGAGTTCGTAGGCCACTTCCTCGCCGGTGCAGCCAGGGATGCGGACGGCGTCGAAGTGGATACCCGCATGTCGCAGGGCATGCCCGGAGGCGGGCACCCATGAGGGTGCGATTGCTCGGTTCATGAAACAGAGCATTGCGGCGCGGGCTTCAATGTGACCAGCACCACAGGGTGTTGGTGCAGGTCCGTGCACTCTGGGAGGGCGCTGTGCACAACGGTGAACGTGGCTCGAAGTCCTTCGGCGCGCTGCTGCGTTTCTATCGCGGCTTGAATGGGATGTCGCAGGAGGCACTCGGCGCGCGCATCGGGTTCTCCAAGTCGCAAGTGGCGATGGTGGAACGGGGGGAGCGGCCACCACGCGGAAATTTCGTGGCGAAGGCCGATGAGGTGCTGGGTGCACGAGGTGCACTACTGGTGGTGGCGGAGAAGGAGTTCGAGGACTCCGGGATTCCGCCGTGGACTGAGGACTACTTGGTCGAGGAGCGGAAGGCCATCTCTCTCCACACGTACCAGAACCAGGTGATCCCGGGCCTGCTCCAGACTGAGGCGTACGCGCGGGCGGTCTTCAACTGCAACTACTGCCCGCCCCTGGATGACGACGAGGTCGAGAAACAGGTCGCACTCCGGCTGGAACGCCAACAACTCTTCCACCGCAAGCCCACGCCCGTGGTCAGCTTCGTGCTGGAGGAGAGCATGCTCACCCGCCCGCTGGGCGGCCCTCAGATTGTCAAGGAGCAACTGCACCACGTCAATGAAGTCGGCAGGCTCCGCCATGTAGAAGTGCAGGTCATGCCGCACGATCGACAGACCCACGCCGGGCTTTCGGGCCCCATGATCCTGCTGGAGACACCTGAGCGCCGCCAACTCGCGTACGTCGAGGCACAAGGCGGCGGCTACTTCGTGACCGAACAGCCGCACCTGGGCAACCTGTTCGGCAAATATGGCATTCTGCGAGCGCAGGCCCTCACTCCCGAAGAGTCGGCGAAGCGGATCGAAGAGGCGGCACAGGCACTATGAGCACCGAACTCAACTGGTTCAAGAGCAGCTACAGCGCCAACCAGGGCGAGTGCGTCGAGGTCGCCCTCGCATGGACCAAATCCACGTACAGCGCCGAGCAGGGCGAGTGCGTCGAGGTCGCCACCACCCCCACCACCATCCACGTCCGCGACTCCAAGAACACCACCCGCCCCGCCCTCACCCTCTCCCCCACCGCCTGGTCCGCCTTCCTCGCCGACACGACCCGGAGGCTCCCGTGCGCCTGAAACGTCGCGCGGCCCGCGTCGCCGTGCTCGACCCCACCGGCGCCGTCTTCCTCTTCCGCTACGACAACGAAGAGGTCGGCGTCCACTGGGCCATGCCCGGCGGCGGGCTGGACCCCGGCGAGACCCCGCGCGAGGGCGCCCTCCGGGAGCTGCGCGAAGAGACCGGCTGGACCGATCTGGAGCCCGGCGCGCTGCTGTGCACCTGGGAGCACGACTTCACCCGGGCCGGCATCCAGGTACGCCAGCACGAGCACATCTACGTGGCGTACGGCCCCCGTCGTGAGCCCACGGACGGCGTCGCCGCCGCGCACGCCGACGACAAGATCCTGGGCTGGCGCTGGTGGACGCCGGACGAGCTCGCCGCGTCCCCCGACGCCCTGTGGCCGCCCGATCTCGCCGCGCTGCTGGCCGTGCCGTAGGCATATTCGTTCATTTCTTGTCACCCCGTGCCGCCGTCGCCCTGCGTATCGTTGAAACGCGCGGCTGGACGCGACCACGCGGCAGCCGGGGAGGAGCGCCACAGTGACCGTCGTAGAGACCGACAGGATCGAGATGGCCGACAGCGACAACGAGCTGACCTTGGACGAGTGGTTCGAGGCGCTTGAGCGGATGCCCACCCCCGAGGGTTACAAGGTCGAGATCGTCGAGGGGACCGTCTACATGTCGCCGCAGCGCCATGCTCACTGGCAGATCATTCGCCGGATCGTCCGCGCGCTGGAGGACGAGTGCGGCATGGATGTCCTGGTCGCGTCGGACGAACGCATCGACTTCCCCGGTCATCTGAACGGCCTGGCCCCGGACGTGGCAAAGCTGCGCGACGGTGCCGAGCCGGATGCCAAGGGCCTCTGGCGCTGTCAGGACGTCGAGTTCATCGCCGAGGTCATCTCCAAGGGGACCGGCCTCAAGGACTACGGGCCGAAGAAGACCGCCTACGCGACCGCCGAGGTCCCCGTCTACCTCATCGTCGACCCGTACGTCGGCAAGTGCCGCGTCTACACCCACCCCAAAGACGGGGACTACGTCAACGACCTCTCGGTCACGTTCGGCGGGGAGATCGACCTCACGAACACCCCCGTCGGCCTCACCCTCACCACCGACGAGTTCCCTCGCGATTGAGACCGTGCGCTCGTCGCCTCAGGCAGCGCGGCGCGAGGACGCGAGGTGGGCGAAGACCACCAGGTTCTCGTTGTAGTCCTTGGTGACCTTGTTGTACATCCCGGCGCAGGTGATCAGCCGTAGCTGGGCGGCCGCGGTGTCGTTGTAGACGCGCGCGTTGGGGAAGTTCGCCTTGCTGAACGTCTCCACGGAGTCGACCTTGAACGTGGCGACGACACCGTCCTGGCGGGTGATGTGGACCGGGTCGCCGGGCTTGAGCGTGCTGAGGTCGACGAAGACGGCGGGGCCCGTCATCGTGTCGAAGTGGCCCGTGACGATCGACGTGCCGCGTTCCCCGGGAGCGGGGCCGTCCTTCCACCAGCCGACCAGGTTGTTGTCGTCCTTCGGGGGCGCCTCCAGGTTTCCGGCGGGGGCGATCTTCAGGGTGGTGAAGGGGGCGTCGACAAGGATCTTGGGGATCGAGATCCGGTTCGGGGCGGAACGGGGCAGCGGCGGAGCGGGTTTGGCCGGGACGGCGGCCTTGGGAGGCACGGGAACGGCGCCCGAGGGGCCGGCGGCTCGCTGGGTGGGGACGGCCGCGGGGCGGGCCGAGTGCCTGCTCTCCCCGGTCGTGTCGACGGAGGTGTAGATCAGCAGGGCGCCCACACCTGCTGCGGCGAGAGGCCACATCAGAGCCTTCCGGATGGACCGGGCGGTGGACCGGGGTGAGGGCTGGTCGGAGGGCTGCCGGAAGTTCATGCGAGCGGGCCTTTCCGTGGAGCGGTGTGGCGACGTGAAGATGAGGAGGAGTGGGGGGAAGTGGGGGGAAGCGCCATCGCCGCGGCCACCGCCCGATGAGACGGTGGCCGCGGCAGCACTGTGATGACGGCTAGAGGTGCGGCCGCATTAGATCTGGGCACCGCGTGACGCGTTGCGACGGCGCATCTTGTACGCTCCGACGCCCAGACCACCGAGCATCAGGGCCGACCCGGCAGCCAGGCTGCTGCCGTTCGTGGCGAGACCGCCACCACCGGTGTCGTGACCACCGTTGGGCTTGTCGTGGTCGTCGTCATCGTCGTCGTGGTCGTCGTCGTCATCGTCGTCGTCATCGTCGTCGTGGTCGCCGTGGCCGTGGCCGTGGCCGCGGTGGCCCTTGCCGTGGTCGTCCCCGTTGTCGTCCTTGTCGTCCTTGTCGCCGTTGTCGTCCTTCTTGTCCTCTTCCTTCTTGTCTTCTTCCTTGGTGGAGTTCTCCTCCTTCGTGGAGCTCTCCTCCTTGGTCGAGTTCTCGTCCTTGACAGAGTTCTCATCCTTCGAGGAGTTCTCGTCCTTGACCGAGCTCTCGTCCTTCGTGGAGCTCTCCTCCTTGGTGGAGTTCTCCTGCTTCGAGTAGCCCTGGTCCTTCTTCTCGGAGCTCTCCTCCTTGGCGGAGTCCTGCGCGTTGCTGGAGTTCTCCTCCTTGGCGGAGCCCTGCGTGCTGCTGGTGTCCTGAGCGCTGTCGCTCTTCTCGCTCGACTCGCTCTTCTGGGGGTCGTCGTCGACGAACGTCATCGCCAGGGCGCCGCCGCCGGTGTCGTGACCACCGTTGGGCTTGTCGTGGTCGTCGTCATCGTCGTCGTCATCGTCGTCGTGGTCGTCGTCGTCATCGTCGTCGTGGTCGCCGTGGCCGTGGCCGTGGCCGCGGTGGCCCTTGCCGTGGTCGTCCCCGTTGTCGTCCTTGTCGCCGTTGTCGTCCTTGTCGCCGTTGTCGTCCTTCTTGTCCTCTTCCTTCTTGTCCTCGCCCTTCGTGGAGGTCTCCTCCTTCTTGGAGGTCTCCTCCTTGGCGGAGTTCTCGTCCTTCTTGACCGCGCTCTCGTCCTTGGTGTCGGCCTTGCCGGTCTCGTCCTCGGCGCCGATCAGAGCCAGGGCGCCACCACCGGCGTCGTGACCACCGTTGGGCTTGCCGTTGTCGTCATCGTCGTCGTCGTGGTCGTCGTCGTCGTGGTCGTCGTCATCGTCGTCGTCATCGTCGTCGTGGTCGCCGTGCTTGCCACCGTTGTCGTGGCCGTTGTCGTGCTTGCCACCGCCGTCGCGGCCGTTGTCGCCGTTGTCGCCCTTGTCTCCGTTGTCGTGGCTGGAGGAAGAGCTGTCACTCTTGACTTCCTCGGCAACCGTCAGGGCGTACGCCACGGGCGCGGTGACCGTGAGAACCGCGGTGACCGCGGCTGCGAGGCACATCTTGCGGGCAGAGCGCATGGGAGCATTCCTTTCGCCGCGACTGCGACGGCTGACACATCGTCGGCGCATCGGATCGCAGTGGCGACTGGCTTCACCGTCAGCCGGATTCCTGCCACGCACCAGCCGAGAACGTCGCATTAGAGGTAGTTCGTGGGCTTTTCGGGTGTCATACAGGCAGATAATCACCCATTGGACGGCCAGCCACACGGAACGGGTGCCGACCCCGCCCCGAGCCCGCGCAACATTCGGTGTCGCCCCGCTGAACTCTCGTGCACCGTTATTGACCCTTCATCCCCCCGCCCCGAGGCTTTCCCCGTCCTCAGACCATCACCTCGAAGGGTCCGCCGGTGGATCGTCGCAAGTTCCTGGGAGTGGCCGCCGCAGCGGCCGGAGCAGCAGGGCTGCCCGCGCTCGAACTGGGCACGGCGTCCCGCGCCCACGCCCGTGCCGCGGCCGCCGGCACAACCACCGCGGGCACACTCGCGGACGTCAAGCACGTCGTCGTCCTCATGCAGGAAAACCGTTCCTTCGACCACTACTTCGGCCGGTTGAAGGGCGTACGCGGCTTCTCCGACCGCAGCGCGATGCTCCTCGACGGCGGCCGTACGGTCTTCGATCAGAAGAACGGAACCGGCCGTCAGTTCCCGTGGGCGCTCGGCGCGACCACCGGCGGCGACCCCCGTCTGCTCGCCCAGTGCAGCGACGGCCTCGGCCACACCTGGAGCACCCAGCACGGCGCCTGGAACCAGGGTCTGCTCGACGGCTGGTCGGCGTCCGTCGGCGGCGTACGGACCATGGGGTACCTGGACCGGGCCGACATCCCCTTCCACTACGCGCTCGCCGACGCGTACACGATCTGCGACGCGTACTACTGCTCCGCGCTCAGCGGCACCGGTGCCAACCGTGCGTTCCTCTTCAGCGGGAAGATCGACAGCACCCACTACGACGGGGGCGAGCTGCACGGCTGCACCTGGAAGACGTACGCCGAGAACCTCCAGGACGCGGGCGTGTCGTGGAAGGTCTACCAGCGGGCGAGCGACAACTTCGGCGACAACGGGCTGGCGTACTTCAACCAGTTCGTGAACGCGGCCCCCGGCACCCCGCTCCACGACCGCGGTATGGCCTCCGTCCCCGGGTCCAAGCCCACCCATGAGGCGATCGCGGACGCGATCCGGGCCGATGTGACCGCCGGGACGCTGCCGCAGGTGTCGTGGATCGTCGCGGACGCGGAGTTCTCCGAGCACCCCTCCGGCGGCCCGCCGGGAGACGGCCACCACTTCGTGAACATGGTGCTCCAGGCCCTGAACGCCGACCCGGACGTCTTCGACTCCACCGTCGTCTTCCTCAACTACGACGAGAACGACGGCTACTTCGACCACGTCCCGCCGCCCGTCCCGCCCAGCGGCACCGCCGGCGAGCTCGTCATCGGCGGAAAGCCGGTCGGCCTCGGCTTCCGGGTGCCGATGATCGTCGTGTCGCCGTGGACGCGCGGCGGCTGGGTGAGCTCCGAGGTGTTCGACCACACCTCCGTGATCCGCTTCCTGGAGCGCTGGACGTCGGCGATCGGCCGCCCGGCCACGTCCCCCAACATCAGCGCCTGGCGCCGGGCGGTGTGCGGCGACCTGACCGGCCTGTTCGACTTCGGCTCACCGGTGTACGGGCTGCCCGCCCTCCCCGCGACCTCGATCATCGGCTCGGCCTGCGGCGGCGTACCGAACCCGGCCCCGCCGAACAACGCCCTGCCCGTCCAGGAGCCGGGCACCAAGCCGGCCAGGGCGCTTCCCCATCAGTCGAACGGCTACCTCGACCGGTTCGAGTTCGGCGCCTCCGGCAAGATCCTGGCCTGGTTCGCGATGGCCAACGAGGGTGCGGAGGCGACGAAGGCCGCCCACTTCTCCATTCACCCGAACGCCCACCGCTCTCGCACCCCCTGGCAGTACACCGTCGGCGCGGGCGGCCGCCAGGAGGACTTCTTCAACATCGGGTCCGGCTACGGCGACGGCGCGTACGACATCAGCATGTACGGGCCGAACCGTTTCCTCCGCCGCTTCAGGGGCAACGCCAAGACCGCCGGCAAGGACGTCTCCGTACGCAGCTACTACGCCGTCCACAGCGGCACCGGCAAGACGGCGGTCTGGTTCTCGCTCAAGAACGCCTCCACGGCCGCCGTCACCTTCACCATCACCTCGAACAACTACCGCTCCGACGGTCCGTGGACCTACCAGGTCCCGGCGGGCGGCAGCGTGGACGACTACTTCAACGCGGTGGCGTACCACGGCGGCTGGTACGACTTCACGATCACGGTGAGCAGCGATTCCGCCTGGTCACAGCGGTTCACCGGGCATATCGAGACGGGGGCGGCGAGCGTCACGGGCTAGACCTGGGCGCGGACCAGGCGGTTCGCGAACGTCGACATCGTGTAGGCACCGATCCCGAGGACGACTTCGAGGGCGTTGCGCTCGGTGAAGCCGTACGACAGGAAGTCCTTCAGTACGCCGTCGTCGACACCGCCCGCCGCGGCGAGGACCTCCAGGGTGAAGCGCCGTACCGCTTCGAGTCGCTCGTCGGGGAGCGGGAGCCGGTCGCACAGTGCGGCGATCAGCTCCTGCTCCGCGCCGAGCGCGCGCAGCTTGGCCGTGTGTATGTCGACGCACACATGGCAGTCGTTGCGGACGGCGACGGTCATGACGACGGTCTCGCGGGCGAGCGGCTCCAGGGTGCTGCGCTCGAAGCTCGCGCTGAGTCCCAGGAAGCCGGTGAGCAGTTCCGGCGATTCGGCGAGGCGGGTCACGGCGTCCGGCAGGTGGCCGAAATGACGGACGACGCCCTCCATGGCCTTGCGGGACGCGGCCGGCGCGGTCTCCAGGGTGTGGCTGGTGAACATGGACTCCACGGATTCCACGGACTGCATGAGCTCCCCCTAAAATCGACAACATGGTTGACGAGTCGAAGGTAAACCAGGTTGTCGAATCGAGCAAGGGAGTAACCGCGGACGGCAGGGGATACGAGCTGCCCCTGCTCCTCTTCGCGGGCTTCCGCACCCTCATCGACCGCCTCCACGCGGAGCTCGCCCGCCAGGGCCACCCGGACGCACGCCCCGCCCACGGCTTCGCCATGCAGGCGATCGGGGTCGACGGCGCGACGGCGAGCGAGATCGGGCGGCGGCTCGGGGTGTCCAAGCAGGCGGCCGGAAAGACCGTCGACCGGCTGGTCGCCCTCGGCTACGCGGAACGCGCGAACGACCCCGCCGACGCCCGCCGCAAGACGGTCCGCCTCACCCCGCACGGCCTGGACGCCCTCGCCCGGTCGGCGGCGGTCTTCGACGAACTGCGGGCCGAGTGGGCGCGGACGCTGGGTGAGCCGCAGCTGCGGGCGCTGGAAGAAGCGCTGCGCACGGTCGTACCGGCGGAGGCGTTCCGCCTGGACGCGGCGGGCTGGCTCGGCGGCGTGTGAGGCCCGGCGGGGGCGGAGCCTTCGACAGCCGTGTGCTGTGCATCACATCGACTCCATGTCACGGACGGGCGGTCCACTTCCATCTGGTGGTTGTCGACAGCGATGGAGGAGGACGGAACGATGAGCACACAGCAGGAAACCGGCATGACGGTCACCCACCGTGTGGTGGTCCTGGGGGCCGGGTACGCGGGCATGGCCGCAGCCATCCAACTGGCGGCCCGGGGCAAGCGGCACGAGGGCGTGCAGGTGACCGTGGTGAACGCGCGGGAGCGGTTCACCGAGCGCATGCGGCTGCACATGACGGCGACCGGGCAGCGGCTCGCCGAGCTGAGCATCCCGGAGCTGCTGGAGGGCACGGGGGCGCGATTCGTACGGGGCTGGGTGACGGCGGTCGACGCGGACGCCAAGACCGTGCGGATCGACGACGACCGGGTCCTGCACTACGACACGTTGGTGTACGGGTTGGGCACGGTGGCCGACACGTCGGCGGTGCCGGGGGTCGAGGACCACGCGTACACCCTGAGCGGCGGCCAGGACGCCGAATTGCTCGCCGACCGGCTGGGGCGGCTCGGCAGCGGCACGGTGGTGGTCGGCGGGAGCGGGCTGACCGGCATCGAGTCGGCCGCGGAGATCGCCGAGCGACACCCGGAGTTGGACGTCGTGCTGCTGGGCCGGGCCGAGCCCGGTGCGGCCATGAACCCGAAGGCCAAGGCGTACGTGCACGCCGCGCTCGACCGGCTGGGCGTCCGGGTGCGCGCCGGCGTCGAGGTGGTGAAGGTGTTGCCCGACTCGGTGGAGCTGGCGGGCGGGGAGAGCATCGCCGCCGACGCGGTCCTGTGGACGAGCGGTACGCGGACCTCGCCGCTGGCAGCCGCCGCCGGGCTGACCGTCGATGACCGCGGACGCATCGTCACCGACGCCGCACTGCGGTCGGTGTCCCACCCCGACGTGTACGCGATCGGCGACGCGGCCGCGATCCGCCAGGGCTACGGCGTGATGCACGGTACCTGCCAGGGCGGCATGCCGACCGGAGTGCACGCCGCGCTGTCGATCGACCGGGTGCTCAGGGGCAAGCAGCCCAAGCCGTTCCGCTTCGGCTACTACCACACGCCGGTGAGCCTGGGACGCGGCGATGCCGTGGTGCAGTTCACCCGCCCCGATGACAGCCCGCGCCGGATCTGCCTGACGGGCCGCATGGCCGTCCGGTACAAGGAGACGGTGACCGCCTCGCCCTGGCCGACCTACGGCCGTATGAAGAAGATGCCCGCCTCGGGCGCGTTCTGGCCCCGCGGGGGCCGCTTCACCCGTGTCCGGGGGACCAAGTGACCGACCTGTACGCCCAGCCCGACCAGCAGGTCTTCCACGAGCACCGGCGGCTGCTGTTCTCCGTGGCCTACCGCCTCCTGGGCACTGCGGCCGACGCCGAGGACGCGGTCCAGGACGCCTGGATCAAGTGGTCCGCCGCGGACCGCTCGCAGGTGGCCGACCCCAAGGCGTACCTGACGCGGATCGTCTCGAACCTGGCGCTGGAACGGCTGCGCTCGACCCGGCACAAGCGCGAGACCTACGTGGGGCCGTGGCTGCCGGAGCCCATCCTCACGGGTGGGGATGCCTCCGAGGTCGCCGCGAACACCGAGTCCGTGTCGATGGCCATGCTGGTGGTGCTGGAGACGCTCAGCCCGCTGGAGCGGGCGGTGTTCGTGCTCAAGGAGGTCTTCGACTTCAGCCACGCCGAGATCGCCGAGGCGGTGGAACGTTCCGAACCCGCGGTGCGTCAGGCCGCGCACCGGGCCCGCGAGCACGTGCGGGCCCGGCGGCCACGCTTCGCAGCCGACCGGACCCGGCAGCGCGAGGCCACCGAGCGGTTCTTCGCCGCCACGACCGGCGGTGACATCAACACCCTGATGGAATTGCTGTCCCCGGACGTCACCCTGTGGACCGACGGCGGCGGCAAGGTCCGCCAGGCCCTGCGCCCGGTTGTCGGCGCGGACACGGTGGCCGGCTGGTTCGCGGCCATCCGCACCGTCACGTACCAGGGCATCGAGCCCGCCGACATGAGAGCCGAACTCGTCGACATCAACGGCGCGGCGGGCATCGTCTTCAGCGCGCCGGGACGCGTGATCGCCACCGTCACGTTCGACTTCGGTGCGGACGGCCGCATCACCGCCATCCACAATGTGGCCAACCCGGACAAACTCCAGGCCGTCGCCGACGGCACCGCCTACGACATCGGGACACGGTGAGCAGCACGCAAGGCCCGCCCTACTTCCCGTACAGGTCCGCGACCACCCGGGCCACGGCGTCCCCGAACACGTCGCGGCCCGTCTCGTTCGCGCGCAGGAACCACGGCAGCGGCTGGTGGAGGAGCGTCACCCCGGACTTCTCCAGCAGGCCGCCGATCGCCCGCTCCTTACCGTCGCACGCGGTCATGGCACCGGACGCGGCGTAAAGGTCCACGAAACGCGCGCCGTTCGCCTGCGCCCTGGACCGCATGAGGTCGTTGAGCGGGACCTGCACGTGGCGGTCCAGGAACGCCATCGCGTCCTCGGGGACATCGGCCAGCGGCCGCTCGTCGCCCTCGGGGACCTTCTCCAGGCACCGCTTCGGGTCCGCCGGGACCAGCCGTGGATAGCCGACCAGGACCGTCTTCGCGTCCGGCGACTCACTGCCGATCTCCGAGAAGAGCTTGTCCAGATCCTTCCCGGTCTCCTCGAAGCGGTCCTTCAGCCACGGCGCGCCCGCGCCCTTCTCGAAGAAGGAACGGCAGCCCGCCGCCGGGGAGTCCGCGGCCACGGCGGTGTCCGGCAGCAGCGCGCCCTCGGTGCCGCGCAGCCGGGCCGAGCACTGCTTGAGAACGCGCGCGAGCCCGAGGGTGTCCGCGCCGAGGCCGACGACGACCAGGCCGGTGTCCTTGGCCAGGGCCTCCTTCTGCGGCCGGGCGGTCATTCCGCCGCCGAGGTCCTGCGGCTCCCACACATGGCCGACCCGCGCGCCCGTGCACGAGACATCGGCGCGGACGTCGAGGAGGACGGACTGGTCGCCGAGCTGGTCGGCGACGACGTCCGGGAGGTTCTCCTTCGCCCGTACGCACAGCAGCGCGCCGTCGCCCTCGTCGACGGGCGCGATGCCGTACCCGGCGACGTACGCGTCACCGAGCACGACGGTACGGACGGGCTCGGGGTTCGCGGCGCCGGCGAGGGCGCCGGGCGCCAGTGCGGCCAGCACGACAAGGGACACAGTCCTTCGCATGCCGATGCCAACGAGAGAACCGGAGCGAGGTGCTCTTGCCTGGAGTGCACTCCAACGCGTTGGCTTGGGTGACATGGAGTACACGCAGCTTGGACGCACGGGACTCAAGGTCGGCCGCCTCGTCCTCGGCACGATGAACTTCGGGCCGCAGACGGACGAGGCCGAAAGCCACACGATCATGGATGCCGCGCTGGACGCGGGCATCAACCTCTTCGACACCGCCAACGCCTACGGCTGGGGCGCGAACAAGGGCCGTACCGAGGAGATCATCGGGAACTGGTTCGAAAAGAGCAGCGACCGCCGGGACAAGGTGGTGCTGGCCACCAAGGTGTACGCCAACATGGGCCCGGACGGCGAACCGGTCTGGCCGAACCACGACAAGCTGTCCGCCCTGAACATCCGGCGGGCGGTCGAGGCCAGCCTCAGGCGACTGAAGACCGATCACATCGACCTGTACCAGTTCCACCACATCGACCGGGACACTCCCGTCGAGGAGATCTGGCAGGCCGTCGACGTACTGATCCAGCAGGGCAAGATCCTCTACGCCGGATCGTCGAACTTCCCCGGCTGGAAGATCGCCCAGTCCGACGAGACCGCCGCACGGCGCGGCATGGTCGGACTGGTCAGTGAGCAGTGCCTGTACAACCTGGCCGAGCGGCGCGCCGAGATGGAGGTCATCCCCGCGGCGCGGGAGTACGGCCTCGGGATCATTCCGTGGTCGCCGCTGCACGGCGGGCTGCTGGGCGGGATGATCAAGAAGCAGGTCGAGGGCGGCAGGCGCGCCACCGGCCGCGCGGCGGACGCCCTCACCGACCCTGCCGTGCGCGCGCAGGTCCAGGCCTACGAGGACCTCCTCGACAAGCACGGACTGCCCCCGGGCGAGGCGGCCCTCGCCTGGCTGCTCACCCGCCCCGGCGTGACGGGCCCGATCGTCGGCCCGCGCACGCTGGACCAGCTCACGTCGGCCCTGCGGGCGGTCGAGCTGGAACTGTCGGAGGAACTGCTGGCGGAGCTGGACGCGATCTTCCCGGGGCCGGGGGCGTCGCCGGAGGCGTTCGCCTGGTGAAGCGCGGTGACGGTCAGGCCACGTACGACACCGCGATGATCGCGAACATCAGTACGAGCACACCGGCCATGATCCGGTTCCTGGTCTTGGGGTCCACCCCCTGAGACTAGCCGCCGGGGGGTGGGGCGGGTGCGGGTGGGGGGCGCCTGCGGCGGGCTTGTTCCCCTACCCACCCTCCCCCAGAGCTTCGCCTGGGAGGTACCCCCATCCCGCAACTGGGGCTCCGCCCCAGACCCCGTTGCGGGGGCTCCGCCCCCGAACCCCCGCGCCTCAAACGCCGGCGGGGCTGGATTCTCCAGCCCGTCCGGCGTTTGAGGACACGGCGGAAGGCCGTACGGGGGGCTGGGGGCTTGCCCCCCACGCGGCGGAGCCGCAAGTCGACACTGCGGGAAGGGGCGGGGCGGGGAGAGAAGCCCGCCGCAGGCGCCCCCACACGGGCCCGGGACGAAGCCCCCGGTCAATCGCCCAGCGGCCACGCGCACACCGTCTCGTACCGCGGCTGCTCCCCCGTCACCCCGCCCCTCGGCAGGTTGCTGCGGACGAGCGCGAGCTCGGCGGCCTGCCAGGGGGTGCCCTCGAAAGCGTGGAGTGCGTCGACGTACGGGCGCAGGTCCGTGTCCTCACGGGCGCGGGCGATCGTCAGATGCGGGTGGTACGCGCGGTGCTCGTCCATCGGCACGCCCGCCCGCCGCGCCGCCGCGTTCGCCCGCTCCGCCAGCATGCGCATCGCGTCGAGCCCGCCGGCCGCCCCGATCCACAGGACGCGGCGGCCGAAGTGGCCGCCGCCGTGCAGCCGCAGGCGGAAGTCCTCGCTGTGGTGGGCGGCGCGGCCGAGACGCTCGTGCAGATCGGGCAGGAGGGCGTCGTCGACCTCGCCCATGAAGGCGAGTGTGAAGTGCCAGCCGGGGCGCTCGGTCCAGCGCAGCCCGTCGGCTTCGGGGAGTGCGTGCAAGGGGTCGACGGCACGTCCGAGTTCGCGTAGAGCTTCGTCGGGCGGGATCACGGCGGCGAAGAGTCTCATACCGCCAGTCTGGCGCGATCACGCGCCTCCCGGGGAACGAACCGCACCTGCGGCCTGCCGCCCCGCCGCATGTCGACCCGTACCCGCAGCCCGCCGACCCGGACCAGGATCAGGCCGATCGCCGCTGCCGCCGCCATGGCGACCAGCCCGCCCGTCGCGAAGCCGATCCGCGCCCCGTACGTGTCGGTGATCCAGCCGACGATGGGCGCGCCCACGGGCGTACCGCCGACGAAGACCATCAGGTACAGGCTCATCACCCGGCCCCGCATCACCGGGTCCGTGGCCATCTGGAGGGACGAGTTGGCGGTGACGTTCACCGTCAGTCCGACCATGCCGATCGGGACGAGCAGCAGCGCGAAGAGCCAGAACGACGGCGAGAACGCGGCCGCGATCTCCAGCACCCCCAGCAGCGCCGCCGCACCGACGAGCATCCGCAGCCGGGACGATCCGCGCCGGGCGGCGAGCAGGGCGCCCGCCAGGGAGCCGGCCGCCATCAGGGTGTTGAGCAGGCCGTACGTACCGGGGCCCACGTGGAAGACCTGGTCGGCGAAGGCCGTCAGCCAGATCGGGAAGTTGAAGGCGAACGTGCCGATGAAGCCGACGAGCACGATCGGCCAGATCAGCTCGGGCCGCCCGGCGACGTACTTCAGGCCCTCTCGCAGCTGCCCCTTGCCGCGCGGCGCCCGCTCCACCTTGTGCAGCTCGCCCGTGCGCATCCGCAGCAGCCCGACGACCGGCGCGAGGAAGAAGAGGCCGTTGAGCAGGAACGCCCAGCCGCTGCCCACCGCCGTGATCAGCACACCCGCCACGGCCGGTCCGACGAGCCGCGCGGACTGGAAGTTCGCGGAATTGAGGCTGACGGCGTTGCGCAGCTGGTCCGGGCCGACCATCTCGGAGACGAAGGACTGCCGGGTCGGGTTGTCGACGACGGTGACCATGCCGAGCAGGAACGCGATCAGATAGACGTGCCAGACCTGGACGTGGCCCGAGAGGGTGAGCGTCGCCAGCGCGAGGCCGCACAGGCCCAGTGCGCCCTGGCTGAACAGCAGGATGCGGCGCTTGGGGTAGCGGTCGGCGATGACGCCGCCGTACAGGCCGAAGAGGAGCATCGGCAGGAACTGCAGGGCCATCGTGATCCCCACGGCGGCGGCCGAGCCGGTGAGGCTCAGGACCAGCCAGTCCTGGGTGATGCGGGCCATCCAGGTGCCCGTGTTGGAGACGATGGCTCCGGTGAAGAACAGCCGGTAGTTGCGGATCTTCAACGAGCCGAAGGTGCTGTGGGTGGATGTGGGTGCGGGTGCGGAGTCTGCTCCGGGTCCCGTACGCAAAGGGGCTCGCCTCCTCAGGCAGTCGGTTACAGGTGTGCGAGCTTCTCCAGAACAGGGGCGGCCGCGCGCAGCTTGGCCCACTCGTCCTCGTCCAGGCCCTCGGCGAGGGTGGCCAGCCAGGCGTTCCGCTTGCGGCGGCTCTCCTCGAGCATGGCCTCGGCCTGCTCGGTCTGGCTGACGACCTTCTGCCGGCGGTCGTCGGGGTGCGGCTCCAGCCGGACCAGCCCCTTGGACTCCAGCAGCGCCACGATGCGGGTCATGGACGGCGGCTGGACGTGCTCCTTGCGGGCCAGCTCACCGGGGGTGGCCGAGCCGCAGCGGGCGAGGGTGCCGAGCACCGACATCTCGGTGGGGCTCAGCGATTCGTCGACGCGCTGGTGCTTGAGGCGTCGGCCCAGCCGCATGACGGCCGAGCGGAGCGAGTTCACGGCGGCAGCGTCGTCGCCGTGGGTCAGGTCAGGCATAGTCCTTAGAGTAACTCATTACCCAATCTAAATACCAATGGGGTCACCCAGTCACTCATACGAGTGAGCCGGGCCGGGAAAGTGACACGACGGCCGGGCCCGGCCAGCGAGCCTGACCCGTATGGGATCGACAGTGCTCAGCCTGCGGATAGACGGAGAGCTGCTCGACCGGCTCCGGGAGCATGCCGCCAGACGCGGAATGAGCGTCCAGGACTACGTGGTCCGGACGCTCATTCGCGACGACTTCGACGAACGCTTCCAGGCGGCGGTCGACGAAACACAGAAGTTCTACGGCCTCACGTGACCTCCGCGACCTCCGCGAGGGCCATGAAGGCAACGTGAGGAGCTACGTGAGGGGCTACGTGAGACCCAGCGACGGCATCACGTAGAAGAACACGAACACCGCCGACACCACGTACATCGCCACCGGCACCTCACGCCCGCGCCCGGTCGCCAGCCGCAGCGCGCTGAAGGCGACGAAGCCGATGCCGATGCCGTTGGTGATCGAGTACGTGAACGGCATCATCACCATCGCCAGGAACGCCGGAACGGCGATGGTGAAGTCGCTCCAGTCGATGTCCTTGACCGACCCCGCCAGGATCAGGAAGCCCACCGCCAGCAGCGCGGGCGTCGCCGCCTGGGACGGCACCATCGTCGCCAGCGGGGTGAGGAACAGCGCCACCGAGAAGAGCCCGCCGGTCACGACGGAGGCGAGTCCCGTCCGGGCCCCCTCGCCGACGCCCGCCGTGGACTCCACGAAGCACGTGGTCGCCGAGGACGAGCTCGCGCCGCCCGAGGCGACCGCGAGGCCGTCCACCAGCAGCACCTTGTTGATGCCGGGGAAGTTGCCGTCCTTGTCCATCAGCTTGGCCTCGTCGCCGACGCCGAGGATCGTGCCCATCGCGTCGAAGAAGCAGGACAGCAGCACGGTGAAGACGAACAGGCAGCCGGTGAGCAGGCCGACCTTCTCGAAGCCGCCGAACAGGCTCACCTCGCCGACCAGACCGAAGTCCGGCGTGGCGACCGGGTTGCCGGGCCAGGCGGGGACCGTGAGGCCCCAGGCCTGGCCGGGCAGCTTCGCGACCAGCTGGATGACGACCGCGAGGGCCGTCATCACACCGATCGAGATCAGGATCGCGCCCGGGACCTTGCGGATGACCAGGGCGAGCGTGAGCAGCGTTCCGAGGACGAAGACCAGCACCGGCCAGCCGGACAGGTGGCCGCTCAGGCCGAGCTGGAGCGGGACGGTGGTGTGCGCGGCGTCCGGGATCCGGGAGACGAAGCCGGAGTCGACGAGGCCGATCAGCATGATGAAGAGGCCGATGCCGATGGCGATGCCCTTGCGCAGGCCGAGCGGTACGGCGTTCATGACGCGCTCGCGCAGCCCCGTCGCGACGAGCAGCATCACGACGACACCGGCGAGCACGACCATGCCCATGGCGTCCGCCCAGCTCATCCGGGGGGCGAGCTGGAGGGCGACGACGGTGTTCACACCGAGGCCGGCAGCCAGGGCGATCGGGACGTTGCCGATGACGCCCATCAGGAGCGTGGAGAGGGCCGCGGTCAGCACGGTGGCGGTGACCAGCTGGCCGCCGTCGAGCTGATGCCCGTACATGTCCTTCGCGCTGCCGAGGATGATCGGGTTCAGCACGATGATGTAGGCCATCGCGAAGAAGGTGGCGAAGCCGCCGCGGATCTCCCGGGAGAACGTGGAGCCGCGCTCGGAGATCTTGAAGTAGCGGTCGATGCGGCTGGGGACGCCGGTGCCGGAATCCGGCTGCTGCGGCTGCTGGACGTCCACAGGAGCGGTGGCCGTGGGGGGCATACGAGACCTCGTCGAGATGGATGTTCGTACGAACAAAACCGGTCGGACGCAAACCGCTTCAGTATGAACGTATGAGCGACAAATGGGTATCTCCGCGCGTAGAGGCCAGTACCTACCGGGGCTCCGCGTGCCGTGCGAGTGCTGCGCGGGCGCCGTTCGGGGTCGTACAGGGGCCCCATACACTTGTCCGTATGGCGAAGTGGACCCCCAAGCACGAGGCACCCGAGCCCCTGGAGGGGCCCGTCGTCGCCACCATCGTCGGCGGCACGATCATCTGGTTCGTGCTCTTCCTCGTCCAGGTCCCCTTCTACAGCTGGTTCGCCGACCGCGATCTGACCTGGTGGGTGTGGACCTGCCTCGCCGGTGGGGGCCTCGGCCTCATCGGCATCTGGTACGTGCGGGGGCGCGACGCGGCCCTCAAGCGCGCTGCTGCCGCACAGGCGGCGGAGCCCGTCGTACCCGAGGACCGTCCGGGTCCTACCGGGGTCTGAAGTTCACCCCGCTCGGGGGGTGAACGCCGTCCCGCCGCCGTAACGTCGGGAACATGACTCCCGAGCCACAGGGGCCCGGTCCCGCCATCGACGCGGGCGCGGAGCTCGACCCCGTGCACCCCATACAACTGCCCGTCGTCCACCGCCCCGGCGGGCTCAGCTCGGCCGAGGTGGCCGAGCGCATCGCGCGCGGCGAGGTCAACGACGTACCCGTACGCAGCAGCCGCTCCACCGTCGACATCATCCGCGGCAACGTCTTCACCCGCTTCAACGCGATCATCGGCGTGCTCTGGGTGATCATGTTCTTCGTCGCGCCGCTCCAGGACGGTCTGTTCGGCTACGTCATCCTCGCCAACACCGGCATCGGCATCATCCAGGAGCTCCGCGCCAAGAAGACCCTCGACTCGCTCGCCGTCATCGGCGAGACGAAACCCGTCGTACGGCGCGACGGCGTCGCCGCCGAGGTGTCCACCTCCGAGATCGTGCTCGGGGACCTCATCGAACTCGGACCGGGCGACAAGGTCGTCGTGGACGGCGACGTCGCCGAGGCCGACAGCCTGGAGATCGACGAATCCCTGCTGACCGGCGAGGCGGACCCGGTCCTGAAGAAGCCCGGCGACCGGGTCATGTCCGGCAGCTTCGTCGTCGCGGGCGGCGGCGCGTTCACCGCCACCAAGGTCGGCCGCGAGGCGTACGCGGCGCAGCTCGCCGAGGAGGCGTCCCGCTTCACGCTCGTCCACTCCGAGCTGCGCTCCGGCATCTCCACGATCCTCAAGTACGTGACGTGGATGATGATCCCGACCGCGATCGGGCTGATCATCAGCCAGCTGGTGGTGAAGGGCGACAACATCAAGGACTCGATCGCCCGGACCGTGGGCGGCATCGTCCCGATGATCCCCGAGGGGCTCGTCCTGCTCACCTCGGTCGCCTTCGCGATCGGCGTCGTCCGGCTCGGCCGCAAACAGTGCCTCGTCCAGGAACTGCCCGCGATCGAGGGCCTGGCCCGGGTCGACGTCGTATGCCTCGACAAGACGGGCACGCTCACCGAGGGCGGTATGGACGTCACCGAGCTGCGGATGCTCGACGGCCACGACGAGGCGTACGTACGGAGGGTGCTGGGCGCGCTCGGCGAGTCCGACCCGCGCCCCAACGCCTCGCTCCAGGCGATCATCGACGCGTACCCGGACAGCGAGGAATGGCGCTGCACCGAGTCGCTGCCGTTCTCCTCGGCCCGCAAGTACAGCGGCGCCGCCTTCAGCGAGGGCGACGGCCAGAGCTCCACCTGGCTGCTCGGCGCGCCCGACGTCCTGCTGCCCTCCGGGGACCCCGCCCTCGCCGCCGTCGACCACCTCAACGAACAGGGCCTGCGGGTGCTCCTCCTCGCCCGCGCCGCCGGCGAGCTCGACGCCCCCGCCGTCGCGAAGGGCGCACGACCCACCGCCCTGGTCGTCCTGGAGCAGCGGCTGCGGCCCGACGCGGCCGCGACCCTGCGCTACTTCGACGACCAGGACGTCGCCGCGAAGGTCATCTCGGGTGACAACGCGGTCTCCGTGAGCGCGGTCGCCGGGAAACTCGGCCTGCCCGGGGCCGGCAACACCATCGACGCCCGGCGGCTGCCCGCCGAGCGGGAGGCGATGGCCGCCGAACTGGACGCGAACGCGGTCTTCGGCCGCGTGTCCCCGCAGCAGAAGCGGGACATGGTCGGCGCGCTCCAGTCACGCGGCCACACGGTCGCCATGACCGGCGACGGCGTCAACGACGTCCTCGCGCTCAAGGACGCCGACATCGGGGTGAGCATGGGCTCGGGCTCCGAGGCCACGAAGGCCGTCGCCCAGATCGTCCTGCTCAACAACAGCTTCGCCACCCTGCCCTCGGTGGTCGCCGAGGGCCGCCGGGTCATCGGCAACATCACCCGCGTCGCGACCCTCTTCCTCACGAAGACCGTCTACTCGGTGCTCCTCGCCATCCTGGTGGTGTGCTCGCAGGTGGAGTACCCCTTCCTGCCCCGGCACCTGACCCTGCTCTCCACCCTGACGATCGGCGTCCCGGCCTTCTTCCTCGCCCTCGCGCCCAACAAGGAGCGCGCGCAGCCGCACTTCGTCCGCCGCGTCATGCGGTATGCGATTCCCGGCGGCATCATCGCGGCCGCCGCCACCTTCACGACGTACATCCTCGCCCGCGCCCACTACAGCGGCCCCGCCGCCCTCGAGGCCGAGACGAGCGCGGCGACGCTCACGCTCTTCCTGGTCGCCATGTGGGTCCTGGCGATCACCGCCCGCCCCTACACGTGGTGGCGGATCCTCTTGGTCGCGGCGATGGGCCTGGGCTTCCTGATCGTGCTGGTCGTGCCGTGGCTGCAGGACTTCTTCGCCCTGAGGCTGGTCGGCACGACGATGCCGTGGACGGCGGTGGGGATCGCGGCGGTGGCGGCGGTGCTGCTGGAGGTGTCGTACCGGTGGGTGGACCGGAGGTATCCGGCGTAGGGGAGGCGGGGGGCGGGGGGCGCCTGCGGCGGGCTTCTGTCCCCGCCCCGCCCCTTCCCGCAGTGTCGATTTGCGGCTCCGCCGCGTGGGGGGCTCCGCCCCAGACCCCGTTGTGGAGTACGGCGACGGCGCGGATGGTGTCGTTGATCGTTTCGCCGCGCCTGCGGCGCTGCCGGAGGACTCGGTAGTCCTTGAGGTGGGCGATGCCGTGCTCGACCCGCACCTGGCGCTTGGCGAACGGCTTGCTCTTGAACTTGCTGGTGATGATTCCGGCCGCAGTGCGATACGCGCCGCCTCCGATGATCAGGCGGTGTCCGGCGACCTGTTCAGCCATGGTGGCGCGGAAACCACGATGTCGTTGCGGTTACCGATCCAGGCATCGCCCACGCTGATGACGCGCCGGTCTCGGGCGCGAAAGGTGAACTGCACGTTGACGCTGCGGCCGGTAGTTCTTGGAGCATTTCGTCATCGTCTGGTCCTCGACGGGGATGAGCGTGCCGTCCGCGACCCACAGGTCAGAGCGATTGCCGCCGGGCGGTTCAAGGAGCTTTGCGATCAGCGGCGTGAGCCGGTCGAGGATGCGGTGCGCGGTGGCCACGCCGACACCGGAGAGGTCGGCGAGTTGACGGTGCGTGAGGTTGGTGCGCCATGCGATGGCGGCCAGGAGTACACGGTTGTCCAGCAGGAGCGCCGAGGGCCGCTCGCGAGCCCGAAACCGCCCCGGCGGCCGGGACGCGTGGCAGTCCCACGGCAACGCCGCGAGACCTCTGCTCCCCGGACCGCCGGACAGCGGAACCGGGCAACCCCGGATGAGTCACGATCTCGTGGCCACGCCGGAACGCCCGGTCCCCGCACCGCGTGCAGTCCACAGCTCACCCTCTGGTGAATTGCGGATCAAGTCTTAGTCGAACCAGCGGTCCCGGGCCAGTTCCTCCGTGCGGGACGGGTCCTCCAGGAGGGCCGCCACCTCGAAGCGGCGGGGCCATTGGCCCGCCGCCCAGGCGAGGCCCGCTGCCACGCCCTCCAGGGTGGCGGCGTGGATGACGCCGTCAGGGGTGCGGCGCCAGTCGAGTTCGGTGCCGCCGGCGAGGAGCTCCTCGTGTTCGACGTACGAGGACGGAGTCGCGGGGCCGAGGAGGGCGTGGACCGACAGCGGAACGTCGTGTTCCTCGCCGACCGTCGTCACCTCCGCCTCCACCGTCTCGCTCAGGCGCCCCACCTGGAACAGCTCCGCCAGGTCCGCCGCCCGCGACGGGGAGACCGGCAGCAGGGGGCGGCCGGTCGCGAGCGGGAGCAGGTCGGGGGCGTCCGCGATCAGGGCCTCGGAGGCGTCCACCACGCGGACCTCGCCGTCCACGACCGCGCGCAGCTCGTCCGGAAGGGTCACCTGGTCCGGGTCGAGGTAGGCCAGCGCGGTGTAGAGGGCGTGCAGCTGGGAGGCACTGACCGGGCGGTCCGGGTCCGCGAGGCGGCCCAGCAGCTCGGCCGCGCCGCCCGGCTCGTCCAGGAGCGCGGCGACGGAGGTCCGTACGCCGAGCGCGTGGAGCACCTGCTCGTCCTCGAAGCCGGTCGCGTCGGCGGAGTCGTACAGCCCGACCAGCAGCGGATCCCCGCCCGACACCCGAAGGCCCGCCGGGCGGCGGCCGTCCAGCACCGGATGGTCGCGCAGCCACCAGGCCGTGTACGGACGTACGGTCTCGGTCGTGCCGTCCGGCAGCAGCACCCGCACCGGCTGCGTGAGCGCGTCCCGCAGCGGCGGCTGAGCGAGCAGCGCCAGCGCCTGCGGCCAGTGGTCGTCGTCCACCAGGTCGAGGTCCCGTACGGCGACGATCTCGGTCGCGACCGGCGGCACCGGGGTGTCCGGCAGCCGGTCCAGCACGTCCTCGCACCACACGTCGACGGCGTCGAGCAGACCGGCGTCGTCGGGTTCGGCGAAGTCCCCGTCGCGGGGTTCCAGTTCGTCGGGGTCGAGTACGAGGTCGGTGGCGCGGACGAGCGCGAAGTTCGCCAGCACCCCGCAGGCGGCGAGCGGCTGCTCGCCCCAGCGCTCGGCCAGCTCGGCGTCGCACAGGGCGAGTTCGCCCTCGCCCATCACGGAGGCGAACGGACTGCCGGGCAGGACGAGTTCACCGGCGGGCGCGATGTCGCCGTCCTCGTCGGGCAGCGCGAGCGCGCCCAGCCAGGGCTCGTCACCGGGCTCCAGGCCCGCGTCCCGCACCAGCGCGAGGACGATCTCCGCGAGCTCCTCGCTGTCCGGCGCGTCCTCCTCCCACAGCCCGTCCCCGTCGTCCAGGGACGCGGCGACGGCGGCCCGCACCTGCGGGGTCGTCAGCACCGCGCGCGGCGTCGCGGGCAGCGCGCCGAGCTTCTCCAGCAGCGGGTGCGCGGCGTCCGGATGGGCGACCTTCAGCCCGAAGCGGGCGAGCCCGGCGGGGGTTTCGGGGGTGGGCAGAAGGACCTGACGCGGGCCGATCGTCGTCCGCGCGCCGCCCGCCAGCGGCACCGGAAGGCCCGTCAGCCGCTCGGGGTCCACGCCCGCGAGGCTGTCGTACAGGCTCCACCACCACGACGGGTCGCGCTCGATCCCCGCGAGCCGGTCGATCGCCTCCGTCAGCGGTACCCGGGCGACCCCGAGCGCGCGCAGTTCGACGCGGCGTTCGAGACCGGCGGGCAGCAGGGTGGGCAGTACGTCGGCCAGGACGCGTACGGTCTCGGCGCCCGCGCCCTCGACGACCTCGGCCTCCAGGGGGCGCAGCGCTTCGAGGTCCTCGGAGGGGACGGCCGGGGCGAGGAACGCGACGCGGGGCAGGCGTTCCAGGATCGCCGCGCGCAGGGCCCCGTCCAGCTCGCCCTTGCCGAGCGGGCCCGGGACCAGGTCGATGGTGCCGGTGCCGACGGGCTGCCAGTCGCCGAGGAGTTCCGCGTACGCCTCCGCCGCCTGCCGCACCAGGAAGTCGGTCAGCGGGCCGGGCGCGGGGTGCCGGCGGGTGGTGTCGAGCGGGAGCGTGGCGATCAGGAGCGCGGGGACACCGAGGGGCTCGTCGGTGGGCGTGGGGGCGTGCACGACGGGCGCGGTCGCCGGGTGGACGGGGGCGCCGTCGAGGTCCACGGGAACGGCCCAGGTGACGGTCCAGTGCGGCCGCAGCCGCTCCTCGACGGGCCGGTCGGCGAGGAGCGGGGCGTCGATGGCGCCCCCTCGGGTGACGACGCGCCAGCGGTTGACGCCCCGGGCGGTGTCGTCGATGTGGACGTACGCGTCCTGCTCGCTGCGGCGCAGGGTCCGTACGCCCTCCGGGGTCTCCACGACGACCTCGGCCAGGCCGGGGAGCGTGAGCAGGAGTGCGTCGTCGATGCCGTCGAGGAGCCGGGCGACCAGGTCCTCGGCGGTGCCGTCGCGCAGGGGCAGGATCACGACGGTGTCGTAGCCGTCGGGGGCGGTGCCCTCGGCGGGCAGCGGGAGGCGCAGCAGCGGTACGTGGCCGTCGCGCCTGCGCAGCTCGTCGCCGAGGCCGGGGCTGGCCTTCGCGACCTGCTGGGCGAGCTCGCGGGCCTCGGCGAGGGCCCAGCGCACGCCTCCGTGGCGGCCGACGACGGCGGGCTCGTCACTGACGGCGAGCACGGCGGCGAACCCGACGCCGAAGCGGCCGACGGCGCCCTGGTCGTTCTCCCGTTTGGCCGAGGCCCGAAGCGTGGACAGGGACTCGACACCGGCCGCGTCCAGCGGGGCGCCGGTGTTCGCGGCGACGAGGGTGCCCTGGCGGAGCGTGAGCCGCAGCCGTCCGGGTACGCCGGCGCGGGCGGCGGCGTCGGCGGCGTTCTGGGCGAGCTCGATGACGAGGCGGTCGCGGTAGCCGCCGAGCGCGAGGTCCTCCTCGGCGTTGGCGTCCTCCCGGAAGCGGGCAGGGCTGGCCCCCCACGCGTCGAGCACCCCACGCCGCAGCCGCGCCGTCCCGAACGGGTCGGCCCCCTCGGTGGTCCTGACGCTCACGCCTGTCTCCGCTCTGTCCTGTTACTGGTGTACCTCAACTGCGGCCCGAAGGTATCGCGTACGGGGGCGCTCCGCTGGGGTGCGGGGTGGGGTGCTCGGGGGCGCCGCGCCGGTGGGGGCGCCGCGCCCGGGGCGGCCCGGACCCTCCCGGCACGCCCGCCCGGGGCGGCCCGGTGCCACCGAAGGTACGCACCCGCCTGCGTGGCGCACCGCCCGGGGCGCCCGGACCCTCCCGGCACGCCCGCCCGGGGCGGCCCGGTGCCACCGAAGGGACGTACCCGCCTGCGGCCCGGCGGCCCCAGAGGCACCCACCCACCCGCGTGGCGCACCGCCCGGGGCGCCCGGACCCTCCCGGCACGCCCGCCCGGGGCGGCCCGGTGCCACCGAAGGTACGCACCCGCCTGCGTGGCGCACCGCCCGGGGCGCCCGGACCCTCCCGGCACGCCCGCCCGGGGCGGCCTGGTGGCACCGAAGGGACGTACCCGCCTGCGGTGGCGAAGCCGGAGGGCGGACCCCTCCAGGCACGCCGCCCGGGGCGGTCCGGGCACCTCCCGGTACGTGGCCCGGGTTCGCGCCCGAGGTACGTCCCGGCCTGCGGCCGGACGCCTCCTGCCACGCCGACCGGGGCAGGCCTGCGGCACCGAAGGTACGCATTGGTCCCGGCACTCCAGCCGGGGCCGCCTGGTGCCGCCGAGGGTACGTACCCGTCTGCGGCCCGGTGGGTGGTTTGTGCCCACCCGTTCCTCCCCCTAGGACTTCGTCCTGGGGGGACCCCCGGCGGAACGCATGCCCACAAACCACCGGCCCGCAGGCGGCAGCCGGAGCTGGGGTGGGGCCGTGGAGGGTCGGCCCCGCAGGCGTTGGCGGGGGTGGGCGTCAACGCATCGGAGACCGGTTTGCCGCCGACGCCGAGGAGTCGAGCCCGGAGGGGCCACGCCCCACCACCCCCGGCGGAAGCCGAGAGCGACCCCGGTTCGGGGCGACCAACCCGGAGAGGGCCGGCGCGCCCGGGCACGGGCAGCCAACCCGGACCCACCCCACCCAGAGGCCCGAGGGCAACCCCGGGCACGGGCGGCCAACCCGGACGCCCCCGCCGCCCGGAGGGCGCCCCCGCCCGGGGGGAGGGCTAGCTGTGGCCCAGGTCGTCCGGGGACGCCGTGTCCGCGTGGTCCGGGACCGAGCCGCTGTCCGGGGCCGGGCGGAGCGGGAACTCGTCCGGGCGCATCGAGTCGAGCACCGGCGGCGCCGGCCGCGGCGGCTTCGGCATGACCGCCGCCTCCGAGTGCCCCCCGCAGCCGTACGTCAGCGACACGACACGCCCGTCCGCCGGAGAGAACTCGTTCGCGCACACGCCGAACGCCTGCTTGAGCGACCCCGACAGCGGCATCAGGAACGCGCACGACACACACGTCGCCGGCGCCGCCTGCGCCATCGGCGTCTTCGCGCCGTACGCCTCTTCCCACCGGTCCGCCGCGATGTGCAGCCCGTACCGGGAGAGGACACGCGCGCGGCGCATCCCCAGCTCCTCCGCCAGGGACGTGATCGCGCCCCGGGACGGCGCCCGCGTCACGATCTCCGCGTCCTCCGCGTCGACCCGCTCGGCCAGCTCGTCGGAGACGGCCGAGTTCGGCGGGGGCACGTCCTCACCCGAGTACCCCGGCTCCAGCCGCAGATCGTCGGCCTCCGTCGGCAGGAGGTCCCCCGGGCCCATGTCACCCGGCCGCAGCCGCTCGCTCCACGGCACCCACTCGGGCGCGAGCAGCGCGTCCTGGCCGGGCAGCAGGACGGTCTCGTCGAGGGTGACGACCTTCGCACGGGAGGCACGGGCGACGGTCACGGCCCAGCGCCAGCCCCGGTACCCCGGCTCCTTGCACTCGAAGAGGTGCGTGACCACCCGGTCGCCCTCGGACACGACGGAGACATGCTCGCCCACCACCCCCGGCGCGGCTACCTCCTCCGCGGCCGCCCGCGCGAGGTCTACCGCCTCGACGCACAGACGGTCCGGGGTACGAGGGTTACGCGGGGTACGGCTTCGCGTCGTCGCAGCACTCACAGGTCTCGCTTCTCTCCTACGCCGTCTCACGGGTGCGCCGGCCGATTCGCGATGTACGGGCGGCGGGCGGAGCGGACCAGAGGGCCGCATCGACGTCCGCGCCCGGGCAATCAGTCCCGTACACGTGCGCACCTACTCGTCACCCATTCTGCGGGATGACGAAGAGGCGCGCGGCCGAGAACTACCGCCGGTGGCGCGCTACGCACGCTACCCCCTCTGTGGCGTGGCGCCCACCTGCCCGTCCGAATCCCGGTTCGGGTCGAAGGCGCGTGGGGCACTATGACGGGGTGACAGCCGCGAGGTCGTCCATGAGATCCGGTCCCGGACCGGGGCGCGGATCAGGCCGCGCATCCGGCCACAACACCGGCCACCGCACCGGGCCGCTCAGCAACGCGGGCCGGGCGGCAGCCCGCGCCCTGCGCCTGCCGTTCACCGGTACGGCGCGAGGCATCCGCCGGGCCACCCACGCCCACGGCGCGGGCGAATCGGGTCTCGGCAAACTCATCGAGCTGCACGCGGTCAACGGCGCCGGCGACGTCATGATCACCGTCGCGCTCGCCTCCACCGTCTTCTTCTCCGTCCCGACCGACGAGGCCCGCGGCCGCGTCGCGCTCTATCTCGCGATCACGCTGGCGCCGTTCGCTCTTCTCGCCCCGGTGATCGGCCCCCTGCTGGATCACCTCCCACACGGCCGCCGCGCCGCGATGGCGGGCGCGATGATGACCCGCGCGGTGCTGGCGCTGACCATGTCGGGCGCGGTCGCGACCGGCGGGATCGAGCTGTATCCGGCCGCGCTCGGGGTGCTGGTGGCGTCGAAGGCGTACGGCGTGGTCAGGAGCGCGGTCGTCCCACGCCTCCTGCCGCCGAACTTCGCGCTGGTGAAGGCGAACTCACGGGTGACGCTCGCCGGCCTGGTCGCGACCGGGATCGCCGCGCCGATCGGGGCGGGACTCCAGCAGATCGGTCCGCCGTGGCCGCTGTACGGGGCCTGCGCGATCTTCCTCGCGGGAACGTTCCTGGCCTTCACGCTGCCGCACAAGGTCGACTCGGCGAAGGGCGAGCGCAAGGCGCACATGCTGACCCACGGCGAGCGCAGGCCGAGCCTGCGCACGGTCGGCCCGTCCGTCCTGCACGGCCTCCAGGCTAACGCCGCGCACCGCGCGCTCTCCGGCTTCCTGATCTTCTTCCTGGCGTTCCTGCTCCGCGTCCACCCCATGGCCGGTCAGAGCGCGGCCATGTCGCTGGTCCTGGTGGGCGTCGCGGCGGGCGTCGGCAACGCCTGCGGTACGGCGATCGGGGCCTGGGTACGGCACCGGCCTCCGGAAGTGATCATCGCCACGGGACTGACACTCGCGCTGTCGACGGCGGTCCTGACGGCGGTGCTCTTCAGCCCGTTCATGGTGGTGGCGCTGGGCGCGGTGGCGGGGCTGACGCAGGCCCTGTCGAAGCTGTCGCTGGACGCGATGATCCAGCGGGACGTGCCGGAGGCCGTACGGACGTCCGCGTTCGCCCGTTCGGAGACGCTGCTGCAGATGGCGTGGGTGGCGGGCGGGGTGATCGGGATCGCCCTGCCGCTGAACGGTGTGCTCGGGATGGCGGTGGCGGCGGCCATCCTCGGCACGGGTGCGGCACTCGCCCTGCGCGGCCTGCTGGTGGCCTCGCGGCGCAGCACGCCCCCGTCGTCGGTGAGCCGGGTGCGTTCGGCTCCACGGACACGCTGACGAACAGCGGCCACCACCCGACCGAGCCCGCCACCGCCTCACTCCCTGCGGCCACCACCCGACCGACGCCCGCCACGGCCACGCAGCAGGCCACCACAGGCACAGGACGGGCACAGGACGGGCACGGGCACGCCGAGGGCGCCACGCCCGCACCCCCGCGCTGCGGGATACGGCAGGCCCGATAGCCTTCGGAGCATGACCGTACCGTTCAATACCGGCAAGCACCGCCGGGCCGCCGCCGCCCTCGGTGCCGTGTCCGCCGGCCTCCTCGTACTCTCCGCCTGCGACAAGCCGACGCCGCTCGCGACCGTGACGGTCGGGACGGACACGGTCAGCGCCGAGGCGGCCTGCTACAACGACGGCGAGGCCATCAAGGAGTCGCTGATCCAGGGCTGCCTCAACAAGAAGTCCGGCAAGGTCATCGAGGTCGGAATGGACGACAAGGTCCGTTTCGGTGTCGAGCCGACGATGGCCGAGAACGGCTGGACGCTGTTCATCGGCGGCCAGCAGGCCGAGCAGGAGCCGTACAAGAAGACCTACCGGTCGATCCCGGGCAACGCGTTCTTCGCCACCCAGACCGGTGAGGCGACCAACACCGCCCAGGTGAGCATCGTCGAGACCACCGGCAAGCGGCTGACCGGCATCTGGCACTTCACGCTCAAGAAGGCCTGAGCCGCCCCGGCCGGGCCCGCTCGATCATGCGCGTACTCGTCGTGACCGCGGTGGCGGCGGAGGCGGACTCCGTCCTCGCCGGCCTCCCCGGCCGCACCACCGCGCACACCCTGCCGGGCGGCCGCCCCCTGCGCCGATGTGCGGGCGCGGGGGCGACCGTGGACGTGCTGGCGGCCGGAGTGGGCCCTGCGGCCGCGGCGGCGGGGACGGCCGCGGCGCTGACGGCGTCGGCGTACGAGTCCGCCCGCGCCCCCGGGCCCGTATCCGACATGGCGTACGGCCCTTACGAGCCCTGCGCCCCCTACGACCTCGTCGTCTCCGCCGGCATCGGTGGCGGCTTCCAGCCCGCCGCCCCCCTCGGCTCGATCGTCGTCGCCGACGCCATCGTCGGGGCCGATCTCGGGGCCGGGACGCCCGAGGGGTACCTCTCCGTCGAGGAGCTGGGCTTCGGGCGGTCCGTGCACGTACCGTCGCCCCTCTCGAAGCGGATCGCGCAGGCCCTGGACGCCGTGTACGGGCCCGTCCTCACGGTGTCCACGGTGACCGGGACCGCCGAGCGGGCCGCCGAGCTGACCGGACGTCACCCCGGGGCCGCAGCCGAGGCGATGGAGGGCTTCGGGGTCGCGGAGGCCGCCGCCGCGCACGGGGTGCCCGTCGCCGAGATCCGTGCCGTGTCCAACGCCGTCGGCCCGCGCGACCGGGCCGCCTGGCGCATCGGCGAGGCCCTGGCGGCACTGCGGCGCGCGTTCGAGCAGCTCGGTCCCGCTCTCGGTCCCGTTTCCGGCCCCGTTTCCGAGGAGGAGGCCCGATGACCACCCTCAAGATCGCCTACTCGCCCTGCCCGAACGACACGTTCGTCTTCGACGCGTGGGCGCACGGCCGGATCCCGGGTGCCCCCCGGCTCGATGTGACCTTCGCGGACATCGACATCACCAACGGGATGGCCGAGCGCGGTGAGTTCGACGTCCTGAAGGTGTCGTACGCCGTGCTCCCCTACGTACTCGACGAGTACGCGCTGCTGCCGTGCGGCGGCGCGCTGGGCCGGGGCTGCGGCCCGCTCGTCCTCACCCGCGAGCCGGGAGTCTCACTCGCCGGCAGAACCGTCGCCGTACCGAGCGAGAAGTCGACGGCGTACCTCCTCTTCCGGCTGTGGGCGGCGGACGTCGTCCCGGAGGGTGTCGGCCGGGTCGTCGTGCTGCCGTTCCACGAGATCATGCCCGCGGTACGGGACGGCAAGGTGGACGCCGGGCTCGTCATCCACGAGGCCCGCTTCACCTACCAGAACTACGACCTGCACTGCCTCGCCGACATGGGCGAGCACTGGGAGTCCACGACCGGGCTGCCGATCCCGCTGGGCGCGATCATCGCGAAGCGGTCGCTGGGCGCGGAGACGCTGAAGCGGGTGGCCGAATCCGCTCGTACGTCCGTACGCATGGCCTGGGACGACCCGGCCGCGTCACGGCCGTACGTACTCGAACACGCCCAGGAGATGGACCCGGCGGTGGCCAACCAGCACATCGGGCTGTACGTCAACGAGTTCACGGCCGGCCTCGGCGAGGCCGGCTACGCCGCGGTACGCGGGCTGCTCACACGCGCCGCGGCCGAGGGGCTGGTGCCGCCCCTCGGCCGGGATGCGCTGTCGTTCGTCTGAGCCTTTGGCCCCTGGGCCTTTCCGCCCCTGGGCCTTACGGTCGGCTAGACGTCCAGCTGATCGGCGACCGCGCGCAGCAGGCCCGCGATCTTCTTGCCGTGGGCCTTGTCGGGGTAGCGGCCGCGCTCCAGCGACGGCGTGATGTTCTCCAGCAGCGTCGTCAGGTCCTGCACGATCGATGCCAGTTCGTCCGGCTTGCGGCGCTGTGCGGCGGCGACGGACGGGGTCGGGTCGAGGACCGTCACCGAGAGCGCCTGGTCGCCACGCTGTCCCGCGACGACGCCGAACTCGACACGCTGCCCGGGCTTGAGGCTGTCGACTCCGTCAGGTAGCACCGACGAGTGGACGAAGACGTCGCCGCCGTCGTCGCGGGAGAGAAAGCCGAAGCCCTTCTCTGTGTTGAACCACTTAACTTTGCCGGTAGGCACGTCGGTCCTCGTCCTCGTACTCGTCGGAATTTCGGGAATGGCGAAAGAAAAACTCGTCTGGATAGCACAGCAGCGGGTCGCCCGACCCGCCACCACACAAGGCTAATGGTCCGGGGCCCACTGACAAGACGTCCCCGGCGGTTCCTGTGCGCTGGGAACTACCCTGGTCGGGTGACTCACGAAACCCAAGCGAATTCCGCCGTGGCCGAGACCGGTCCCGGCGACGGGCTGGTCCGCGTCGGCGCGATCGTCTTCATCGTCGGCGCCGTGGCCACATTGGTCACGGTGGCCCCGCTCTTCCTCGGCACGGACCCGTTCCCGACGGTGGCGTATCTCGTCAGCATGCTGATGGGCGTCGGATTCCTGATCGCGGGCGCGGGGGTGCTGCGGTCGATCGCGGCGCAGCGCCGTCAGGCGCGCGCTTCCTCGGCGTCGGCGTCGGGCTCGGCCTCGGCTTCCGTGTAGCCGCTGAGCCAAGCCGGGAAGGCGGTGAGGTCCGCGAGGACCACATCCGCCCCGGCCTCCCTCAGCTCCCCCTCCGCGCACGGCCCGGTGGGTACGGCCACCGAGAGCGCCCCGGCGGTACGGGCCCCTCGCACGTCTCCGGTGTGGTCGCCGACGTACACGCGCGCCCCGTACTCGCGCAGGGCCTCCGCCTTGCCCTCGGCCCACAGCCAACCGATCACCGCGTCGGGCTCGATCCCGAGGTGATCGAGGTGCAGTCTCGCGTTCGGCTCGTGCTTGGCCGTGACGACGATGGCCCGCCCGCCGAGTGCCTGCACCGCGGCGACGGCCGCACGGGCGCCGGGCATCGCCAGGGTCGGCGTGATCGCGTATGTGGGGTAGATCTGCCGGTACCGGTCCCCCATCTCCTGGATCCGGTCCGCCGGAAACCAGTGCGCGAGCTCCTGGTCCAGCGGCGGCCCGAGCCGGGTGACGGCAAGATCAGCGTCGATGTGCACACCGGTCTCGGCCGAAAGCGCGCGGTAGGTGGCGTGGATGCCGGGGCGGGAGTCGATCAGGGTCATGTCGAGGTCGAAGCCGACGGTGAGGGGGGCGGCGGGAAGCATGAGGGCCATTGTGCCGCCCTCCTGGTTCGGGGCACCTGCGGCTGGGGCTCCGCCCCCGAACCCCCGCCGGGGCTCCGCCTCGGACCCCGCTCCTCAAACGCCGGAGGGGCTGGGAAAACCAGCCACGCCCCCCTCACCGCCTCCGCGCCCGCCAGAGCAGGTAGAGCGCCGAGGCGACCGCCGCGCCCCTGACCACCCATGGCCACGTCGCCGCGAGCGCGTCGCCCATGGCGTCGCCGCCCGCCGGGACCGGGTCGCCCCAGCGGCCGTCGAGGCGGCCCCAGAGCCAGATCGCGCCCGCCGACGCGGCCGCGCCGGGCAGGACGAAGACCGCCCATTTCGCCTGGGTGCGGGAGAGCGTGCTGGAGCCGTACGCGAGGAGCCAGCCGCCCGCGAGGGCCAGCCAGGAGCCGAGGGCCGCGCCGAGCGCCAGGAGCGCGGCGGCGATCAGCAGGAGGGGGTTGCCGAGCGGCTTGCGGGCGGCGGCCGCCTCGGTCGCGCGCCGCCAGGGGCGCCGCACGCGCCACCGGCGGGGCGGGGGCGAGGGCTCCGCGGCCTCCTCCTCCGGGGCCTCGGCAGCGCGGCGCCAACGGCGAGGCGGCGCCGCGGCCTCCTCCTCCGGGGCCTCCTCCGGCGCCTCGTCCTCCTCCGGGGGCGGTTTCAGCAGCTCGGGGATCTCGACGCCGCCGACGAACCCGCCGATGTCGTCCCCCGACCCGACGCGCCACCAGTCGGGCTCCACGCCTCGCCGGCCCGGCGGGCCGAGTTCGTCCATCCCGGCCAGGTGCGGCGGTGACGCCGCCCCCCTGGCCTCCGGCCGCTCCGCCGCCTTGTCCGCCTTGCGCGGGCGCGGCACGAACCGCCGGGCGCGGAGCCGGGGCGCGGGCCCGCGCTGCTCCGGGACCGCGGCGCGCGGCGGCTCCGCCTCACCGCCCCGCGGCCCGGACGGCGGCGCTTCGCCCGCCGCGACGGCCACCACCTCGTCCGGCGTCCCCAGCCGGCCGAGGATGCGGCGCACCGCGGCAGGGCTGTCGGGGTCGTACTTCGCACGCTGCCGGTCGATCTCGTTCCGCAACGACGACACGAGCCGCATCCTGGTGCCGGAGGGCAGCTGGCGCTGCTGGGCCAGGTCGCCGACCCGGCTCAGGTAGTCGAAGACAAGTTGGTCGCTCTCGATCCCCACCGTCGCCCCTCCACAGCGGCGCCCTGTACCGGCGGGCGCCCTGACCCGACGTTAGCGCGCGGGCAGGGGCTAACGTGGGGCGGATGGGGACCGGTGAGCTCGATCGGGAGGCGCACGTGCCCGCACGTTCGGCAAGCACGGCCAGTACGGCCGGTACGGCACCGCGCACTCTGGCCGAAGCGCTGCGCGCACGCGGCGACGAAGGCCTGGCGGCGCTCCTGCGCGCACGCCCCGATCTGCTGACCCCGGTCCCGGGCGACCTGACCCAGCTCGCCACCAGGGCCGGTACCCGCGCCTCCGTCGTACGCGCCCTGGAGCGGCTCGACCGGTTCGCGCTCCAGACCGCGCAGGCGCTGGCGGTGGCGGCGGAGCCGACGTCGTACGACACCGTCCTCGCGCTGCTGACCGGCGACGACGGCGACCGGGCCGTCGCCGACGCACTGCCTCGCGCGCTCGGCATGCTGCGCGAACAGGCGCTGGTGTGGGGCGACGACGAGCGGATGCGGCTGGTGCGTACCGCCCGCGAACTGCTCGCCCCGTCCCCCCAGCACCCTTCCCCGACGGGCCTCGGGCCGACGGTCGCCGAGGCCACGGCGGGAATGTCGCCGGGCCGGGTCCAGGAGATCCTCGCCACGGCGGGGCTGGCGGCTACGCACGATCCGGTCTCGGCGGTCGCGGCGCTGACCTCGCTGTTCTCGGACCGCGAGCGGATGGCTGCGCTGCTGGACACGGCGCCGTCGGAGGCGCTCGCGGTGCTGGACCGGCTGGTGTGGGGGCCGCCGTACGGGGAGGTGACGGCGGATCCCGCGCCGCCGGTGCGCTGGCTGCGGGACCGTGGGCTGCTGCTGCCCGCGTCGCCGCGCACGCTGGTGCTGCCGCGCGAGGCGGCGCTGCATCTGCGCGGCGGGCGGGCGCACCGGGTGCTGGAGCCGGTGGCTCCGGAGGTCCTGGTGGCGGCCGAATACCGTCCACAGGTTGTGGACAGTACGGCGGCGGGGCAGGCGTACACGGCGCTGGCGACGGTCGAGGAGCTGCTCAAGGACTGGCAGACGGCCGGGCCCGCGGTGCTGCGCGCGGGCGGGCTGAGCGTGCGTGACCTCAAGCGGACGGCGGCCGCGCTGGACGTGTCCGAGCCGCTGGCCGCGTTCTGGATCGAGCTCGCCTTCGCGGCCGGGCTGCTGGCCTCGGACGGCGAGGCGGACGAGCGGTACGCGCCGACGCCCGCGTCCGACGAGTGGCTGGACCTTCCCGCACCCGCGCGCTGGACGACGCTCGTGACCGCCTGGCTCCCGGCGACCCGTACGTCCGGGCTGGTCGGCGGCCAGGACGCCAAGGCCCGCACCCTCGCGGCCCTCGGCCCCGGCCTCGACCGCGGCGCCGCGCCGGAGGTCCGCCACCGCGTCCTGACCCTGCTGGGCGCCCTGCCCGAGGCCACCGCCCCGGACCCGGAGACGCTCCTCGCCCGCCTGCACTGGGAACGCCCGGTCCGCACCCCGGCCCCGGCGGCTCCCCCGGCGGTGCCCCCGCCCGCCCGCGACGCGAACGCGGCCCGCACGGCCGCCGCGGGCTCCCGCCCGGAGCCCGCCGACCTCCGCTCCCGCATCGCCTCCTGGACCCTCACCGAGTGCGAACTCCTCGGCCTCACGGGCCGCGGCGCCCTGTCCACGGCGGCCCGCGCCCTGATCGCCGCCGGCGAGGGCACGGCGCCCACCCCCGCCGAGCTCGCCGCCCGCGCGCTCCTCGCCGAGCAGGCCATCGCGCCGTTCCTCCCCGCGCCGCTCGACCACGTCCTCCTCCAGGCCGACCTGACCGCCGTCGCGCCCGGCCCGCTGGAGCGGCCGCTCGCGGAGGCGCTCGGAGTGGTGGCGGACGTGGAGTCGAAGGGTGGCGCGACCGTGTACCGGTTCACGCCCGCGTCCGTGCGGCGCGCGCTGGACGCCGGGCAGGCCGCGGCCGATCTGCACGCGTTCCTGGCGAGGCACAGCCGTACGCCCGTACCGCAGCCGCTCAGCTACCTCATCGACGACGTGGCCCGCAAGCACGGCCACCTCCGTATCGGCGCCGCCTCCGCCTACGTACGCTGCGACGACGACGCCCTGCTCGACGAGATCCTCGCCGACAAGCGCTCCGCTCCCCTGCGGCTGCGCCGCCTGGCCCCCACGGTCCTGGCGGCGCAGGCCGACCCCGCGTCCCTCCTCGAAGGGCTGCGCGGCATGGGGTACGCCCCGGCGGGCGAGTCCGCCGAGGGCGACGTACTGATCACCCGCGCGAACGCCCACCGCACCCCGCCCCGCACCCCGCCCGCCCCCGTGCCCGACGGGCCGCCGGTGCCGGACGAGACCCTGCTCGGGGCCGCGGTGAAGGCGATCCGGGCCGGGGACATGGCGGCCACGGCGGTCCGCAGGCCGACCTCCGACACGTCCGCCACCACCGACGGCCGGCTCCCCCGCACCACCCCCGCCGAAACCCTCGCAACCGTCCAGGCCGCCGCCCTCACCGGCTCCGCCCTGTGGATCGGCTACGTCAACGCCGACGGCGCCGCGAGCCAGCGCGTCATCGCCCCCGTCCGCGTGGAGGGCGGCTTCGTCACGGCGTACGACCACACCGCCGACGAGGTCCGCACGTACCCGCTCCACCGCATCACGGGCGTAGCGGAACTCGAGGACGACGCGACCTGACCCGCCACCGTCACCTGCGGGGCCGATGCCGTATGTGCACCTCAGCGGTGTGCGGGGCGGTGATCACGCTGTGGTCGGCCACGACCCGGCCCGCCGGCGTCACGCCGGACGCGATCCTCGTATCCCGGCCGACCGCGACGCCGGGACCGAGGCTGATGTTGTTCCCGGTCTGCGTACGGTCGCCGAGGACAGCCCCGAACCGGACTGTGCCACACCGGTAGACGCCGTCCGGGGCACGCAGGACGACCTCCCGCTCGGGGGTGCGCATGTGGTCACTCCACATCGGCCACGACCGCGGGGCGGTCGCTGTGCACCGCCGCGTGAACGATCTCGTCGGTGATGCGGGCGGCCGAGAAGATCACACCCAGGGGCAGCAGGGCCATCCCGTGCGCCAGCCACTGCCGCGCGGCTTGTTCGGGCTCGCCGAGAGCGGTGGACAGCCAATCGGCCGAGGGGTTGGCGGTATACGCCGGAGGCGAGGTGGGCTTTAAGGACATGACGAACGCTCCCTTTCACAGGTCTCCATCCGGCGCACCATCACCGGAGCAACATCTCTAGAGAACTAAGCTTCTCTAGAGATGTCAATCCTCCGCGAGCACCGATGGGTACGCTCGCCGCACCCTCCCCTAGGGTGTCTAGAGAGGAGAGGATCACTGAGTGATGGCCACCGAAAGCAACGGCCGCCTGCCGAAGTACCAGCGGATCGCGAACGATCTGAAGGACGCGATCCGCACGGGCCGATTCGGCCCGGGAGACCGGCTGCCCGGAGAGAACGACCTCATGGCGCAGTACGACGTCGCGCGCATGACCGCCCGACAGGCATTGGGCGTCCTCCAGAGCGAAGGCATCGCCGAGGCCCGGAAGGGCTCGGGGGTCTTCGTCCGCATCTTCGAGCCGCTGAGGCGGCGTGGCATTCAGCGGCTGTCGCGGGAACAGTGGGGCGAAGGCCGGTCCATCTGGTCGGCCGACATCGGCGAACGCGACCTTGCCGTGGACCAGGTTCACGTGTCCGAGGAAGCGGTGCCCGAGCACATCGCCGGGGTCCTCGGCCTGGAGGAGGCGGAACGCGTCTGCGTGCGGAGCCGCCGCTTCGTGCTCGACGGCAAGCCCGTGCTCATCGCGACCTCGTACCTCCCGGCCGCCCTGGTCGACGGCTCGGCCATCACCCAGGTGGACACCGGCCCCGGCGGCACGTACGCGCGGCTCGCCGAACTCGGGCACAAGCCTGTGCGCTTCCGCGAGGAGATCCGGTCGCGGATGCCCGCCCCGGAGGAAGCCGCCCAGCTCGGACTCTCCATGGGGACGCCCGTCATCCTCATCTGCCGGACGGCCTTCACCGAGGATCGCCGGCCGGTCGAAGTCAACGAGATGGTTCTGGACTCCGCCGCGTACGTCCTGGAGTACGACTTCGACGCTTGACCGCTACCGCCTGCCTCCTTCGGATCACGCGCGCGACCAGCGCTTTTCCCTCAGGCCGACCTCACCGCCGTCGCGCCCGGACTGCTGGAGCGGCCGCTCGGGGTGGTGGCGGACGTGGAGTCCTGCTGCGCCCCGCGGCAGCGCCTGGGGGCGCTTGGCGAGCCCGAACGCGCGCAGGGGCCGGAGGGCCGGTAGGCGAGCGCGTGTGCCGTCGGTCCGGCTGCCGAGTCACGCCGCGGTGACCCGGATCTTGGACTGGCCGTGCGGGCGCTTCTCCCAGTCCTCCATGAGCTGGGCGGACAGGCCGTGCTTCTCGGCCAGCCGCACGAGGGTTTCGGTGCGGTAGTAGAAGTCCTCGTGGAGCACATGGTGCTCGGCGCCTTCGGTGCGGTCGAAGGTGAAGTCGAAGAAGCCGCCGGGCGCCAGCACCCGCTCGACGTGGGCCAGGCATTCGTCGATCACAGACAGTGGGGAGTGCGAGAAGACGCTGTGCGCGTGCACCACCGTGAACCCTGCGCTCGGCAGGAAGTCCAGCGTCAGATCGTCGGCGATCGCCAGATGCGGCAGCTTGTTCTGCAGCTCGTAGCGGACGAGCGTCCTCTTCGCCTCGATCAGGATGTCGGGGGAAATGTCGATCCCGTAGTAGTGGCCCGGCTCGAGGAAGTCGATGAATCGCCACCCCGCGCGCAAATTGCCGCAGCCGATCTCCAGCATCCGGTCCTGCGGCTTCAGCCCGTGCTCGACGAGGTAGTCGAACTGCATCTGGCCGAGCGCAAGCCACCGCTCCCGCGTCGCGCTGCCGACGGCCGCCTCCGGGCTCTGGGCGGCGTCCTTCGCCATCACGGCCCGGTAGTAGGAGACGTGGTCACGGTGCTTGACGTGCAACCAGGCGTCACGCGCGGCACGTCGCAGGTGCCGCGGAACCCGTTGCGGATGCCGCAGGGCGTAGTTGACCTTGTGGGCGAGGTGCTTTCGGTTTCTCAGCAGCCGCGGGTCCGGCGTGTTCGACATGGAAGCCTCCGTGTCTTGGGTACGCGAAGCGAGATCCCGGTCGGACGACAGGCTAGTTGGCCTCCGCCGGCCTCGCCGTTTCTGTCGCGGCTGGTCCGGATGCCGGCCGGTCGAAGTCGACGAGATGGTTCCGGACTCCGCCGCGTACGTCCTGGAGTACGACTTCGACGCTTGATCCCCACCGCCCACGAATCCTCCGGATCATGCATGCGACCAGGGCGTTTCCCTCCCCGGAGTGATCAATTACCTCCCCCCGGGCGATCTTCCGCATCCCCGCGCAACCCGCTGGGCAGCCACCGGTCGTCCCGATCCCGCGCGCGGGCAGTCCGGCCCGCGCACCGCGTGAAATGAGGTAGTTCCATGCGTCGCATCACGACCGTTCTGTTCTCCGCCGTCGCGTTCCTCGGCGCCCTGTCCGCACCGGCCGCCGCGATCGGCATCGACCTGGGCGGCGGTCTCACGCTCTAGCCGCTGCCGCCGAATCGAGGGACGGCTCGCGCCACCGTCCCGGCGCGGGTCGCCCCGGCCCCTCCCGACAGAAGGACAGAATGGCCAACATGCGCCGTCTCGTGACCGCCCTCGCCGCGGCCGCCCTACTCGCCCTGGCCGCATCCCCCGCCGCCGCGAACCCCTTGCCGCTGCCCCTCACCACCCAGGAGATCCAGATCGAAGGGCCGTTGATCCAGAACATCGCGCTCTGAAACGTCCTGCTCGGAAGCGTCCTGCTCGGAAGCGTCGCGCTTTGACCGGAGCGTTCGAGATCCCGGAGCGCTCCGGGATCCGGAGGTTCGAGACGCCCGCCCCGCTCGCGGGAACGGCGTCGGTGTGGCCGAGGCCACTCGGCCACACCGCCCGATAAGGCAGACTGGAGGTTTGGCCGCACCGGCGACGCCACGAAGAAAGGGCACCCGCGTGAACGGACCGCTCATCGTCCAGAGCGACAAGACCCTCCTGCTCGAGGTCGACCACGAGCAGGCCGACGCGTGCCGTCGCGCCATCGCTCCGTTCGCGGAGCTCGAGCGCGCCCCCGAGCACATCCACACGTACCGCATCACCCCGCTCGGCCTGTGGAACGCCCGCGCGGCCGGGCACGACGCCGAGCAGGTCGTGGACGCGCTCGTCGAGTACTCCCGCTACCCCGTGCCGCACGCGCTGCTCGTCGACGTCGCCGAGACGATGGCCCGGTACGGCCGGCTCACGCTGCTCAAGCACCCCACCCACGGGCTGGTGCTCACCACCACCGACCGCCCGGTCCTGGAGGAGATCCTCCGCTCCAAGAAGGTCCAGCCGCTGGTCGGGGCCCGGCTCGACCCGGACACGGTCGTCGTGCACCCGAGCGAGCGCGGGCAGATCAAGCAGACCCTGCTGAAGCTCGGCTGGCCGGCCGAGGACCACGCCGGTTACGTGGACGGCGAGGCGCACCGCATCGATCTGCACGAGTCGGGCTGGGCCCTGCGGCCGTACCAGAAGCAGGCCGTCGAGGGCTTCTGGCACGGCGGCTCCGGTGTGGTCGTCCTGCCGTGCGGCGCCGGGAAGACGCTGGTCGGCGCGGGGGCGATGGCCCAGGCGAAGGCGACGACGCTGATCCTCGTCACCAACACCGTCTCGGCCCGGCAGTGGAAGCACGAGCTGGTCAAGCGGACCTCGCTCACCGAGGACGAGATCGGTGAGTACAGCGGGACGAAGAAGGAGATCCGCCCCGTCACCATCGCCACGTACCAGGTGCTGACGACGAAGCGGAAGGGGATCTACCCCCACCTGGAGCTGTTCGACTCCCGGGACTGGGGCCTGATCGTCTACGACGAGGTGCATCTGCTGCCCGCCCCGGTCTTCAAGTTCACCGCGGATCTGCAGGCACGACGGCGGCTCGGGCTGACCGCGACGCTCGTACGCGAGGACGGCCGCGAGTCGGACGTCTTCTCGCTCATCGGCCCGAAGCGCTTCGACGCGCCCTGGAAGGAGATCGAGGCGCAGGGCTACATCGCCCCGGCGGACTGTGTCGAGGTCCGGGTCAATCTGACCGACTCGGAGCGCCTCGCGTACGCGACGGCCGAGACCGAGGAGAAGTACCGCTTCTGCGCGACGACGGCGACGAAGCGGAAGGTGACGGAGGCGCTGGTCCGGAAGTTCGCGGGTCAGCAGACCCTCGTCATCGGCCAGTACATCGACCAGCTCGACGAGCTCGGCGAGCACCTGGACGCGCCGGTCATCAAGGGCGAGACGTCCAACGCGCAGCGCGAGAAGCTCTTCGACGCGTTCCGCAACGGGGAGATCAGCGTGCTGGTCGTCTCGAAGGTGGCCAACTTCTCGATCGACCTGCCCGAGGCGACGGTCGCGATCCAGGTGTCCGGCACGTTCGGGTCACGGCAGGAGGAGGCACAGCGCCTCGGCCGCGTCCTGCGCCCGAAGGCGGACGGCCACCAGGCCCACTTCTACTCGGTGGTCGCGCGCGACACGATCGACCAGGACTTCGCGGCACACCGCCAGCGGTTCCTGGCCGAGCAGGGGTACGCGTACCGGATCATGGACGCGGACGAGCTGCTGGCGGACGGCAGTTGACGCTGCGGGCGACGATCCCGGCGCGGTGGACGGCCGTCCCGGCACGGTATACGGCGATCCCGGCGGGGTGGACGGCGATCCCGGCACGGTATACGGCGATCCCGGCGCCGTGGACGGCGATCCTGGCACGGTATACGGCGATCCCGGCGCCGTGGACGGCGATCCCGGCACGGCGGACGAAGACCCCGGCGCGGTGGAACGGCAACCTTCGCACCGTGGACGGCAGTTGACACTCCCGAGCGGGCCGGGACACGATCCCGCCGATGGAGATCAACGACCTGACACCGGCGGAACGGCGCGTCTGGGAGGCGTTCCCGCGCGGCGAAGTCGTCGACTTCCGTGAGGACCCCGACGACGACCCGGCCGCAGGCGCGTCCTGGGGACCCGAGCGGAGCGTGCGCGCCGAGGTGCTGCGGGC
This sequence comes from Streptomyces sp. NPDC000410, assembly GCF_040300305.1. NCBI lineage: Bacteria > Bacillati > Actinomycetota > Actinomycetes > Kitasatosporales > Streptomycetaceae > Streptomyces > Streptomyces sp. NPDC000410. The sequence goes on from NZ_JBEPDM010000015.1 coordinate 132,269, forward strand.
GCTGCTGCTCAACGGGCCGGCACGGGACGGTGAGATACCGGGCCTGAACGTGCGCGGGGCCCGCGTCACGGGACAGCTGAACCTCAAGTACGGCGATGTCGAGCACCCCGTACGGCTGCGGTCCTGCTTCTTCGAGCAGACTCCGGAGCTGTACGGGGCGCGGGTCCGGGCGCTGGTGCTGACCGACTCGGTGCTGCCGGGGTTCAGCGCCTCGGCCCTCCGCGCCGAGGTGGTCCTGCGGCTCACCTGCTGCCGGATAGCCGGTCCGGTACGGCTCTCCGGGGCGCACCTGGCCGGGTTCTTCCTCAACGACGCGCGGCTGGGCACGCCGGGCGGCGCCACGAGCGAGCCGCAGAAGGCGGCCCTCCAGCTCAACCACGCGGTGATCGGCACCGACGTATGGGCCGTCGGCCTCGTCTCCCACGGCCAGATCCGGCTGAACGGCACCACCGTCGCCGGCCTGGTCAACCTCGACGACGCCGAACTGCACGCGCCCGGCGACACCGCCCTGCACGCCGAGACCCTGTCCGTCGGCACCGATCTGCGCGCCATGCGGCTGCGCGCCCACGGCCGGGTCAATCTGACCGGGGCCAGGATCCCCGGCCAGCTCAATCTCGCCTACGCCCGGCTGTCCAAACCCGGCGGCCAGGCGCTGCGCGCGAGCAGCTGTGTCATCGGCGAGCTGTGGCTGCGCGAGGCCGCCCCGATCGAAGGCTCCGTGAATCTGCGCCGCGCCCAGCTCGACCTGCTGCACGTGCCGCCGGAGGTGTGGCCGGACGAGGTGAGGCTCGAAGGTCTCACCTACCGCAGCCTCGCCCCGCTGCTGCCCGCCGAGCAGCGGCTGCCGTTGCTGGAGCGGGAGGTAGCGGGGTATGTGCCGTACGCATACGAGCAGTTGACGGCCGCCTACCGGACGGCGGGCGACGAGGCGGCGGCCCGTACCGTCCAGCTCACCAAGCTGCGCCGCCACCGCCGGACGCTGCCCCGCTACGCCAGGTTCTGGGGCCACCTCCAGGACGTGACCGTCGGCTACGGCTTCCGCCCGATGCGGGCCGCCGGATGGCTGCTGGCACTGCTGCTCACGGGCTCCGTGGTGTTCGCGTTGGACCATCCGCGCGCCCTGAAAGCCGGGGAGGCGCCCGACTTCAACCCCGTCTTCTACACGCTCGATCTGCTGCTGCCGATCATCGGCTTCGGGCAGGAGGCGGCCTTCGCGCCGGAGGGCGGGCACCAGTGGCTGTCGTATCTGCTGATCGTCACGGGCTGGATCCTCGCCACGACGACCGCGGCGGGCGTCAGCCGCTCGCTGCGGCGCCAGTAGCCCCGGCGGGGTCAGCCGATCAGGGCCGGTAGCCCCCGCCGGGTCAGCCGATCAGGGCCACGATCGGGCCGGCGAACATCAGCCCGTACTGGGCGACGACGGCCCCGGCCCGGACGCGGCGCGGGATCGCGCCGCGCGGGATCGCCGCCGCGCCGAGGCCGGCCGCCCCGGAGAGGCCCAGCGACCACATGGACGCCTCGATGGCGGAGGGGGCGACGTGGTCGTCACCGTGCCCGACCGCGCCGTCCACGATGATCCCCACCGTGAGGAGGAAGGCGAGCAGGAGCACGCCGAGGCCGATCCCGGCCGTCACGCGCAGCGCACGGACGGACATGTGGCCTTCGGCGTCCGTGGCATCCGTCGCGTCCGTCGCGTCCGCGGGGGCGTCCGTGGCGTCCGCGAGGGTGTTTGTCGCGTCTGCGGGGGTGTTCGTCGTCATGCCCCGATTCCATCAGCGGGGCGGGGCCGGGGCCCGTGGTCACGTACTCAGCGGGCGCCCGCTCCGGTACTCATCCTGGCCCGTCAGCGGTGGCGGACGACGCCCGCCTCTTCGCCGTACTCCCCGAGGATCACGACATCGAAGGCCGCGGTCGCGAAGACCTTGACCGCGCGCAGGGCGCTGCCGAGGCGATGGGTGTGGTGGGTGATGGCTCCGGTGGCGGTGGCGCCGCGCACCGGCCGGGTGGCGTGGTGGAAGGTCGCAGTGCTCATGTCTCCATGATGCGATCCGAGCACCGCCAGGGCATCGGTCCATGGATGGAACCCCGGTCGCGGGCGTGTACGACTTCCGGCATACGGCGTCCCCTACGGGACGGACCCGCGCCCACGAGCCGCCTAGGGGCCACGTACGCGCCGCGTACGCACCCACCCGCCGACCGCCCACGGCCCGCGCGGAAAACCATTCGCTGCGGGCCGTGGCACTGACTACAATCGCCCGTCTTGCCCGCCTCCCGCCGGTCTCGTCGAGGAGTGCCGCCGTCCGGACGGAAACCGGACGCGCAGCCCTGCCGTACACCCACGCACCCACCTTCCGGAGGCAGCACCGTGTCCGCGCACGACGACCCGCTCGTAGACCCGCCGGCAGACCCGGCGGCAGACCCCCTCGTACGGGAACGCGCCCACCTGACCTCGTCGCGCGCCGCGCTGCGCGCCATGCGCGAGGACGTCCAGGCCCTCGACATCCGCGACGTCACCGCGAACTGGGTCAACGCGAAGGTCCTGGAGGCACAGATCGAGGAACGGATCAAGGCGCTCGCGGACCTCTCCCACACCCCGCTGTTCTTCGGCCGGCTCGACTATCTGCACACCACGCAGGAGGGGCAACGCCCGCCGCAGGAGGCGGCTTATACAACACTGCACATCGGCCGGCGCCATGTCCACGACGGCGACGGCGACCCCATGGTCATCGACTGGCGCGCGCCCGTCTCCCAGCCGTTCTACCGGGCGTCGAAGCAGGCCCCGATGGACGTGGCCCTGCGGCGCCGCTTCGGGTACACGGGCGGTGAGCTCACCGCGTACGAGGACGAGCACCTCAGCGATCCGGCCGAGGCGGCGAGGACCAGCAAGCTGCTCCAGGCGGAGATCGAGCGGCCGCGCGTCGGCCCCATGCGGGACATCGTCGCGACGATCCAGCCCGAGCAGGACGAGATCGTCCGGTCGGGGCTGGGCGGGAGCGTGTGCGTCCAGGGTGGTCCCGGCACCGGGAAGACGGCCGTCGGTCTGCACCGGGTGGCGTATCTGCTGTACGCGCACCGGGAGCGGCTGGCCCGTACCGGCACGCTGGTCATCGGGCCGAACCGGTCCTTCCTGCACTACATCGAGCAAGTGCTTCCCGCCCTGGGCGAGTTGGAGGTCAAGCAGGCGACGGTCGACGACCTGGTCGCCCACGTCGAGGTGCGGGGTAAGGACGAGGCCGCGACGGCGGTGGTCAAGGGAGACGCCCGGATGGCGGAGGTGCTGCGGCGGGCGGTCCGCTCCCACGTCACGCTGCCGGACGAGGCGCTGATGGTCGTACGGGGATCACGGCGCTGGCGCATCCCCGGGTACGAACTGGAGGAGATCGTCAGGGAGCTGCTCGACCGCGACATCCGGTACGGCGCCGCCCGCGACGCCCTTCCGCAGCGCATCGCGCACGCCGTGCTCGTCCGCATGGAGGCCGCGGGCGAAGCGCCCGACGACCGGGTGCAGGACGCGGTCGCCCGCAACGCGGCGGTCAAGGCGGCGGTCAAGGCGATCTGGCCGCCGGTCGACCCGGCGAAGCTGGTGCTGCGGCTGCTGTCCGACGCGGAGTTCCTCGCGGAGCACGCGCAGGGGCTGCTGAGCCCGGACGAGCAGAAGACGCTGCTGTGGGCCAAGCCGCCGCGGTCGGTGCGGTCGGCGAAGTGGTCGGCGGCGGACGCGGTGCTCATCGACGAGGCGAACGACCTGGTCGAGCGCACGCACTCGCTCGGCCACGTGGTGCTCGACGAGGCCCAGGACCTGTCCCCGATGCAGTACCGGGCGGTGGGCCGGCGCTGTTCGACCGGCTCGGCCACGGTGCTCGGGGATCTGGCACAGGGGACGACCCCGTGGGCGACGGAGAGCTGGGCCGAGGCGCTCACGCACCTGGGCAAGCCGGACGCGGCGGTGGAGGAGCTGACGGCCGGCTTCCGCGTACCGCGCGAGGTCATCGCGTACGCGTCACGGCTGCTGCCGCACATGTCGCCGGGACTGGCGCAGGTGCGGTCGGTGCGGGAGTCCCCGGGATCGCTGGAGGTACGGCACGTCACGGCCGACGCGGCGGTACTGGCCGCCTGCGAGGAGGCACTGCGGAACGAGGGCTCCATCGGGCTCATCGCCGCCGACGCGCGTGTCCCCGTGCTCGCGGAGGCGCTGGCCGGGGCCGGGATGTCGTACCTCTCCCCCGGCCAGGAGACGACCGCCGAGTCCCGGCTCACGCTCGTCCCGGCGTCCCTCGCCAAGGGCCTCGAGTACGACTACGTGGTCCTGGACGAGCCCGCCGCGATCGTCGACGGCGAACCGGACGAGCGCACCGGGCTGCGTCGGCTGTACGTCTGCCTGACCCGTGCGGTGTCCGGGCTGTCGGTCGTCCACGGCGCACCGCTGCCGCCGCAGCTCGGCACGCCGACGGCCTCGACGACGACCTGACGACGGCTTGACGACGACCTGACAGAGTCCGCCAGAACTTGGCGGATTCCAGGACCTGTTGCCATCTACACGGATCGGTTCCCCTAACGTCGAAGGGTGATCAGTGCTCAGGCCGGACAGGTCCTCGAGGAGCTTGCCGCCGAAGGGGTGCGGCCCTGGCTGGCGTGGCCGGACGCGCGGCCGCCGGGCCCCGATGTCGTACGGCACGGGTTCCACGGCGTCGCGATGCCGCCCGGCGCCCCCCTCAGCGCGGTACGGGCGGCGTGCGACGCACTGCTCGGCGCCGGTGCCGGCGGCACGGTGACCGTGGCGGTGGCGGCACCCGATCCCGGTGCGGCCGGCGACGCGGACGCGTGGGTGGCGGCGGCGCGGATGCTGCGGGTCGGGGTGGACCGGCCGAATCTGATGGTGGGCGTGCCGGCGACGAAGGCCGGGACCGGCGCCGTCGCCGACTGCCTCGCCGAGGGGATCGGAGTGAACTCGACTTCGGTCTTCTCGGTGGAGCAGTACCGCGCCGTGCTGGACGCCCAGCTCACCGGTCTCGAACGAGCGTTGGCGAACGGGATGGACCTGGCCGGGCTGGTCACGGCCGCCTCCTTCGCCCTGGGGCCGCTGGACGCGGAGGTGAACGCTCGGCTCGACCGGCTGCCGGGCGGCGCGGGGCACGCGCTGCGGGACACGGCGGGGCTGGCCACCGCCCGCCTGGCGCACCGGATGCGCGAGGAGCGACTGGCCGACGAGTGGTGGCGGGTGCTGCGGGTGGGCGGGGCCCGGCCGCCGATGCTGATGTGGACGGAGACGGGACCGGCGCACGTGGCGGCGCTGGTGGGGTGGAACACGGTGCACGTGATGACGGCGGACACGGTGGAGGCGGCCGCGGTGCGGGGCGGGTTGGGCGGCGACACGCTGCTGGGGCAGCACGAGTGGGCCGCGCGGACGCTGCGCGACCTTGCCGCGAAGGGCGTCGAGGTGGGCCGGGTGGCGGAGGGGTTGGCCGGGGGTACGTAGGGCGGGGGCGGGGGCTCCGCCCTACGTACCCGCGCCTCAAGCGCCGGCGGGGCCGGCAACGGCGGCGCCGACCCGACCGGGAAACTCCCTGCCCGTCAGCGCGAGGAAAGGCGCCGCCTTCACCGCTGTCTCCTCGAATTCCGCCGACGGGTCGGACAGCGCCACGATCGCGCCGCCCACCCCGTACCGCACGCGGTCAGGGGTGACCACAGCCGTGCGGATGACGATGCTCAGGTCGGCGGCGCCGGAGAGCGAAAGGTAGCCGATCGCGCCGGAGTAGACGCCACGGGCACCGTTCTCCAGCCGGTCGATGATCTGCATGGTGCGGACCTTCGGGGCGCCGGTCATCGAACCGCCGGGGAAGGCGGAGCGTACGCAGCGCACGGCCGTGCTGTCGGCGCGCAGGCGGGCGGTGACCTTGCTGACGAGCTGGTGGACGGTCGCGTACGTCTCGACGGTGAAGATCTCGTCGGCCCGGACGGAGCCGATCTCGGCGCACCGGCCGAGGTCGTTGCGTACGAGATCCACGATCATGAGGTTCTCGGCGCGGTCCTTCTCGTCGGTCAGCAGGCTCGCGACGAGGGCGGCGTCCTCGTCCGGGGTGGCGCCGCGCGGGCGGGTGCCCTTGATGGGCTTGGACTCGATGTGGCCGTCGGCGGAGATGCGCAGGAACCGCTCGGGGGACGTGGAGAGTACGGACACCTCGCCGAACTGGAGCAGCGCGCCGAACGGGGCCGGGCTGGTCCGGCGCAGGAAACGGTAGCCCTGCCAGGGGTCGAGGGCGCCGCGGGCCTCGGCCGTGTTCGTCAGGCAGATCTCGTAACTCTCACCGGCCGCGATCTCCTCCTGGCAGTCGGCGATCAGCTGGAGGTACTCCTCGCGGCTGTGGCGCAGGCGTATCTCGCCGAGGGCGGTGGGCGGCTCGGGTGGCGCCGCGGGCACGGCACCGTCGAGCGCGGTGAGGCGCCGCTCGGTCCGGGCGAGCCAGGCACGGGCCTCCCGTTCCTCGCCGTCCTCGGCGAGGGCGAGGAGATACGTCGTACCCGTCTCGTGGTCGAGGACGAGGGCCCGGTCCGCGAAGACCATGACCGCGTCGGGCTCTTCGGAGGGATGGACGAACTCGCCGCCGCACTCGGCCTTGAGCTCGTAGCCGAGGTAGCCGGTCCAGCCGAGCGTGAAGTCGCAGGGCAGCGGCGGTATTTCGGTGTCGAGCGAGGCGAGGTCCCGGTCGAGCCAGTCCAGGAAGGGGCCCGCGAAGGTCTGTTCCGTTCCGGCGGATCGTACGGTGACCGTGCCGCTGGCCACGTCGGCCGTCGCCACCCGGGCGAGCGGGCCGGACGCGTCACCCATGACCGAGAACCTGCCCTGGCTGTCACGCCGGCTGCTGTCCAGCCAGAAGGCGTGGTCACCGCCGCGGAACAGCCGGTCGAAGACGGTCTCGTCGTCGCAGCGGGTGGGCAGCTGGGCCGCGAGTACCTTCAGCGAGCGGGTGCGGGCGGGGGCGGCTTCCGCGACGGGGGCGGGGGCGACCGCGGAGGCGGCCGTCGAGAGCACCACCGAACGGTCCGCTGTCGCCAACTCATAGAAGTTGGCGAGCAGTTCATGGCCGTACCGGGTGCAGATGGACTCGGGATGGAACTGCACCCCCCACATCGGCCGCTCCCGGTGCCGCAGCCCCATCACCACCCCGTCCGGCGTCCACGCGGTGACCTCCAGCTCGTCCGGCAGATCGGTCACGGCGAGCGAGTGGTAGCGCACCACCTCAAGGGGCGAGGGCAGTCCCGCGAACAGCCCGTTTCCCTCGTGCAGTACGGGCGAGGTGCGGCCGTGCCGGGGTTCGGGGGCGCGGCCCACGGTCGCCCCGTGCAGCAGTCCGATGCCCTGGTGGCCGAGGCAGATCCCGAGGAGCGGCAGTCGCGTGCGTTCGATGATCTCGCGGCAGATGCCGAAGTCGCCGCCGCGGCCGGGGGTTCCGGGGCCGGGCGAGACGATGACGTTGTCGAACTCCTCCAGCATCGCCGGGTGCCAGTGCGGGTCGTCGTTGCGGACGACCACCGGTTCCTGACCGCTGACCTGCGCCAGGTAGTGGAAGAGGTTGTAGGTGAAGGAGTCGTAGTTGTCGACGAGCAGCGTACGCACGGAAGTCTCGGTTCTCCTCGGTCCGGCAGAAGAAAGCGCGAGCGGCCGGTCAGGCCGCGACGGGCACGATCTGGAGCAGCATGTGCTCGACCATGTCATTGCCGTACTCGCCCTCGCAGACCCGGTACGCACTCAGGGTGTGCAGCTCGCGGCGGCATTCGTCGGCGATGCGGTAGAGGGCCGGCAGATCGCCCCGGCTGCTGAAGTGCAGCAGGGCCCGGCCGCCCTCGGTGATCCAGCGCGGCGCCTGCTCCAGGTAGCGGCGGTGGGCCCGGTAGCCGGTGTCCACGTAGGCCCGCTCGTGGACCGACGCGTACTCGTAGTTGTCGGGGCCCAGCACGTAGTTGGAGCTCCAGAAGACGGTGTCGAAGCGCTCCGCGTCGCCGAGTCCGGAGAACAGGTCGCTGTGCACGGCCCTCACCCGGTCCGTCACGCCGTGCCGTTCCGCGTTGATCGCCGCGTTCTCCACCGCCCGGGGGCTGATGTCCGAGGCCACGACCCGCTCGTACCCGCCCAGCGCGGCGGCCACGGCGATGACGCCCGTGCCGCAGCCGATCTCCAGGAAGGAGCCACCGTGGGCCCCGTGGCCGTCGGTGCCGCCGTCGGATCCGCTCAGGCCGAGGAAGTCCAGGGCCACGCCGGTCGACGGCGAGTAGACCGGGGCGAACACCTCGTCCAGCAGGTCCCACTCGCGGCCGCCCAGCGTGAAAGTGCTGGGACGGTCCGCACGGGTCAGCGACTGGCGGCTGCGCTCCAGCGAACGCTCGTAGCTCTGCACCTGCGGCGCCCGAGCGATTTCAGTGACCTGAGCGATCTGAGTGACCTGAGTGGCCTGTGTGACCTGCGACACGTACGACATGGCTCCCCCACCGGTTCATGAGCGGCGCTACTCTCCGCAACGCCTGCCTGCTCAGCGTGGTGTGCGGGGGTGCTCCGGCGGAAGGTGATCAGGCGACACTGTCCACCTGATGGACGGTGCTCACACCACCGTCAGGGCCTCTGACCTGCGCATGTGGTCTTGTTCCGTTGTTGACCAACCCAAGAGGAGCGGATTACGTTGCCGGTGGGGAGTGGGATCTTCATGCTCTAGGGGGAGGGGCTACATCATGCTGCCGGAGGGCGGATCGCTCGACGGGTACGCGTTCACCATGCTTGAACTGCTGGCCCAGGAGGCGCCTCCGGAGCGCTTCGAGGATCTCGTCCGGCAGGCGCGGTCCGCCGGCGCGACCGAGGACGAACTGGTCCGGCTTGCCGCGGCGAAGGAACGCTCTCTGGACATCCGGCAGCTGTTCGGCCGGCGCCAGCAGCGCGAGGCCGGGCTGTCCGCGCTGGTGGACACCGCCCGCGACCTCACCCTGCCGTACAGCCTGGACACCTTGCTCAAGGTCATCACCCGGCGGGCCCGGCTGCTGCTGGGACTGGACATGTCGTGGGTGAGCCTCTACGACTCCAAGGCCGGGCTGTCGCACGTGCGGGCCGCGGACGGGAACGCGTCGGCGATCACCGTCGGGTTCAAGGTGCCGGTGGGCGGCGGCGTCGGCGAGCCCGCGCGGGAACGTTCCGCCCCGTTCTGGACCCCCGACTACCTGCGCGACGAGGGCTTCGTGCACGACGAGGTCATCGACAACGTGGTGCGGACGGAGGGGCTGCGCGCCATCATGGCCGTGCCGCTGCGGCACGAGCACTCGACGTTCGGGGTGCTCTACGTCGCGGACCGCAACGTCCGGCACTTCCTGCCCGACGAGGTCTCCCTGATGACCTCGCTGGCCGACCTCGCCGCCGTCGCCATCGAGCGGACCACGCTGCTGGAGCAGGCCCAGGCCGAGGTCACCGAGCTGGAGCTGGACACCTCGCGGGCCATGGACTCCTCCGCCGCCGCGCGCCGGCTGCACAGCACCCACAGCGAACTGATCGACATGGTGCTGGGCGGAAGCGATCTGCACGCCCTGGTGAACCGGGCGGCCGCCGAGCTGGACGGGTCGCTGCTGGTACGGGGGACGGCCGGCAAGGACCTCGCGAGCACTGACGATTTTCCGAGGCAGGGCGGCGCGGGCTCGGGCGCCGGGACTGCCGGGTCCGGGTCCCGCTCAGGTGAGTCCGCCGGTACGGACGTGGTGCGCGTGGACGAGGAATCGCTCGACCGCGCCTGTCTGGACGCGCACGCCGAGGGCGAACCCGTACGGTGCGCCGACGGACCAGAACTGTGGGCGTGCCCGGTCACCGGCGGCACGGAGAGCCTCGGCACGCTCGTACTGCACCGCGACGGACCGCCTTCCGACGTCCAGTTGCAGCTGCTCGGCCTGGTCTCGCAGACCGTCGCCGTGCTGCTGCTGATGCAGCGCAGTACGGCGGTGGCCGAGGGCCAGGTCCGCGACGAGCTCTTCCACGACCTGCTCAACGCGTCCCTGCTGCCGCCGGACCAGCTCGCGGCACGCGCCCGGCGGCTCGCGGTCGACCTCACCGACCCGCATGTCGTGGTGGTGGCCCGCCCCGAGGGCGGGGCGCAGGGCCGGGCCGTCGTATGGGCGTCGTCGTACGCGCACCGGCTGTCGGGGCTCAAATACGCCGACGGGGGCCGCATCGTGCTGCTGCTGCCGGGCGACGACCCGACGGCCGCGGCCAACGCGGTGTCGCGCGAGCTGTCCACGGTGCTCGGGCATCCAGTGACGGTCGGCACGGCCGGCCCGGTCACCACGCCGGACGCCGTCAAGCGCACCTACCAGGAGGCACAGCGCTGCCTGGACGCGCTCACCGCGCTCGGCGGCACAGGGGGCACGGCGTCACAGCGGGAACTGGGGTTCCTGGGGCTGCTGCTGTCCGACAAACACGACATCGACGGGTTCATCTGCTCGGCCATCGGGCCCGTACTGGACTACGACAGCCAGCAGTCGACCGAGCTGCTGCGGACGCTGGAGTCGTACTTCACCTCCGGCAGCAGCCCCACCCGGGCGGCCGAGGCGCTGCACGTCCACCCGAACACCGTCTCGCGCCGGCTGGAGCGGATCGCCGAACTCCTCGGCGCGGACTGGCAGGAGCCGGCCCAGGCCCTCGAGGTCCAGCTGGCACTGCGCCTCCAGCGGGCCCGGCACATGCTGGGCGCCCGGGGTGGGACGGCCGGCCACCACCGGGCCGCGGACCCGGTCGCGTAGTGGGTGGGGGGTGGGTGGACGCCCGCGGCGGTCACCCCCCAACCCGCCACCACCCGCACCCGCATCACGCCGGCATCCCCGCCGCGTACATCCCGCCCCCAACCCCGACCCCTGTCCCGCCGAAGCCCCGGTATCCAGGCAGGTGGCTCGCGTCCGCCAGGGTTCTGGCCGTGTGGGCGATGGACGCGAGCGTGACGTGGCGGTGCCAGCCCCGGAAGGAGCGGCCCTCGAAGTCCCGCAGGCCGACCTGGTCGCCCACCGTCGCGCTGTCCCGGGCCACCCGCCGGGTCAGCTTGGTCAGCCGCAGCAGCGCGGGCACCGGCGTGCGGACCATGCTGGTCAGCCAGAAGTCCGTCGGCGGGCGGCGCGGATCGCGGTCGCGCCACTCCCCGACCAGCAGCAGTCCCTGCGGCTGCCCGGCACCCGTGCGGCGCGGCCGTGGCGCGGCGTCCGGCAGCACCACTCGTGCGGCCACCACCAAGGAGTCGCGCATGGTGCCCCGGCCACCATCAGGGTCGGTCCACTCCACGGGCCGGCGCAGCGCCCTGACCGAGTCGAGGATCTGCTGGGCGGTCAGCCGCCCAGCGCCGAAGCCCGGCATCGAAGGGTCGGCGACGGCGAGCCCGGTGGCCCCGGAGATCCGTACGAGCAGCGGCACCTCGGCGGCCCGGTGGCGCAGCACGGTCGCCCGTACGTCGGCGCCCGTCGCGCCCAGCACCACGGGAACGCGCGGGATGCGCCACTTCAGCATGGACTCGAGCACGGCGGCCGACGCGCACTCGTCCAGCGTCTCCGCGACTGCCTCGTCGGGGATCTCCGCCCTGCGGCGCCGCTCCTCGTTCCGCACCCAGTGATCCGGCAGATGCAGCCGCCAGTTGACCGGCGCGCTCATCTCCTCCGAGGCGAACCAGACACCGAACGCCTGCTGGCCGTTGGCCGACTGGCCGAGCTGCGGGACGAACCGCCGGTCCACGCCCACCGAGTGCTCCCCCACCTTGGGAATGGCCATCGGCTGCACCACCCATGCCTGTGGCGGCATGACGTCCTGCAGATAGCGGGCCAGTTCCTCCCGCATCGACGACCAGTCCCAGGTGGAGCCGGCGATGAAATGGTGCAGGCTCTGCTCGGCGGCGCCACCGCCGACGATCGTGGCAATCCTGCGCATGGACTTGCGGCCGTCGACCGCGAGCAGTCCGCGTACGTACTGCTCGGCCCGCCTGCGCTGATCCCTTCTGCGAAGGGCCGAAGGGAACAGCGCGGCGGACAACTCCGCCACCATGTCCGCCGGTTGTGCGATCTCCGCCCACCCCTGGGTCGCTTCATGCCCTGCGAAGACAGCTCTGCTCACGACACTCCTGCCTCTGCGCTCGCCGACTCTTGACCGGCTTCCACAGTGCCCCTCCACCGGCCGTCCGGAGGAGGTGTCGCGAGGACCCAATCGCCCGGCTCGATGGTGGCCACGCCACCACACAGCCTGGTCAGGTGTCGTACGTACGGCCCGAATCAGCCCTGCGGGTGTGGCGGGACCACCACCCCCCCGCTGCCGCCGGGGCCGCCTGCCCGTCCCGGCGTACGACCTGACGAGTCGGCGCATCCGGCGAAGTCCGGCGCACCTGAGCAGGAGCCGCCGCTCGCCTTGCGGCGCGTCCGGAGCGCTTCACACAGTGATCGGCATGGAGGACGCCCGCCGACCGGACGTTCACTCACATTCACTGGAGTACAGCCATGCACGGCACGGCACCGCCGGCCAACGGGGTACTGGCGGTCGCCCGCGCCGAGCGCACCGCATCGGCCCCGGCGCCGGTGTTCATATCCTGTGGGTGGAATCGAGCTGCCGGATCGTCCCGCTGCGCGAACGCATCACCAGCGACTGCGTCGTAGCCGCCCCCGTCCCGTACCGCACCCCCCGCAGCAGCTCGCCGTCCGTGATCCCGGTCGCGGCGAAGAACACGTTGTCGCCGCGCACCATGTCGTCCGCGGTCAGGACGCGGTCGAGCTCGTGGCCCGCCTCCAGCGCGGCACGCCGCTCCTGCGCGTCGCGCGGCCACAACCGGCCCTGGAGCGTGCCGCCCAGGCACTTGATCGCGCAGGCCGCGATGATGCCCTCCGGGGTACCGCCGATGCCGAGCAGCAGATCGACGCCGGTCCCCTCCCGTACGGCCATGATCGCGCCCGCCACGTCCCCGTCGCTGAGGAAGTTGATCCGGGCGCCCGCCGCGCGGATCTCGCGCACGATGTCGTCGTGGCGGGGCCGGTCGAGCACGGCGATGGTGATGTCCTCGGGGCGGCAGCCCTTCGCCTTGGCGACGCGGCGGACATTCACCGCCACCGGGGCGGTGATGTCCACGTAGTCGGCCGCCTCCGGGCCCGCGGCCAGCTTCTCCATGTAGTAGACGGCCGAGGGGTCGTACATCGCCCCCCGTTCGGCGGCCGCCAGCACGGCGATGGCGTTGGGCATGCCCTTGGCGGTGAGCGTGGTGCCGTCCACCGGGTCGACCGCGACGTCCACGGCCGCCCCGGTGCCGTCGCCGATGTGCTCACCGTTGTAGAGCATCGGAGCGTTGTCCTTCTCGCCCTCACCGATCACGACGATGCCGTCCATCGACACCGTGGAGACCAGCTCGCGCATGGCCCGGACGGCGGCCCCGTCCGCGGCGTTCTTGTCGCCCCTGCCGACCCAGCGGCCGGCCGCCAGGGCGGCGGCCTCCGTGACGCGGACCAGTTCGAGGGCGAGATTGCGGTCGAGGTCAGGCATGGGCGTAGCCCCTTTCCAGGTCCTGGACGACATCGTCGTAGCGGATGCCGAACCACTGCAGGTATCCGAAGAGCCGGTCCGCGCACTCGTACTCCCGGTGGGCCCGCGCACCGGTGATCCGCGCGCGTGCGGCGACCTGTTCGAGTGCGGCGGCGGGCAGTGCGGTGATGGTGCCGGGCGCGACGAGCTCCTCGACGTAGCGGGTGGCGCGCCGACCGGGGATACGGTCGTACGCGTCCGTCCACAGCAGCCGCTGCGGGCGGGCACCGGCCTCGGCGAGCGCCCGCCACTCGGGCCGTGTCCGTACGTCGTACGTCTCCGCGAAGACGCGGTGCGCCAGTCGGGCGCCGGCGAGGGCGGCCCGGCCGCGCAGCGCCTTCGACTCGTCGCTACCGGCCCGGTCGAGGAGCTTGTCGACCTCCATGTCCATCGGGCTCACCCGGAACGCGGCCGTCGACGCGATCGCCGACAGGTCCAGTCCGCGCCGGCGGGCCTGCTCAAGACCGGCGAGGTGCGCCGCCGCCACCTGGTGGTAGCGCTGCATGGAGAACACCGGGCCCGCCTGGACGCCGGTGCCCTCGGCGAGCAGCGGCGCGATGGCGGCGACACCGGCCACCGTCGCCGGTACGGATACGAGGAGGTTGGGCCGGCCGGTCTCCCGGGCGAGGTATCTGGCCGCGCGGACATGGGCGGCGGTGTCGGCGACGCGCCCGGCGGCGGATCCTACGGTGGAGGGGAGGGTGACCAGGCCGTCCCGGCCGCCGGTGCGCTCGTACTCGGGCAGCAGCAGATCGCAGGCCCAGCGCGCGACGTCGACGGCGTCGTCGTGGCCGATGTCCGCCTGGGCGAGGTCGAGTCCGGTGATCTGCCCGGCCGCCAGGAGCCGCCGGACGAGTCCTTGGTCCGGGGTGCCCGCGTCGCCGGCCTCCAGCCATACGGACACGCCCTCGGCGGACAGTCGGGCTACGGCGTTGCTCGTGCTCATGGGTTTCCTTCCTTGCCCATTCGGGGGCCATTCGAGGCCTGTCGAGGCCTGTCGAGGCCTGTCGAGGCCTATCCGAAGACGATGAGCTTCTTGGGGTTCTCGAGGATCGCGGCGGTGTCCGCCAGGACCTTGGAGCCGAGTTCGCCGTCGACCAGACGGTGATCGAAGGACAGCGCGAGGGTGGTGACCTGACGCGGCTTCACCTTGCCCTTGTGGACCCACGGCTGGAGCTTGATCGCACCGACCGCGAGAATCGCGGACTCGCCCGGGTTGAGGATCGG
>NZ_JBEPDM010000016.1:0-137442 GCF_040300305.1 Streptomyces sp. NPDC000410
GCCACCACTGGGCTGGAACCCCACAGCCACACCCGGCATCCCTGGGTCTCCCGATCCTACGAGTGACCGGAAACAACCCACCAACAACGTAAGGAACCCCAGCAGGTGCAGTAGCTGCGGAGCCGACGCAGCAAGGGGACAGGGCAGCCGGCCGAGGCACGGCGGGCCCTGCCCCCGCCCCGCGCGCGGGGAGTGGTCGACCCCTGCTGACATCTCCCAGGTGTGAACGGAGTATGACCCCGGGTACGCACGCCGCACCCGGGACAACCTGCCCGAGAAACGACAGCCGGGACCACTCGAGTGAGAGTGGTCCCAGCTGTCCCATCTCGAGGCGTTCTTCGGCTGCATGTACTTCGCGGCCATGCGGCCGGCCGAGGTGATCCACCTCCGTCTCGAGCAGTGCCACCTGCCCGAAACGGGCTGGGGCATGCTCAATCTGACGGGCGGCGTCGTCACCGCGGGCAAGGACTGGACGGACGACGGTGAGGTCTACGAAGTCCACTCGCTCAAGCGCCGAGCCGCGACGGCTACCCGACCTGTGCCCATTCCTCCGCAGTTCGTCCGCGTCCTACGGGTCCACGTGGAGCGATTCGGTGTCGCCCCGGACGGGCGGCTGTTCCAGAACCAGGCAGGCAACTACGTGGAGGCGGCGGCGTACGGGATCACCCGGTCGAGGGCGCGGGAGTATGTCCTGACCCGCACGGAACTCGCGGCCGGTCTGGCGAAGCGGCCCTACGACCTCCGGCATGCCGGGATCTCGTTCTGGCTCCATTCGGGTGTCGACCCTGCCGAGTGCGCTCGGCGGGCCGGTCACAGCATCCACGTCCTGTTCAAGTACTACGCCAAGTTCCTCGATGGCGTTCAGGAGCAGGCCAACCGCCTCATCGAACAGTCGATGGAGGAGTGGGGTCGCGTCAGCAATGGCGTGCCACCCACCCCGTGAGCTCGGTTTGGTCCGTGACTGGTCCGGAACAGCCGGTCTGGAGTGGGAGAGACGCGGGAGGAACTGGGAGGAACAGGAAAACCCGATGTCCGCCACGAGCGGGCCGAGCCAACGGCGCCTGACGGGCAAAAGCCCAGGTCAGGCGCCGTTTGTCGTGCCGCTAGAAGAAGCCGAGCTTCTTCGGCGAGTACGAGACGAGGAGATTCTTCGTCTGCTGGTAGTGGTCCAGCATCATCTTGTGGGTCTCGCGGCCGATCCCGGACTGCTTGTAGCCGCCGAACGCCGCATGCGCCGGATACGCGTGGTAGCAGTTCGTCCACACACGGCCCGCCTGGATGGCGCGGCCCGCGCGGTACGCCTGGTTGACGTCCCGGGTCCACACCCCGGCCCCCAGCCCGTACAGCGTGTCATTGGCCGTACGGATCGCGTCGTCGAAGTCCGTGAACGACGTCACCGCGACGACCGGGCCGAAGATCTCCTCCTGGAAGATCCGCATCCGGTTGTCGCCCTCGAAGACCGTCGGCTGGACGTAGTAGCCGCCGGCCAGCTCGCCGTCGTACTCGATCCGCTGACCGCCGGTCAGGATCTTCGCGCCCTCCTGCTGCCCGATGTCCAGGTACGAAAGGATCTTCTGCAGCTGGTCGTTGGACGCCTGCGCGCCGATCATCGTGTCCGTGTCCAGGGGGTGACCGGGCACGATCGCCTCGGTCCTGGCGATTCCGGCGTCCAGGAACTCGCTGTAGTGGCCGCGCTGGATCAGGGCCCGTGAGGGACAGGTGCACACCTCGCCCTGGTTGAGGGCGAACATCGTGAAGCCTTCGAGCGCCTTGTCGCGGAGCTGGTCGTCCGCGGCCCAGATGTCGTCGAAGAAGATGTTCGGCGACTTGCCGCCCAGTTCCAGCGTCACCGGCTTGATGTTCTCCGAGGCGTACTGCATGATCAGCCGCCCCGTCGTGGTCTCCCCGGTGAACGCGATCTTCGCGACGCGCGGGCTCGACGCGAGCGGCTTGCCCGCCTCCACACCGAAGCCGTTGACGATGTTCACGACGCCCGGCGGCAGCAGATCCGCGACCAGGCTCATCCAGACGTGCACCGAAGCCGGCGTCTGCTCGGCGGGCTTGAGGACGACCGCGTTGCCCGCCGCCAGCGCCGGTGCGAGCTTCCACACCGCCATCAGGATCGGGAAGTTCCACGGGATGATCTGCGCCACGACACCGAGCGGTTCGTGGAAGTGGTACGCGACGGTGTCGTCGTCGAGCTCGCTGAGCGAACCCTCCTGGGCGCGCAGCGCCCCCGCGAAGTAGCGGAAGTGGTCGATCGCGAGCGGGATGTCGGCGGCGAGCGTCTCGCGGACCGGCTTGCCGTTCTCCCAGCTCTCCGCGACCGCCAGTTCCTCCAGATGTGTCTCCATCCGGTCCGCGATCCTCAGCAGGATGTTCGCCCGTGCGTCCGGCGACGTACGCCCCCACGCGGGCGCCGCCGCGTGTGCCGCGTCCAGCGCCTTCTCCACGTCCTCGGCGGTGCCGCGGGCGATCTCGGTGAACGGCTTGCCGTTGACGGGGCTCGGGTTCTCGAAGTACTGCCCACGGGCCGGCGCGACGTACTCCCCGCCGATCCAGTGGTCGTAGCGGGACGCGTACGTGACGATGGCGCCGTCCGTGCCGGGCGCTGCGTAACGGGTCATCTCGGAGGCCTCCCGGGGTCGTCGCCGCCCGCCGTCGGACGGCGTTCGACGCCGAACCTAGGGAGCCGCACGTTGCAACCACGTTGCGGTGGGGCGGGCCGGTGTCCGCCCCGGTCCGGGGACACCGGCGCCGCCGGGCCAGGCCGGCCGGCTGGTCCCGGGCGGTCCTCGCCGCCCCTTGCGGCGATGTGTCGGGACCGGTGCGGCCCGGGGTGGCCGCTCCGGGACCGGCCCCACCGGCCGCCCCTACAAAGCCCCGAGCCCGCCCCGCGGTCCCGCCCCGTACTCGCGGTCCAGGTCCCGTACCCGCGCCCGCGCCGCCGCCCCCCGCCCCTTCGGCAGCACGGAGGCCAGCGCCGCCCACACCGGCAGGTCGTCCTCGCCCCACGGGCTGTACGCCCACTCCGACAGCAGCCCGGGGTCGGCCCGGGCGATCAGCGCGGCCCGCAGCTGGTCCTCCAGGCGGCGGCGCAGCCGTACGACACCCGGCGCGGGCGAACCCGGCAGCAGCGGGCCCCCGTACGCGCTGAGCGCCGCCGCGACCGCTCCCGAGCCGAGGCGGCGGGCCACCGTGTCGAAGTCCGCGTCGACCGGGGCCGCGAGCCGGTACGGCCGCGACAACAGCAGCTGCGGGCCCAGCAGGCCGCGCAGCCGGGACAGTTCGGCCCGCAGCGTGACCGGGGTGACCTGCTCGTCCTCGTACAGCTCCAGCAGCAGCTCGTCGCCGCCGATCCCCTCCGGGCGCCGGGCCAGCAGCACCAGGAGCTCGCTGTGCCGACGGCTCAGGCGCACCTTCCTGCCGTCCACGACCAGCAGCGCCTCACCCCGGCCCAGCGCCGTCAGCTGCAGACCGCCGCCCGTCGGAGGTGGCGCCAGCAGCGCCAGCTGCGATTCGGCAGCCCGCGCCACCGCCCCCACGAACGCCAGGCTGTGCGGATGGGCCAGCCCGTCCCCGCCGGTGATGTCCACCGCGCCCAGCAGCCGCCCGCTGCGCGGATCGTGGACGGGCGCGGCCGCGCAGGTCCACTCCTGCACCGGCCGCCGGAAGTGCTCGGCAGCGAACACCTGCACCGGACGGCCGACCGCGATCGCCGTCCCCGGCGCGTTCGTACCAGCCACCGACTCGGCCCAGCGGGCGCCTTCGACGAAGTTCATCCCCCCGGCCCGGCGCAGCGCCCGCGGATGCCCCTCCACCCACAGCAGCCGCCCGTGCGCGTCGCACACCGCGATGAGGTGTTCGCCGTCCACGGCGTAGCCACCCATGAGTTCCCGGATCACCGGCATCACCCGCGACAGCGGATGCTCCTCCCGGTACGCCCCGAGCTCCTCCTCGCAGAGCTCCACGCACGCCGCGCCGTCCGGGGCGACCCGCGCCTTCGCGCACCGCCGCCAGGAGTCGGCCACGACGGGCCGGACCGTCCCCCGCACCCGGCCCGCCGTCGCGAACTCCTCGTACGCCCCGCGCAGCACCGCGCCGCGCTCCACCGGATCGCTCCCGGCCTCCAGCGCCACCCACGCGTCCGTCAACTCGGCCTCCCGTTGCTGACTGCGTCCGGCGCCCATCGTCGTGCCGCCCGGCATCCCCCACAAGGGTCACGGACCGGCCACGGTGCGTCACATGCCGGCCGTCGCACAGGAGAAGGGGTCGTCCAGCACCGCACGCACCACCGAATGCGCCGCACCCAGCAGCGGCCCCTGTGAACCCAGCCGCGACACGGTCAGCGCCGGGCGCGCCGGATCGGCCGTACGGCGTGTCAACTCCCGTTCCAGGCTGGGCAGCAGCCAGGGCGAGAGCCTGGACAGCGCGCCGCCGAGCACCACCGTGTGCGGGTCGAGGAGGTTCACCGCACCGGCGAGCGCGATCCCGAGCGCGGCGCCCGCCCCGCGCAGCGCCCGGCGCACCTCACGGTCCCCGGCGGCGGCCCGTTCGGCCAGCAGCTCGATGGGCCGGTCCGTCGTGGCGAGCCCCGCCGCGCGCAGCACCGCCTCCTCGCCCGCGTACTGCTCCAGACATCCCCGCCCGCCGCACGGGCACCGGGGGCCTTCGGGCCGCACCGGGACGTGACCCAGCTCGCCCGCGTACCCGTGCGTGCCCCGCAACAGCCTGCCGTCCACGACCACGGCCGCGCCGATGCCTATCTCGGCCGAGACATGGATGAAGTCGCGCGGTGCCGGATCGCCGCCGATCCACAGCTCGGCCAGCGCACCCAGGTTGGCCTCGTTGTCGACGGTCAGCCGCGGCCCGTACGGCAGGAAGGCGCCCAGATCGACGTCCCACCAGTCCAGGTTGGGCGCCCGGACGACGGTGTGGGTGTCACGGGCCACGAGACCGGGTACGGCCACCGCGACTCCCGCCGGGCGCAGTCCCTCGCCGCGTACGGCGTCGGCGACCTGGCGTACGAGCGCGGCCAGTTCCTCGAGGACCGGCTCGGGAGGCCGGCCCCGGTTGTCGGCGACCGACGTCGCCCGCGCCCGTACCTTCCCGCGCAGATCCACCGCGGCGACCGCGAGATGGTCGACGCCCACCTCGGCGCCGATACCGACCGGGCCGCGGTCGCTGAGGGTCAGCGCGCTTCCGGGACGGCCGACGGCGCCGGACTGTTCGCGGCCCAGCTCCACCAGCAGTCCGCCCCGGGCGAGTTCGTCCACGAGCGAGGAGATCGCCGCCCTGGTCAGGCCGATCCGGCCGGCGACGGCCGCGCGGGAGAGCGGACCCTCGGCGGCGACGGCGTGCAGGACGAGGGAGAGATTGCGGCGGCGGATGCCCTGCTGGGTGTGGGGGAGTCCGGTGAAGCGCGCGGTCATGGGCGCTGCTCCTGCCCCTGCGTCGTCGGTAGGTCTCGCTGCCTCAGCAGTACGTCGCCATCGGCGAGGACGGCGCCGATACGGTCCAGCGCGGCCCCGTCCACCGGGATCGGATCGTACGCCGGGCCGTCGGCCGTGCCCCAGCGCCGGGCGACTTCGGCCGGATCCTCGCCGGTGAGCACCCCGGCGGCCTGCGCGGCCGCACCGAGCGCGACGAGCTCGCGGGCGGCCGGCACCTGGACCGCCCGGCCGGAGAGCCTGCGGACGGTCTCGCGCCACGCGGCGCCGCGCGCGCCGCCGCCGATGAGCAGCAGGGGAGCGTCCCGGCCGGTGCGGTCGCCCCCGGGCGGCACCGTTGGCGGCACGGCCGGCAGAACCGGTGGCAGCACCTTGCCGAGCGCCGAGAGCAGCGCGTACACGGCGCCGTCGTACGCCGCCTGCAGCAGCCGTCCGGGAGTCGAGTCGTGCCGCAGTCCGTACAACAGGCCCGAGGCGTACGGCAGATGCGGCGTGCGCTCACCGTCCAGGAACGGCAGCAGCACCTCCCGGCCACCCGGCTCGACCGCCTCCCGGTCGAGCCCGAGCAGGGCGGCGACCCGGTCGACGGCCTGCGTGCAGTTCAGGGTGCAGGCGAGCGGCAGCCATGCGCCGCGCGCATCGGCGAAACCGGACACGATGCCGGTGGGGTCGGCCGACGGATGCGGCGACGTCGTGTACACCGTGCCCGAGGTCCCGAGGCTCAGCACCGGCTGACCGGCGGTGAGCCCCAGCCCGAGCGCCGCGGCCGCGTTGTCCCCGGTCCCCGGGGCCACCAGCGCGCCCGAAGGCAGCGGGAGACCGGGCAGGTCACGGACCGTACCGGCCGCCTCGAAGGGGTCGACGACCTCGGGCAGCAGCGCGGGGGAGAGGCCGGCGAGCGCGAGGATCTCCACGTCGTACGCGCCGGTCGCGGGCGTCCACCAGCCCGTGCCCGACACATCGCCGCGGTCCGTGACGGCGCGGCCGGTGAGCCGCTCGGTCAGGAAGTCGTGGGGGAGTCGCACCGCGCGGGCGGCCGCGGCCGCCTCCGGTTCGTGCTCGCGCAGCCACGCCCACTTGGTGACGGTGAACGCGGGGCCGGGGAGGCTTCCGGTGCGCTCGGCCCACACCTTCGGCCCGCCGAGGCGTTCGATCAGCCGCTCGCCCTGGGGCGCCGACCGTACGTCGTTCCACAGCATCGCCGCACGCACCGGGCGGCCCCGCGCGTCCAGCGCGACCAGTCCGTGCTGCTGGCCCGCGACGGCGATCGCGGCGGCGCGGCGGGCCGACGTGCCGCACTGGCCGAGGGCGTCCACCAGCGCCCGCCACCACTCCTCCGGGTCGCTCTCCCGGGCACCGTCCTCGCCCGTGACGGTGTGCGGGGCCCGGCCGTTCGCCACGACCTCGCCCGTGGTGACATCGACGACCAGCACCTTCGTCGACTGCGTGGAACTGTCCACGCCGACGACGAGCGGGCCTTCGGGTGCAGCAGTCACCGGCATTCTCCGTTCCCGTGCCTTCGCGAGGACTTCCGTGCCTTCCCCCCTCGGACTCCCATGCCTTCCCGCAGACGTCCCCGGATACTAATTTGTTAACGCCGATGACGAAATGGCCGAGGCGAAGGCGGACACGGGCGAAGGCGGACACGTTCATGAGCTACCGGCCCACCCCCGACGACAGGTTCAGCTTCGGTCTGTGGACCGTGGGCTGGCAGGGCAGGGACCCGTTCGGAGAGGCGACCAGGCCCGCGCTGGACCCGGTCGAGTCCGTGCGGAGACTGGCCGGCCTCGGTGCGTACGGCGTGACGTTCCACGACGACGACCTGATCCCCTTCGGCGCGAGCGAGGCGGAACGAGAGGCGCGCGTGAAGCGCTTCCGGCAGGCGCTGGACGAGACCGGGCTGGTCGTGCCCATGGCCACGACCAACCTCTTCACCCACCCCGTCTTCAAGGACGGCGCCTTCACCGCGAACGACCGCGACGTGCGGCGGTACGCGCTCCGCAAGACGGTGCGCAACATCGACCTGGCCGCGGAGCTCGGCGCCCGGGTGTACGTGGCCTGGGGAGGGCGGGAGGGCGCGGAATCGGGCGCGGCGAAGGACATCCGCAGCGCGCTGGACCGTATGAAGGAAGCCTTCGATCTGCTGGGGGAGTACGTCGTGGCGCAGGGCCACGACCTGTGCTTCGCGATCGAGCCCAAGCCGAACGAGCCGCGCGGCGACATCCTGCTGCCGACCGTCGGGCACGCCCTCGCCTTCATCGAACGGCTGGAGCGGCCCGAGCTGTACGGCGTCAACCCCGAGGTCGGCCACGAGCAGATGGCCGGGCTGAACTTCCCGCACTCCATCGCCCAGGCGCTGTGGGCGGGCAAGCTCTTCCACATCGACCTCAACGGGCAGAACGGCATCAAGTACGACCAGGACCTGCGCTTCGGCGCGGGCGATCTGCGCGCCGCGTTCTGGCTCGTCGACCTGCTGGAGACCGCGGGCTACGAAGGCCCGCGGCACTTCGACTTCAAGCCGCCGAGGACGGAGGACTTCGACGGCGTGTGGGCGTCGGCGGCGGGCTGCATGCGCAACTACCTGATCCTCAAGGAGCGGGCGGCGGCCTTCAGAGCGGACCCGGCGGTGGCGGAGGCCCTCCGGGACTCCCGCCTCGACCAACTCGCCCGCCCCACGGCCGAGGACGGCCTGTCCGCCCTCCTCGCCGACCGCGCCGCGTACGAGGACTTCGACGTGGACGCCGCCGCGCGGCGCGGCATGGCCTTCGAACGGCTCGACCAACTGGCGATGGACCACTTGCTGTCGGCGCGGTAGCCCTCAGGGCGGGGGCCTGGCCTACCCCCGCCCTGTGGAGGTGTGACCGCTACGACTCCGCCGACAGGCCCGCCGGTGCCGGTGCCGGTGCCGGTGCCGTTGCCGTTGCTTGTGCTTGTGCCGGATCCGCGGCGCCCGAACCCGCAAGCAGGCCCGCCAGTGCCGATGCCGGATCCGCCGCCCCCGACCCCGCCGGTACCCATCGGCCGCGCTCCTTCAGGTACGGCCACCACCGGCCGTCCCGCCCCACCCGCAGCTGCGCGTCCGCGCCCACGACCGTCCACCGCGCCACACCGTTCGCCCGCAGCCGTGGCCGTTCGCCCTCGTCCCAGTCCTCGGCCAGCTGCGCCCGGGCCCGGGCGAGAACGTCGTCGTCCGGCGTCACGTCGTCGTCCTCCAGGACCGCGAGCGCCGCCGCCCCGCCGTACTGCCACGCCCGCATCGCGAGGTCCATGTCCGCGCGCCCCCGCCCGGAACCGGCCGCGAGTCGCGCCACGACGGACGTGACGGACGAGGAGGCGGTGGTCGACGTGGTGGTCGTGGCTGTTGCCGCAGGGGACACCGCCGAGGCCAGCCGTACCGCGTCCTGTCGTACAGCCAGGTCCTGTTCGACGGGCTGCCGCTCATGCCCGGCGGCCAGCGCCTCCGCCAGCATCCGTCGCGCCCGCCGGGCCGCGTCCGCCGCGAGGAGTTCCAGCGCGTCGGTGTCGACGCCCGGAGCCGGTTCGCTCCCGGTGTCCAGCGACGGCGGAACCCGCGGCTCCGCCGGCAGCGGCGGCGCCTGCGGAAGCGGAGGAAGGATGTCCGCCGCGGCGAACGCCTCGTCCGCGCGTACCCCCTCCAGCGCCCGCGGAGCCCGCGCCGCGCTCCTCTCCTGCAGTTCGTCGAGCAGCTCCCGCTCCCCGCGCCCCCGCATGAGCAGCAGCACGAACGGGTCCTGGTCCAGCAGCCGCGCCACCTGGTAACAGAGCGCTGCCGTATGCGGGCACAGGTCCCAGGCCTCGCAGGTGCACTCGGGATCCAGGTCCCCGATGCCCGGCAGCAGTTCGACCCCGGCGTCCGCCGCGTCCTCCACCAGGTGCGGCGGCATCTCCCGGTCCAGCAGCGCCGCGATGTGCCCCGCCCGGTCGACCGCCATGTCCAGGAACCGGTCCCACTCCTCCGCGGTCAGCTCCTGCAGCAGCACATCGCCGCGGTACGCCGTACCGTCCCGGTCGTGTACGACCGCGGTGATACGCCCCGGCCGTACCGAAACCGCCCCGACCGCGCCCTCCCACGCGTGCTTACGGCCCTTCTTCAGCTGTTGGGAATCCAGCGCCGTGTCCTCCAGCGCCTTCAGCCATGCCCGCCCCCACCAGGTCTGCGCGAACCCGCGGCCCCGGGTGGGCGGCAGTGCGGCGAACGTCCGCTCGTCCTCGTACGCACCGTTCTGGCCGTACGCGCCGTTCTCGCCGTGTTCGTCGTGCCCGTCCGGACCCGTCATCGTGCGCCCCCTCGCAGTTCCACCAGCTCCGCCAGTTCGGCGTCGCCCAGTTCGGTCAGTGCGGCCTCGCCCGCTTCGCCCAGCACCGCGTCCGCCAGCTCGCGCTTGCGCGCCAGCATGCCGGCGATACGGTCCTCGATCGTGCCCTCCGCGATCAGCCGGTGGACCTGGACGGGCTGGGTCTGGCCGATCCGGTACGCCCGGTCGGTGGCCTGGGCCTCGACGGCGGGGTTCCACCAGCGGTCGTAGTGCACGACGTGCCCCGCCCTGGTCAGATTCAGCCCGGTGCCCGCCGCCTTCAACGACAGCAGGAACACCGGAACCTCACCGTCCTGGAAGCGCCCGACCATCGCCTCCCGCTCGGCGACAGGCGTGCCGCCGTGCAGGAACTGCGTGCGCACCCCACGCGCCGCCAGATGCCGCTCCAGCAGCCGTGCCATCTGCACGTACTGCGTGAAGACGAGGACGCTCGCGTCCTCCGCGAGGATCGTGTCGAGGAGCTCGTCCAGCAGCTCCAGCTTCCCCGAACGGTCCGCGATCCGTGGCTGCTCCTCCTTCAGGTACTGCGCCGGGTGGTTGCAGATCTGCTTCAGCGCGGTCAGCAGCTTCACGACCAGGCCGCGCCGCTCCATCCCGTCGGCCTCGGAGATCGCCGCGAGCGTCTCGCGTACGACCGCCTCGTACAGCCCCGCCTGTTCCACGGTGAGGGAGACCGCACGGTCGGTCTCGGTCTTCGGCGGCAGTTCGGGCGCGATGCCCGGGTCCGACTTGCGGCGGCGCAGCAGGAACGGCCGTACGAGCGCGGCCAGTCGCGCGGCCGCCGCCGGATCGCCGCCCTCCACCGCCTGCGCATAGCGCGTGCGGAACGTACCGAGCCGGCCGAGCAGCCCCGGTGTCGTCCAGTCCAGGACCGCCCACAGCTCGGACAGGTTGTTCTCGACCGGCGTGCCGGTGAGGGCGACCCGCGCCTTCGCGCCGATCGTGCGCAGCTGCTTCGCGGTCGCCGAGTACGGGTTCTTCACGTGCTGCGCCTCGTCGGCGACGACCATGCCCCAGCCCGCCGTTGCCAGGGTGGCGGCATCGAGGCGCATGGTGCCGTACGTGGTCAGCACGAACTCGCCGTCCGCCAGCGACTCCAGGCTGCGGTTCGCTCCGTGGAAGCGGCGTACCGGCGTGCCCGGCGCGAACTTCTCGATCTCGCGCTGCCAGTTGCCCATCAGGGAGGTCGGGCAGACGACGAGGGTGGGGCCCGCGGCCGACTCGTCGGTCTGACGGTGCAGATGCAGGGCGATGAGGGTGATCGTCTTGCCGAGGCCCATGTCGTCGGCGAGACAGCCGCCGAGACCGAGCGAGGTCATCCGGTGCAGCCAGTTCAGTCCGCGCAGCTGGTAGTCGCGCAGCGTCGCGGCGAGCGTGGCGGGCTGCGCGGTCTCCTGACGGCCGCCCTCCGGGTCGGCGAGCCGTTCGCGCAGCTGCTCCAGCCACCCCGACGCCCGGATCTCGACGCGGCGCCCGTCGATCTCGGTGGATCCGCTCAGTACCGCGCCGAGCGCGTCGATGGGAGCGAGCTCGCCGTCCTTGCTCTCTCGGGCGCGGCGGACCTCCTCGGGGTCGATGAGCACCCACTGGTCGCGCAGCCGCACCACGGGCCGGCTGGCCTCGGCGAGCCGGTCGAGTTCGGCACGGGTGAGCGGGTGGTCGCCCAGCGCGAACGACCAGTTGAAGGAGAGCAGGGCGTCCGCCGACAGGAAGGAGGGCAGGCCGCCGCCTGAGCCGGCCTCCGGTGTCGTCGTCCTGGATGCGCCGTCAGCGTCGCTGTGGGTGCCGTGGGTGCCGTGGGTGCCGTGGGTGCCGTGGGTACCGTCCGCGTCTTTGGCGTCTTTGGCGTCTTTGACGTCGGCAGTGGCGCCGGGCGGGCCGACCACGGCGCTGGCCGTGAGCGTTCGGGCCAGCTCCTTGGGCCAGTGGACCTGGACCCCGGTCGCCGCGAGTGCCCGCCCCGCCGCGCCCGCCAGCTCGATGACCTCGTCGTCGCCGAGGTCGATCGCGTCCGGTACGGCCGCGGACAGCAGCGGGGTCAGAGGCGCCCAGGCGCGTGCGGCACGGCGCAGGGCCAGCAGCGCGTCCATCCGGGCGCGCGGCCCGAAGGCGGTGTCCTGCGCCCCCGCCCACACATCCGCCGCGTCGGCCACGAGCGCAGGATCGCTGACGCTGTGCATCTGCGGCACGGCGCGGAACCCGGACACCTCGGTGCAGTCGTCGCCCGCTCCCACCATTTCGACGCGCAACGACAGCCGTACGCCCGCGTCATGACCTGCTGCCACGTCCTGTGCCCAGGCGCGCGCCTGGGGCAGTTGCCGGGGTTCGTCGGCCGTGAACGCGGCATGTCCGGCGGCGAGCGCGGCGGCCGGCGTGCGGGGCAGTACGTCCGCGACCGCGTCCAGGAATGCCCGGAGCAGCCGCTCTGGTTCGGGCAGCATCAGGGGCTGTGCGGCGGCGTCGAGCGGGACGGCGTGCGCGGTCGGCGGCATCGAGGCCGCGAGCGTACGGACCCGGTCCATGTCCTCCGCGCTCAGTGGCCCGACGCGCCAGGCGTCGTGATCGGACGCGGTGAGGCCGGGCAGCAGCAGCCCGCGCGAGACGAGCTGGAGTGCCAGTACGGCGGCGGTGCCCCAGAACGCCGCGGCGGGGGAGGCGTCGGGGGTCACGCGCGCCCGGGTGAGGACCGTCAGTGCCTCGCGCAGGGGCAGCAGGCGGGCCCGTACGCCGGAGGCACCGACACCGTCGGGGTCCAGGGCGGCCACCGCCAGGTCCGCGACCATGTCGCCGGGGCCGGCGGGCGGCTCGCCGCCGTCGGCGTGCCAGAACGCGATGCGGCCCGCTCGGGGCGGATCAGCGGGCAGGAAGACCACGGAGCAGTGGGTGAGTTGCAGAGCGATGATGTATTCCTCAAATTTGACTACTGCTGACGGAATCGCCGAGGGTACCTCACGCGGCACCCGTCATGGGGGCGTTGTCCAGGTGATCTGCATCACGGACTGGGGTGTCCCAGGCGGGGTGCTGTGTGGGGTTGCCGTGGGGCGGGTGTGTGGGCGGCTGCCGTGGGCGGGCGTGTGGGCTGCCGTGGGGGTGTCGCCAGCACCACCCTGGCCTATGGGTAACCCCCCGGTCCATTCCGGGGGGTGGCGTCATGGTGCCGAGGGGGCACTGATCCGTACGTTTCTTGAGGTCAGAGCATTTTCAGGAGTCGAGCGCGCCGGCCGGCGCGACGGCCGAGAGACCGGAGTACCTCATGGCCCAGGCCACCGCCATCGCCACCGCGCTCGTCGCCGAGCCCGCCCCGCCACCGGGCGCGAGCTCCGGCCGGTCCGGCGGCAGCGACTTCGCGCCTCTCCTGCGGTCCGCCAAGGAGCGGGGTCTCCTCGAACGGCGCTTCGGCTGGTACGCACGCGTCATCACTCTCAACCTGCTCGGGCTGGTGGCCGTGCTCACCGGCCTCGTGCTCAGCGGTCCGTCCTGGTGGGCGGTCCTGTTCGCCGTGCCGCTCGCGCTGCTGTCCGCACGCACCGCCTTCATCGCCCACGACGCGGGGCACGCGCAGATCACCTCGGACCGGCGCGTCAGCCGGGTGCTCCAGCTCTTCCACGCCAACCTGCTGCTCGGCATGAGCCAGGACTGGTGGAACGACAAGCACAACCGTCACCACGCCAATCCCAACCACGTGGACAAGGACCCCGATGTCGCCCCGGACGTCCTGGTCTTCAGCAAGGAGCACGCCGAGGGCCGCACCGGTCTGCGCAGCTGGCTCACCCGTCACCAGGCCTGGCTGTTCTTCCCGTTGACGACACTCGAAGGCATAGCGCTCAAGGTGTACGGCTTCCAGCACGTCTTCCCGCGATCGGGCTCGGGGGCGAGGGCGCGAGCTGGGTCGGGGCCGCGATCGGGCTCGGGCTCGGCCTTGGGCCCGGCCTCGGCCTCAGGGTCGGGGGAGCGTCGGCGAGCCGAGGGACGCGCGGTCGAGGGCGGGCTGCTCATCGCCCACGTCCTCGGTTACGTGACCCTGCTGCTGACCCTCCTCACGCCGCTCCAGGCCCTCGCCTTCGCCCTGCTCCACCAGATGCTGCTGGGTCTCCACCTCGGGATGGCCTTCGCGCCGAACCACAAGGGCATGGAGATGCCCGACCCGAACGGCGGCGAGCGCTGGGGCCATCTCCAGCGACAGGTCCTGACCTCCCGCAATATCCGTGGCGGACCGCTCACGGACTGGTTCCTCGGCGGCCTCAACTACCAGATAGAGCACCATCTCTTCCCCAGCATGCCCCGCCCTCATCTGCGGCTCGTCCAGCCGCTCGTCCGCGCCCACTGCCGGAGGCTCGGCATGCCGTACACGGAGACCGGGCTGATCGAGTCGTATCGGCAGGCCCTCGGCCATATGCACGAGGTCGGCGAGGCCCTGAGGGCGGACACTGAGGGCAAGCGGCGCGACCGGCGCCCGGAGGAAACCGCGGTGTAAGGGAACCGGCGACTGCGCGGGCACGTTCTCTCAGCAGGAAGTGGCGGCCACCGGCCGCGAAGGAGGCCTGGAAATGTCGACAGGTGCGAAGATCGCCATCGGGGGAGTGGCCGTGGGCCTCATCCTGTGGCCACTGATCGGATTCTGGTTGTCGCTGCTGGTGATCGTCGGAGTGCCCGCCGTGGCCTACTTCGCGCTCGACCCGTCACAGCGCCGTCGGCTCCGCCGGATCAACCGCAAGCAGATCGGCCGCTGACGGGTTAGGGGAGTCCACCCGTCCGGGTCGTCCGGCGGACCGTCGAAGGGACGGCGCCGCCGGGCGTTCCCCACCCACCGCGCGGGGGCGCGCCTCAGGACGGGTGGACGGCCATGGACTCCAGCGCCGCCAGCAGGCCGGGCAGCTCGGGCCCGCGCCCCACCGGAAGCACCTCCCCGGGCTCCTCGTCCATCAGGACGAACGCGATGTCGTCGGTCCTGGCCACCAAGGACCAGCCCGGCCCGTCCGCCCGCAGCATCCGGGCCCCGTCCGGGGCGAAACCGGACCGGACCCGGCCGATCGGCGGCGCGTCGTCCACGTAGCCGCGGGCCTCCTTGAGCACCCGCCGCACCCCCTCGTGCGGCTCGGCCCGCTCTTCCTCAGGGGCGTCGGGCTGGACGAAGGTCACACTGTCCGCGACCTGCTGGCGCCAGGTCGCCCACTGCAACGCGACCGCGTCGGCACCCAGCCGACGCTGTGCAGGGCCCCAAGCATCCGTGTCGGGCGGGGTGAGCGGAGCACCGCCACCGTCCTCCTCGTCCGGGTCATGCGGTGCCGGCAGCCCCGGGGCCGAGGTCGCGACGGCGAGCGGCCAGCCGGGCAGCGCGGTGACGACCGACCGGTCGCTGGGGGACAGGTCGTACTCCATCCCGCAGTCCCACGAAGCGATCGCTACAGCCACCAGCGACACGTCGTCGACCACGACCGTCCACCGGGCGCCCTTGCCGTCCTGGCCGAGCACGAGCCCGTACCCCTGCGTGTACGCCTCGAGTCCCAGCGACGCGCACGCCGCCGGGAAATCGTCGCCGAGCACGCTCGGGAACTGCGCGGGCGTCAGCAGGACGGCGGTCAGCACATACAGCGCGTCGTCGTCACCGACGGCGTCGTCCGTCCCAGCCACTGCACCCTCCTGATGCGATCTGATGCGATCGTGCGTCGGCGCACCTTAACCAGTCGGTAACCCACACGTCGAGGGCCTCGCGGCAGGAAACCGGTATGGACTGTTCCGCAATCGGCGCGCACCGGCTGCCCGGCCCGTGCCACCCGCCCGGCCCGTCCGTCCCGGTCCCGTGCTCAGCCGGCGCTCTCGGTCGACGCCGTCAGTCAACGTCGTCGGCCGACGTCCTCAGGTGGCGTCGGCCGACGCCCTCAGGCGGCCTCCTCGGCGGCGGGCAGGCCGAGCAGGCTGCGCGCGACGGATCGCGGGGACTCGTTCCGCTCGCGCGCGAGGGCGATGACCGCCCGGCACGCCAGCTCGCTGACCCCGAACGAGAGCGCTTCGGGGGACACCCAGCCCGACGCCTCGTCGATCCGCTGCTGGTCGTCCTCGGCACACGCCGACACATACTCCGCCGCGGCATCGAACAGGTTGTGCTGCCGCGGCCTGCCGGTCCCGCGCGGTGTCGAGCTCCGGTCGCCGTCGCGGCCGGACGCGAGGAGTCTGCGGACTGCGGCTGTCGCTTTGTCGAACACACTGGCCCCCTTCCCCTGCACGGTCACCCGTCCGGCGTATGCCGCCGGTTGAGCCAGTCTTCCCGCAACCCGGTCCGTAGCCACGCGGTCGGAGCGTCCGGTGCTCTCGCGGTGTCCGCTTCGCCCTCTTCATTCACTTCGTGTCCCAAATAATCTTCCTACGTGCGGGGAGCCGCCGAGGCAGCGGCCGTACGACGTCACCTGCCGCGCACGGCCAGGGCCAGGAAGCGGGTGTCCTCGTCGGTGTACGAGACCAGTTCCCAGCCCGACTCGGCCAGCAGCGGCCGGAGATTGGGCTCGGCGCGCAGATCGTCCTGGGCGATCTGCCGGCCGTGGCGGGCGGCCAGCGCGGCCCGCCCGATCGGATGGAAGAGCGCCAGCTGTCCACCCGGTCGCACCACACGTGCCAATTCGCGCAGGTTCTCGGCGGGCTGCGGCAGGTGCGCGATGAGACCGGCCGCGAACACCGCGTCCAGCGCCCCGGACCGCATCGGCAGCCGTGCCACATCGGCGAGCAGCAGCGTGCCCGCGCGGTCCCGCCCCGCGCGGGCCGCCGCATCCAGCATCTCCTGCGTCAGATCGGCCCCGAAGACCGTGCCCGCGGGCCCCACGGCTTCCCGTAGCGCGGGCAGCGCGCGACCGGTGCCGCAGCCCGCGTCCAGCACGGTGTCACCGGGGCGCAGCGCCAGCGTGGCGACGCCCGCGGCGTAGGCCGGACCGTCGTCGGGGAACCGTGCGTCCCAGTCCGCCGCCCGTGCGCCGAAGAACTCTTGTACGTGCGTGTGGTCGTTGTTCATGCACACATGATCCCGCAGGCTTCACCCGGCAGCCGGTCCATCAGGCAGACGTGCGGCGCACATGTTCGAGCTCGGCGCGATCGTTCAGAAACATCTCTCTGTCATATTCCATCAGCTTTCGAACTGCGCCCTCAGCGCGCGCCCCCCACGGGACTAGCGTCCCTGAGCCATGGGACACCTGGACCACGCAGCCTTCGGCTGGCTGACCCCCGTGCTGTCGTACGCGATGGCCTGCATCGGCGCGGCCCTCGGCCTGCGCTGTACCGTACGCGCGCTCGAAGCGACCGGCCGCTCGCGCCGCAACTGGCTGATCACGGCCGCGTCCGCGATCGGCACCGGCATCTGGACCATGCACTTCGTCGCCATGCTCGGCTTCGCCGTCACCGGCACCGACATCCGCTACGACGTGCCGATGACCATCCTCAGCCTGCTCGTCGCGATGCTCGTCGTCGGCGGCGGGGTCTTCGCCGTCGGCTACGGCCGTGACCGCGCCCGAGCCCTGCTGCTGGGCGGACTCACGACGGGACTCGGTGTCGCCAGCATGCACTACCTCGGCATGACCGCTCTGAGGCTGCACGGCACGGTGCACTACGACCCGCTGCTCGTCGCGCTCTCCGTCGCCATCGCCGTCGTCGCCGCGACCGCGGCCCTCTGGGCGGCGCTCAACATCAAGTCACCGGTGGCGGTCGCCGTCGCCTCCCTCGTCATGGGCGCGGCGGTCAGCAGCATGCACTACACCGGCATGCTCGCGGTCAGCGTGCGTGTCGCCCCCTCCGGCGGGGGGCTTCCCGGGGCCACGGCGATGCAGTTCATCTTCCCCCTCGCCGTCGGCCTCGGGTCGTATCTCTTCCTCACCTCGGCCTTCGTCGCCCTCTCCCCGACGGCCGGTGAACGCGCCGCGTACGCATCGGCGGAACGGACCGCCGGACCCGAACCAGCCGGCCTGCCCCACTGATCCGTCCCCGCCGCACTCCCAGCGCCCGTACCCGGAACGAGGAGGACATGCGCATACCCCGCAGCACGCCCGGCGACGCAGAAACGTCCCGCCCCCACACGCCGCCGCACGCCCCCGGCGCGGCCGGCGCGTACGCAGGGCCGGCGGGGCCCGGGACCCGCGGCCGCCGCGCCCACGCCGGACCGCCCGCGGACGAGCACCCCGAGCCGACGACGGACAGCACGCGCCCGGCGCGCTCCGAGGGCCCCCGCCGCCGGCTTCGGCTGCGCCCCGGCACCGTACGCGCCAAGATCGTCTCGCTGTTGATGGTGCCCGTCGTCTCCCTCCTCGCGCTCTGGGGCTTCGCCACCGTCACCACCGCACAGGACGTCGCCCGCCTCAGCCGGCTCCAGAACGTCGAGGAACGCGTACGCGAACCCGTCGCCGCCACCGTCACCGCCCTGCAGGCCGAACGCCGCGCCGCGCTCCGCCGTATCGCCGCTCCCGACGAAGCCCCGGCCACCGAACTCCAGCAGCAGTCCACCCGCACCGACGCCGCCCTGGCGAAACTCTCCCTCGACGACGCGCACACCGTCGCCGACGCCGGCGACTTCCCCCCGGCCGTCTCCGGCCGCCTCCGCCAACTCGTCACGGGAGCCGGTGCGCTGCCCGCCCTGCGCACCGCCGTCCTCGACGGCAAGGCCGACTGGGACCGTACGTACGAGCAGTACACCGCCGTCATCACCACGGCCTTCGGCGTCACCGGCGCACTCACCGGCATCCAGGACACCGCGCCGGGGTCCGACGCCCGAGTCCTCCTCGAATTCGGCCGGGCCGCCGAGATGCTCGCCCGTGAAGACGCCCTCCTCTCCTCCGCGCAGAGTGCCGGGACCTTCAGCCAGCAGCGGCTGCGGCTGTTCACCGGGGCCGCCCTGACCCGCCGCGCCCTCACCGAATCCGCGGTCGCCGACCTCCGCGCCGCCGACCGTGCCGCCTGGCGCGAACTCGCCGGACAGGGTGCCTACAAGGCACTGCAGTCTGCCGAGGACAGGACGCTCGCCGCCCCGGCGGGCCGCCGAGCGGCCATGTCAGTACCGTCCGCCACCTGGGACACGGCCCACGGCACCGTGCGCGCCGCGATGCACGACCTCGAAACCGGCGCCCGGCAGGCCGCCGCCGATCGCGCCGACCCTTTCGGCCACGGACTGCTCACCGGCGCGGGCGCCGCTGTTCTCCTCGGCCTCGCCGCCGTCGTCGCCTCCCTCGTCATCTCCGTACGCATCGGACGTGCCCTCGTCGTCGAACTCGTCAGCCTCCGCAACACCGCCCTGGAGCTGGCCCGCCACAAACTCCCCCATGCCATGAGCAGGCTGCGCTCCGGGGAGGAACTCGACGTTCACGCCGAAGCCCCGCCGGGACCACCCGTGCGGGACGAGATCGGACAGGTGGGCGAAGCGCTGTCCACCGTCCACCGTGCCGCCCTCAGTGCCGCGGTCGAACGCGCGGAACTCAGCCGTGGCATCTCCGGCGTCTTCGTCAACCTCGCCCGCCGCAGCCAGGTCCTCGTACACCGCCAGCTCAACCTGCTCGACAGCATGGAACGTCGCGTAGACGACCCGAACGAACTCGGCGACCTGTTCCGGCTCGACCATCTGACCACCCGCATGCGCCGCCACGCGGAAAGCCTGATCATCCTCTCCGGGGCCGCCCCCGGGCGTGCCTGGCGCATGCCCGTGCCGCTCACCAACGTCGTACGCGCCGCCGTGTCCGAGATCGAGGACTACGCCCGTGTCGAGGTACGGCAACTGCCCGAGAGCGCCGTCGTCGGCGCCGCCGTCGCCGACCTCACCCACCTCCTCGCCGAACTCGTGGAGAACGCCGCCCAGTTCTCCCCGCCCCACACCAAGGTCCGGGTCAGCGGCGAACCCGTCGGCAACGGCTACGCCCTGGAGATCGAGGACCGCGGGCTCGGCATGGGCACGGAGGCACTGGCCGAGGCCAACCGCCGCATCGAACAGTCCGAGGCCCTCGACCTCTTCGACAGCGACCGGCTCGGACTCTTCGTGGTGAGCCGGCTCTCCGCCCGGCACGACATCAAGGTCCGGCTGCGCACCTCCCCGTACGGGGGAACGACCGCGGTCGTCCTCATCCCGACGCCGCTGCTGCAGAGCGCGCTCCCGCCCGCGACGGGCCGGCCCGCACAGGACAAGCCGACGTCGTCAAGCTCTCCCGGAATCCGCGAAGGCGGCGCCGCGCGCCCCGCACTCCGGCCCCGGCCCGAGCCCGCCGCCGCGCCACCGCCACCTCCGTCACCACCTGCGGGCGTCACCGCTCTGAGGCCGCGCGGCCGCACTCATCCCGACCCGGCGCAGGAGGAGCCGGACGAGCAGGCCGGACTCCCGCGGCGCGTCAGGCAGGCCAGCCTCGTCCCCCAACTGCGCGAGGCCCCGCAGCCCGAACCGCCCCACTCGTACGCCCCCACCGAGGACGACCTGCCGGAGCGCACCCCGGAGCAGGCCCGGGACCGTATGACCGCCTACCGCGCCGGCTGGACCCGCGGCAGCGCCGACGCCGGTACCCACGGCGTTCACGGCATCCATGCCATCCGTGACATTCACGGCACCACCCACAGCAGCCCCCACCGCACCGAAGGAGACGACGCGTGATCAACGACGAGAGGATCGCCCCGCACCGCTCCGGGGACCTCGACTGGCTGCTCGACGACCTCGTGGTGCGCGTGGGCGAGGTGCGGCACGCCGTCGTCCTGTCCAACGACGGCCTCGCCGTCGGCGCCTCGGGCGGACTGACCCGCGAGGACGCCGAACATCTTGCCGCCGTCGCCTCCGGATTCCACAGCCTCGCCAAGGGCGCCGGACGCCACTTCCAGGCCGGCGGCGTCCGTCAGACGATGGTCGAGATGGACGACGGGTTCCTCTTCGTCGCCGCCGCGGGCGACGGCTCCTGCCTCGCGGTCCTCAGCTCCGCGAGGGCCGATATCGGCCTGATCGCGTACGAGATGGCCCGCCTCGTCAAACGTGTCGGCGAGCACCTGCGCACCCCGCCGCGCATGGCCGCGACCCCGCCCGCCGCAGGCTGACCCGGAGGGAGGCTCCACCGTCATGAACACTGTCGGCGACGGCGGCCCGGAACCCCGGGCCGGCCACTGGTACGACGCCGAGGCGGGACCCCTCGTCCGCCCGTACGCGATGACGGGTGGCCGCACCAAACCGGGCCCCAGCAACGTCCGCTTCGACCTCATCGCGCTCGTCGCCGTCGACACCGACGCCGTGGGCCGCGCCGAGGACTCCCTCCTCGGCCCCGAGCACCGCGCCCTGCTCGCGCTCTGCCGCGCCGAGACCCAGTCCGTCGCCGAACTCGCCGCCGACGCGGACCTGCCGGTCGGGGTCGTACGCGTCCTCCTCGGCGACCTCCTCGAAGCCGGCTACGTCACGGTCAGCAGGCCCGTGCCGGCCGCTCAACTGCCCGACGCGAAGATCCTCCGGGAGGTGATCGAAGGCCTGCGCGCCCTCTGACCCGCTGGACACCCCCCCCGGAGGAGCACACTGGTGGGGCACGCACCCGTCCCGGACACCGACGCCGAGGAGCACCGTGCCTGTCCCGATCATCATCGACTGCGACCCGGGGCACGACGACGCCGTCGCCATCCTGCTCGCCGCCGGGGATCCCGCGATCGACCTGCTCGCGATCACGACGGTCGCCGGAAACCAGGTCCTTGAGAAGACCACCCTGAACGCCCGCCGGATCTGCACCGTCGCGGGAATCACCGATGTGCCCATCGCGGCCGGCTGCGCGCGGCCGCTCGTCCAGCCGCTGATCGTGGCCGACGACGTCCACGGCGCATCGGGCATGGATGGCCCGCGCTTCGGCGAACCGACCGTCGAGATCGTCCCCGAACACGCCGTCGACCTCATGCACCGGCTCCTGACCGGGCATCCGGAGCCCGTCACTCTCGTCCCGACCGCACCGCTGACCAACATCGCCCTGCTGCTGACCCGCCACCCGGACGTGGCCGAGCACATCCGCGAGATCGTGCTCATGGGCGGCTCCACGGAGCGCGGGAACAGAACCCCCGCCGCCGAGTTCAACATCTACGCCGACCCCGAAGCCGCCGACATCGTCTTCCGCAGCGGCCTGCCGCTCACCATGTGCGGACTCAACGTCACCCACCAGGCACTCGCCACACCCGATGTCCTGGCCCGTCTCGACGGCCTCGACACCGAACTCGGCCGAATCTGCGCCGAGCTCATGACCTTCTTCGCCTCCACGTACCGGCGGCTGTGGGGTTTCGAGGCCCCTCCGCTGCACGACCCCGTCGCCGTCGCCCGCGTCATCGACCCGGAGATCGTCCACTGCGCCGACGCGAGCGTCGCGGTCGAACTGCACGGCACGCACACGCGCGGAGCGACCGTCGTCGACCTGCACCAGTACCTTGACCGGCCCGTGAACGCGCGGGTCGCCGTGGCCCTGGACCGCAAGAAGTTCTGGGACCGGGTGATCGGCGCCGTGGACACGCTCGGGCGGAGTCGGGGCTGAATCCGGTTGCCCCAAGAGAATTGCGCATTCATTCGAACAGCTTGTGCGTCCGGAACAGTCACAACGCATAAAAACCGGTCTCGATGCCCGGCGTGGGGCCCTGCTTGCCATACTGCTCAAGCCACACAGAACAGTTGTACTGACCTGCGGCGCACATTCATGAGAGAAGTGATCGATGGCACCCGAGTTCTCTGGCGGCGCCGGCGGAGAAACCGCCGCTCTCGCGCTGAAAATACTGGTCGCCGGCGGCTTCGGAGTCGGTAAGACGACCCTGGTCGGTGCGGTCAGCGAAATCCGCCCGCTGCGCACCGAGGAACAGCTCAGCGAGGCCGGGCGGACGGTCGACGACACCGGGGGAGTGGACCGGAAGACCACGACCACCGTCGCCATGGACTTCGGTCGCATCACCATCCGTTCCGGACTGTCCCTCTATCTTTTCGGCACTCCCGGCCAGGACCGGTTCTGGTTCCTGTGGGACGAACTCTCCCAGGGCGCACTCGGAGCCGTCGTCCTCGCGGACACGAGGCGCCTCGAGGACAGCTTTCCCGCCGTCGACTACTTCGAGCACCGAGGCATCCCCTTCGCCGTCGCCGTCAACTGCTTCCCCGGCGCGCGTACCTACGGTGCGCACGACGTCTCCCGCGCGCTCGACCTCGACCGCGGCACGCCTGTCGTGCTGTGCGACGCACGCGACCGCGACTCGGGGAAGGAAGTGCTGATCCGGCTCGTCGAGTATGCCGGGCGCATACACACCGCCCGTCTGCTCAACTCGGTCGGTTAGCCGCGCCGGTCCGGCCGGTCGGCCCCCTGTTCCATATGCCGCGGAAAGACGCCTTGCCCGGACGGGGACAGTGAGGAAGGCTTACGCGCAGCACGGACAAACGGGGAACGCATGACTGAACGGGGAGGACCGAGAATGGCGCTGGACAAAGGACTCGACTGGCTCCTGGACGACCTGACCAAGCGGGTGGAGTACATACAGCACGCACTTGTGCTCTCCAACGACGGCCTGGTCACCGGAGCCAGCACGGGGCTGGCGCGGGAGGACGCGGAACATCTCGCAGCCGTCTCCTCCGGTCTGCACAGTCTCGCCAGGGGCTCGGGCCGGCACTTCAGGGCGGGCAAGGCCCGCCAGACGATGGTCGAATTCGACGACGCGATGCTCTTCGTCACCGCCGCGGGCGAGGGCAGCTGCCTCTGCGTCCTGAGTGCCGCGGAAGCCGATGTCGGTCAGGTGGCCTACGAGATGACGCTGCTCGTGAACCGGGTGGGCGAGCATCTCGCGGTCGCCGCGCGGCAGCCGGGCCGCATGGCTCCGAGCGACTTCTGACCTGTGTCGGCGTGCCGGGCCTGAGTTATCCACAGGCCCGGCGTCGCGTCATCCCGCCGGGCTACTCTCTCGTCACTGAGAGTGTTCATCAGGCACGGGGGAGATCGAGAGATGACCGACACCAACACCGCCATCAGCACCAACACCGCCAGTAACACCAATGCCACCGATGGCACCAACGGCGCCGACATCAACACCGGTGGCGCATCCGGCGAGGCGCAGCCCCGCACGGTGGCCTTCGGACGGGCCGCGCCGGCGCTGGAGCTGAAGCGAGGCGAGTTCGACCTCGCCGTGCACCTCGGATACATCCGCACGACACGGGGCAACGGCACCGCCGCATCCCGGGTGCCCCAGGACGAGATCGACCGGCTGCGCTGCGCGGACGGATTCCCGCACGCGCTGCGCGAGCGCGTCCGGACCGTCGGTACCGCCGAAGCGGCCCAGCTCATCTCCACCAGTCCCGCCCGCTTCACGCGGCTGGCCCGCACGGGCCACGCCACGCCCATCAGGTTCTATCTGAACCGATACCGCGCGGTGGTCTGGCTCTATCTGGCCACGGAACTCGTGGACTTCGCCGCGGCCAACCCGGATCTGCTGGACGGGAAGCTGCCGGCTCCGCTGCGCGCCAGGCTCGACGCCGGTGAGGACTGGCGCGCGCGGAACTGGCGCGGGCGGCGACTCGGACTCCTCCTGCGCCAGGCCGACGGCCCCTGGGCCCGCACGGCGGCGATGGCGTCCCTCCTGGACCCGGTTCACCTGGCGGAGGTGGTGGACGATCCCTACGAGCGGGCGTATCTGGAGCGGCTGCGTCCCGAACCGCCCTACGGACGCACGCAGTCGTCGGCGGTCCGTGAGGCGGCGGACCGGCTGCTTCTGGCGGACGACCCGGACGAGATCCGCTGGCACCGGATCAGCCTCGCGCTCTCCCTGGAGGAGGCCCGCGCCCAGGGATCGGCCCCTCGCCCGGGCGGGGAGCAGCGGACGAGACTGCCGCTTCCCGGCCCTCCGGGCGACGGCCCATCCGGTGGTCCGGGCGCATTGCCGGGACTCGCCCTTCCCGCACCGGGCGGAGCCGCCCGGCACCGGGCGCCGGCCCGGCGGCTGGCCGAGGGGCTGCTCGCACGGCTGCGCCTGCGCCCGGTGTCGTCGACCGCCCCCGCCGGCTGACATGCCGTCACTGCTGAGCGGAGGCCGTCCCCCGTGGCAGCACGGTGCCCAGCACCCCGGGCAGCGGGTACCAGTCGGCGGAGACCACGCTGGCATGCCGCCCCGCGAGTAGTCCCACGCGATCGCGGGCCTGCGCCTCGGTGGGGTTCGTGCCGTCGATGGCCGGCGCCACGTTGTGGGCGTCGGTCATGACGACGAGATAGTGGTTCCGGTCGTACCAGCCCGTGTCGATCGAGCCGCCCGCGTAGGCGGCGGCATCGCCGTCGAAGAGAACGAACCAGGGACGGAGGGTCGCGTCGGAGTACCGGCTGCGTGGATCGCCGCTCTGGGCTCCGTGCACCGCGGGGAAAGCGGCGGCCTCCCGCAGCCGGCCCGCCGCGGCGAGGTCGCGCAGGTGCGTCGCGTACTCACGGTCGGTCCACAGCGAGTCGGCGGGGTTGCTCTCCTCGACCGTGCCCGGAATGAGTTCCACGACGAACTTCCCGGCCATGGCGGAGCGGGCGGGCCACCCCTGGGCGCGCACGGCGGAGTCGAGATCGGGCCGGCCGTCCGCCAGGTCGGCCGGGCGGTACAGGGCGTTTCCGAGCCGGGCCGTCAGCAGAGCGTCGAGGGCGGCGGGGCCGCGGCCGCCCCGGCCCTGGAATCCGTCCTTCAGCTCGATCTTGAGCACGACGGGCCGGTGTCCGGGGTTGGCGTCGTGCCAGGCGCGGATGTCGGCGAGACAGCCGCCGAGATCCTGGTTGCGGGCCTTGGAGCGCAGCTCGGCCGCGTTCGCCGCGTTCACGCAGTTGTTGTCGTTGCCTATCGGATTGTTGTGGGAGACCCGCCAGGATCTGCCGAACACATTGGTCCACACGTCCAGTTCCAGCATTCCCGCGCCCGAGTCGAGAGCGTCCGCGAAGTACGGGTACTTCGCCTTCTCGTACGCGTTGTGGACGCCGACCCAGGTGGTGGACGAATAGGCCGGCCCGGCGGCAGCGCCGGCGGGTTCGGCCGCGGGCGCCTCCACGGGTGCGAGTGCGATACCCAGCATTGCGGCTGCCAGGGCGGGCACGGCCGTGCGCGAGAGCTTCCCCATGGTCCCCTGCCTGCTGTCGGGAGTGGCTCAAATTACCGGCAGGTTAGGGGAGTTGAATGAATGACGGGAGAGGTTCAGGCGTCGTGAAGGAATTCCTCGATGATCCCGGGTGCCGCCGTGGCGGCGAACGAGGCAGCGGTCTCTTCCGCAAGATCCGGGATGCGGTAGCCGTGCTCACCCGCCGCGACCGCCGCCGTGACGGTCACCAGACCGGCCCGGCGGGCGAACGGGGAGGACGTGAACGTCCAGGCGGCGATCGCGTCCCGCTCCAGGGCGAGGGTGTCCCTGCTGAACGTGCCGGAGCGGACCAGCAGATGGCGTCCGCTCAGCGCATGCCCGAGAGCTCCGTACGCGTCGCGGGCCAGCAACCCCACCACGGGCACGGCGACCAGGGCGAACACCCACGCGCTGTGCAGCAGCACAGGCGTGAGCAGCGCGCCGAGAATGCCCAGGGCGGCCGTGACCGGCAGGACGAACAGCAGCAGCCCGCGCATGGTCCGGCGGCGCAGGGCCACCCGGGGGTGCGGCGTGAAGTCGGCCCCTTCGAAAGGCGGTCGCGGCAACTGGAGGGCGCCCGCGGCGACCCGCACCGCTCGGGCGCGGGGGGCGGGCGGCAGCAGGGCACCGCGCCGCTGGGTCTCCTCGACGTCGCCGAGCCCGCCTGCGACGGCGTGCACGGTCGCACCACCGGCGGCCCGCAGCAGGAGCGGCTCCCGGAGTACCACGCCGCGCA
Organism: Streptomyces sp. NPDC000410; assembly: GCF_040300305.1. Lineage (NCBI taxonomy): Bacteria > Bacillati > Actinomycetota > Actinomycetes > Kitasatosporales > Streptomycetaceae > Streptomyces > Streptomyces sp. NPDC000410. The sequence continues at coordinate 26,584 of NZ_JBEPDM010000016.1, forward strand.
GCCGGGCGCGTTCGATGGTGACCGCCCGGGTGGTGAGCAGTCCGCGTCGTACGGCAAGGGTGCGGTCGTCGATCCACTCGGCGCGCAGATTCCACCAGTTCTCGGTGTAGAGCACGAGTGCGCCGAGCGAACCGACGGCGACGACGGCCAGCGTCGCGGCCGGGACCGTCAGCCAGAGCATGCTGTTGCCGAACTCGGTGAACGCCCGCTGGACGAAGCCCACCCGCCACGGTTCGATTCCGATGCCGTCCAGCACGCGGTACACCGTGCCCGCCGCGACCCCCACGCCGCCGATGACCCAGAAGGTCAGCGGGGCATATCGCAGCCAGCGCCAGTCGATGCGCGCCAGGACCGGATCGCCGGCGAGCGAGTGGCGGTCGGCCTTCGCGACGAGCGCGGAGCGCAGCCGCTGCCCTTCGCTCCGGGACACGGCGTTGAGGGCGATCTCGCCCTGCCCGCCGCCCGAGGCGCTGGTGCCCGCACGGACGACGGTGAGGCCGAGGAGCCGGTGCGCCGGCGTGGCGGTCAGATCGACGCTGCGGATGCGCTCCAGCGGCACGGTCCGCAGCCGCTGGTGGAACACGCCGCTGCGCAGCACGAGCGAGTCGTCGGTGAGCCGGTAGCGGGTGCGGCTCCACCGGGCGGCACCGAAGGCGGCGACGACGATGAACGCCGCGGTGATCGCCCCCAGTGTGATCCAGGCGCCCTGACCCATCCGCCCGCCGGTGGCGAGCGCGGTGAGCGCGGCCGAGCCGAGTGGCGCCGCAAGCCAGCCGCACTGCACGAGCAGTGTGCGAGCGTCGGGACGCCTCCAGTGCGCGGACCGGGCCGCCGGGGAGGCGGCGGGGAGTACGGCGGTCATACGGCCTCCCCCCGGACCGCCTGCGCGGCCTCACTGATACGGCGGGACAGCTCCTCCGCGTCGGCGTCCGACAGGCCGGAGATCAGGATGTCCCCCGCCGTGGACGCGGTGGTGACGGTGAGTGTCGCGAGCCCGTACCGCCGCTGGACCGGACCGCGCACGGTGTCGACGGTCTGCACCCGGGACAGCGGTGCGATACGCCGCTTCTGCCACAGCCAGCCGCCGGCCGCGTAGACGGAGTACGTGCCCAGCTCCCAGCCGTGCACGGCACAGCGGCGGCGAGGCATGACGCTCACGTACAGCAGCGCGGGCACGACGAGCGTCACCAGCAGAAGCGGGCCGAGCCACGGCAGCGCCCCGGCGAAGAACAGCGCGGACAGGATCGCCAGCGTGGCTGCGACCAGCAGCATCGGCCCGCTGACGGAGAGCAGCGCCTGCACGGTCCACCAGCGCCGGGCGAGCGGATCCACCCCGAAGCGGGGTGGCCGCAGGAGTGGAGGAGTTCGCGTGGACATGAGGGATCCCCGTTTTCAAGTCAACTGTATTGGATGGCGATACGTTACAACGGTACAAGTGACTTGTAAAAGAGAGTGAGGCTGCCGTGCCCAAGAAGGTGGATCATGAAGAGAGACGCCGGGAGATCTCCCAGGCGCTCTGGCGCATCGCGAGCACACGGGGGCTCGACGGGGTCAGCCTGCGTGATGTCGCCGCGGAGGCGGGCGTTTCCCTCGGCAGGCTGCAGTACTACTTCCGGAGCAGGGACGAGATGCTCGTCTTCGCTCTCCGGCAGATCAACCAGCTCGCCGACCAGCGCATCCGCGAGCGGATCGAGAAGGCGGCGGCCGAGCTGACCGAACAGCCCCCGCCCCGATTCGTGCTGCGTGAATGCCTCGCCGGGATGCTGCCGCTGGACGAGCACAGCCGCATCGGCCAGCTCGTCGCCGCAGCCTACTTCGCCCGGGCCGTGCACGACGAGCGGCTGCGCGGCGAGGCCCGGGAGGGCATCCCGAAACTCCGCGACTTCTTCGCCGGACTGCTGCGCCAGGCCGCCGAACGCGGCGAGCTTCCGACGGGCCGGGACTTCGACGAGGAGGCGATGATTCTCATCAGCCTGGTCGACGGGCTCACGGCGTACACCCTGCTGCACGTGCACACCCCTGAAGAGGCCCTCCGGCTGCTCGACCGCCACCTCGACCGGCTGTTCGAGCCCGGCGCCGCCAGGCAGACGGGACTTTGAAGACACGACCGAGGGGAGTCCTGCGCGTCTCGCGAACCCCTGCCCGTCCCGAGCCCCGGGGCGTGCGCGCCGCGCCGCCGCCGGGCACGATGGCGGCATGCTGCTGGCCCGCCTCGCGGACGTGTCACGGCAGGTTGCCGCCGATCCGTCCCGCACACGAAAGATCGAGGCTCTGGCCTCGCTGTTCGCCGACGCCCGCCCCGAGGAAGCCGCCCTCGTCATCTCGTATCTCGCCGGACGGCTCCCACAGGGCCGATTGGGCGTGGGGTGGAGCGTTCTGAAGGACCGCGTCCGCCCTGCCGACCGGCCCACACTGACCGTCGCGGAAACCGACACGGCACTGACCGGACTCGCTCAGGTGGCCGGAGCCGGGGCGCTGGCAGAACGCAAGCGCCGTGTTCATGACCTGATGGCCGCAGCGACCGGGACCGAACAGGAATTCCTGTTCCGGCTGCTGACGGGGGAGGTGCGTCAGGGAGCCCTGGACGCCATCGCCCTGGAGGCCGTCGCCGCGGCGGCGGGCGCCGCCCCCGCGGACGTTCGGCGCGCGGTCATGCTCGACGGCTCCCTGCCGCGGGTGGCCGGGGCGCTGCTCGCCGAGGGCCCCGCGGTGCTGGGCGCGTTCCGTTTGCGCGTGGGCCGCCCGGTGCAGCCGATGCTCGCTCACACGGCGGCGTCGGTGGCCGACGCGATCCAGGCGCTGGGAGCCTGCTGTGTCGAGGAGAAGCTCGACGGCATCCGCATCCAGGTCCACCGTGGCGGCGAGGAGGTCCGCATTCACACGCGTTCCCTCGATGACATCACCGCCCGGCTGCCCGATGTCGTCGCGTCCGTACGGGAACTGGCGGGAGACCGGTTCATCCTGGACGGTGAGGTGATCGCCCTCGATCCGTCCGGCAGGCCGCTGCCCTTCCAGGACATCGCCTCGCGCGTGGGCTCGCGGACGGATGTCGCCGCGGCGACGGCCGCGCTGCCCCTGTCGCCGGTCTTCTTCGACATCCTCGCCGTGGACGGCACCGACCTGCTCGACCTGCCGGGGCGGGAGCGGTACGTGTCCCTGGCCCGCCTGGTTCCCGGACCCATGCGGGTGCGCCGCGTCGTGGTCGAGGACCCCGACTCCGTTCCGCAGCGGAGCGCGGCCGAGGACTTCCTCGCCGCCACCCTCGACCGGGGCCACGAAGGCGTCATGGTCAAAGCCCTCGACGCGCCCTACGTCGCGGGCCGGCGCGGGCGCTCCTGGCTCAAGGTGAAACCCGTACACACCCTCGACCTCGCCGTCCTGGCCGCCGAGTGGGGCCATGGCCGGCGGACCGGGCTGCTCTCCAACCTCCACCTGGGCGCCCGCGCGGCCGACGGCACCTTCGTCATGCTCGGCAAGACCTTCAAGGGCCTCACCGACGCGATGCTGCGTTGGCAGACCGACCGTCTGCGGGAACTGGCGGTGGCCGACGACGGGTTCGTGGTGCGCGTACGCCCTGAACTCGTCGTGGAGATCGCCTACGACGGGCTGCAGCGGTCCTCGCGCTATCCGGCGGGTGTGGCCCTGCGCTTCGCCCGCGTCGTACGCCACCGCCCTGACAAGCCCGCCGCCGAAGCGGACACCATCGAACGGGTCCTGGGCGAGCATCCCTAGGGGGCTTGGGGGAGGGTGCCCCGGCCGGTCGGGGGAGGCCGGCCGGGGCGGCTGTGGGGGCGTGGCCGACGGTCTCGTCCGCGCCACGTCTATGTGAACGATAAACCATATTCGGCGCATCGCTCCCCCCGACCCCTCCCTCGCGCTTCCGCACGCCCCCTGGAGGTCGACCCGGAGGGTCGCGAGCATTCCGAATGACGGAATATAGTTTCCAAAAACATGAGTGTTAAGGGTTTGGGGGGAGCTGCTGTGGGTATACGAAGCGCGCTTTCGCGCCGGGCTGTGGCGGAACTGATCGGAACGGCCGCCCTGGTGCTGGTGATCGTCGGCTCGGGGATCCAGGCGGCCGCGATCAGCCCGGACTCCGGAGTCCGGCTGCTGGGCAATTCACTGGCGTCGGCCATCGGGCTCGGCCTGCTGATCGCGCTGCTCGCGCCGGTCTCCGGCGCCCATCTCAACCCGGTGATCACCCTCTCCGCCTGGTGGTCGCACCGCCGCGGCGGTACCGGGCTCACCGGCCGGGAAGTGGGCCTCTACCTTTCGGCGCAACTCTCCGGCGCGGTCGCCGGAGCGCTGCTCGCCGAGGGCATGTTCGGCCGCGCTCTGGGGACCTGGTCCACCCAGATCCGTTCGGCCGGTCATCTCCTCATCGGTGAGGCGGTGGCGACCGCCGGCCTGGTGCTGCTGGTCCATGGGCTGGAGCGGATCGGCCGTGCCCGCCTGATGCCGGTGGCGGTGGCCGCGTACATCGCCGCGGCGATCTGGTTCACGTCCTCGGGCTCGTTCGCGAACCCGGCGGCGACGGTCGGCCGGGCGTTCTCGGACTCCTTCACGGGCATCGCTCCCGCTTCGCTGCCGGGCTTCATCGCGGCTCAGCTCGTGGGCGGGCTCGTGGGGGCGATGCTGGCGGCGGTGCTGTACGGACGCCCCGCCACCGCCACCGCCGCCGCTACCGCCACCAGCACCGTCACCGCTGCTGCCGCTACCGCAACCGGCACCGCACGCGCGTCGCGCTGAGCGCGCAGCCGCGCCGTGCGCGACGCAGTGGACGCGAGTGCCTGCGTCGGCGAAGGTCAGAAGTCCGCCTGCACTGTCTCGTCGAGGCGGGCGACGGACTCCTGGGCGTACAACTTCTCGTACTTCGTGCGGATCCGCTCGATGCTCCGGTCCTTGGCACCGCTCTCGGCGGCCGGATAGAGCAGGATCAGCTCGAACGACCGCTCCCGCTCGATGGTCCCGGTGGCGTCGCGCCACTGTCCCTGGCCGTCCTGGACGGTGAGTCCGTCCGGGAAGGCGGGGGTCACATGCCGGTCGATGAAGGCGCTGAACTGGCGGTCGGTCACGGTCGGCCCGCCGTCGGGCCGTTCGGTTCCGAAGAAGAGCCGCGTCTGCACGTACTCCTGGCCCCGTGCCGCCACCACGGCCCGGTCCTCGTCCAGCGCGGCGTAGGCGGCCGGCGCCCCGACAGCGAGTGAGGCGACGGCGGCCGCCGCGACGGCGACGCGGGTCCGTGAGAATGAGATCGGCACGGCGGGCTCCTTCTGACGAGGTGACAGTCCTGTCGGCACCGTCCCAGACCGCACCCCGCCGGGTGTGCAAATGGCGTCATTACGCCACGAGTCCGCCCGAATCGCGTCACCGGCCCGCCGAGGGTGCCGGTGTCGGGACACGCCGACGGCGGCGCCACGACGGTCGGCTTCCTACCGAGGACGGGATGCCTGCTGATGGCCTGCCGTCAGTGGGCGCTGGCACAGTAGGCGGCGTGTTCGAGAAGGAGTTGAAGATGAAGGGCGAGATCCATGGGTGACTACTTCGAGCGGATCGTCGACGTCGAAGTGACTGCCGAAGAGGCCGGGCCGCTCGCGGAGCGCATGGTCGAGTGGATGGTTTCGGAGGGCCTGCTCACCCGCGAGATGTCCGGCGACGGGATGTACAGCAGGAAAGTGGAGGAGGGCTATGTCCCCGGCCCCAACTGGCAGCGGACCGCGCATGACTGGGGCTCGGACTGGATCCCGGGCCCGGTGGCCGTCATCGTCGGGCGGGAGTCCCACATAGGGGGCCAGGGCGAGATCGAGCCGGAGTCCGCCACCTGCCCGCGCTGCGAAACGAAGACGGTGATCATCGATTACCCGGAGGAGTTCGAGGCCGACGACGAGGTCTGGCAGCCGTTCCAGGGCGGCATCGACGCATGGAAGGAGGCGGGCGAGGGGAGCGCGGCCTGCTCCACCTGCGGCGAGGCGGTTCCGGTCACCGAGTGGCAATGGTCGTCCGGCTTCGACCTCGGAGCGCTGGCCTTCGAGTTCTGGGGGTGGCCGCCGCTCGATGTCGATTTCCTCGCCGAGTTCGGCAGGCAGCTGGGGCACCGTACCGAGGAGCAGTCGGGCAAGTTCTGAACCGGATGGCCGGGGGGTTCAGGGGGCGGGAGTCATGCCGCGCCGGGGCATGATCAGTAGGCAGAGTTCACGTTGTCGATCGACCCGTAGCGCTTGGCCGCGTAATTGCATGCCGCCGCGATATTTGCAATTGGGTCATATATGTCCCATGAAGTGCCATCAACGTGGTATGTCCGAAATGTGGGGTCAATGACCTGCATGAGGCCCTTGGAGGGAATGCCCTTCTTTGCGTTTGAATCCCAGAGGTTTATCGCGAACGGGTCGCCACTCGACTCGCGCATGAGATTCCGGCGGATTCCTTCGTGGCTGCCGGGAATTCCCTTGGCCTTCATCACCAGCAGGGCGTGCTTGATCCAACCGTCAACCCGCTGTGTGCTTGCGGGAGTTGCGGACGCAGGAGTGGGGAGAACCGCAGCGCTCGCTCCGGTCAGAACCGCGGCCGAGGCGACACCGCCGACGAGGTATTTGGAGATCTTGGACGTTACTCGTCCCGAGAGGTGAGAAAGACGCACGGCGCTGCCCTTTCAAGTGAATCTGCGGTGGGGATTCAGTGTGAGGCGGTAAATCGGGGAATAGGGGATTTCCGCCGGGCCTAAGCATCCGAGGGGACGGGTGTCGGCGGCAAGTCTCAATTCTGTGATTGCCACCACAAGCGGTTTGAAATGGGAGGAATTACATGACTGTGATTCCAGCGGTCGAAGCGGACATCGGTGATCGTCACGCCCGGATCGGCCCGCGTCGCCGTCGCCGTCGGGCTGTGACTGCCCGGCCTCGTTTCGCGTGCCTGGCCGCATCGGCATGTGCATGCCGTGAGGCTGTCTTCTCGCGACTGTTCACCGGCCCGTCCGGACATTGATTCCGGTTCGAGTGACGGAACTTTCGGTTTGTCAGGAGCCGTGCCACAGTGCCGAGATGCGCAGGATCCCGCTGCTCCGTCCTGCCCGCTGTTTGCCGTGACGGTGAACGAGGCAAAAACAACCGGCATTCACCGCGGCCGAGGCCTTCGGCAACCCTGTCGGAAACGTGCTGGGTGGTTTCCTCGGCGCAATGCTCTACGACTGCGTGGCGGCGGCATGGCCGGCCACCCCTGAGCCCGACCGGTTCCACTTCGCCCCTGGGGTGCGGCGTCAGGTGGTCAGGGGCCGGTCCGTCGGTGTGATCGTGGCCGGGAGCACGGTGGAGCCGGTCAGGTAGCGGTCAGTGGCCGCCGCCGCGGCACGTCCCTCCGCGATGGCCCACACCACCAGGGACTGGCCGCGCCCCGCGTCGCCCGCGATGAACACCCCGTCCGCCCCGTTGCGGCGGTCTGTGCGCTCGGCCTGCTGCTCCGTACGGTCCGATCGCACCGGTCCCGGAGCTCCCGCCGAGTGCGCCGAGCCCGCTGATCTCGCCGCGAAGTTCGCGTCTCGCGCGAAGTTGCCCCGCTCGTCCAGGACGAGCCCCAGCTGCTCCATCAGGCCCGTACCCCGCTCGGGACCGGAGAACCCGAGGGCGATCAGCACCAGCTCCGCCGGGATCACCTGCTCGGTGTCCGGCAGGGGCATCCTGGCCGTGGGCTCCACCTCGGTCAGACGCAGCGCGCGTACGCGGCCCGCCCGGTCCCCGTCGAAGCGGAGCGTTGCCGACGAGAACATCCTCGGATCCGTGCCCTCCCGCCCGCGCGCCTCCTCATGGGCGTGTGAGATCCGGTAGACCTTCGGGTACGTGGGCCAGGGCTGGCTGTCCGGCCGTGCGCCGCCGGGCTCCGGGTTGATGTCCAGCTGCACCACACGCACCGCGCCCTGGCGCAGGACGGTCCCCAGACAGTCCGAGCCGGTGTCCCCGCCACCCACGATCACCACGTGCTTTCCCTCGGCGGTGACGGGGGACGCGTCGAAATCGCCTTCCCTGACCCGGTTGGCCAGGGTCAGGTAGTCCATGGCCTGGTGGATGCCGTCCAGCTCGCGGCCCGGGACGGGCAGCTCCCGCCGCGCCGTGGCTCCGACGGCGACGACCAGCGCGTCGTAACGCATCCTCAGTTCGGCGGCGTCGAGTTCGCCGCCGACGTCCACATCCGTGCGGAACTTGGTGCCCTCCGCCATCATCTGCTCGATGCGGCGGTCCAAGTGCCGCTTCTCCATCTTGAACTCGGGAATGCCGTAGCGCAGCAGGCCCCCGATGCGGTCGGCGCGCTCGTAGACGGCAACGGTGTGACCGATACGCGTGAGCTGTTGGGCGGCCGCCAGTCCCGCCGGTCCGGAACCGATGACGGCGACGGTCTTCCCACTCAGCCGCTGGGGCGGCTGCGGTGGCGCGTATCCGCGCTCCCAGATCTGGTCGGCGATGGCCTGCTCGACGTTCTTGATCGTCACCGGATCGGCGTTGATGGACAGCACGCAGGCGTCCTCGCACGGCGCCGGGCACAGCCGCCCGGTGAACTCGGGGAAGTTGTTGGTCGCCTGCAGCCGCTCGGCGGCGGCCCTCCAGTCGCCGTGTGTCGCGTACGCGTTCCACTCCGGGATGAGGTTCCCCAGCGGGCAGCCGCTGTGGCAGAAGGGGATGCCGCAGTCCATGCAGCGCCCCGCCTGCTCGGAGACGAGCGGAAGCAGCGCCTGCCCCGCGTACACCTCGTTCCAGTCACCCAGTCGCTCCTCGACGGGGCGCGCCGGAACCGGCCGGCGGGGGGTCTTGAGGAAGCCATGGGGGTCGGTCATGTGCCGTCTCCGTCGCTCACACACGGTGCATTACGGCGTTCTGACCAGCGTACGCCCGGTTTGTGGCACTTTCATATAGAGACGGGAGCGTGCCCGGGAGCGAATGCGGTTGACGCCCCGCCGGGCGCGCGGGTTTCCTGTGGCGGTGACTGATCTTCGTATCGAACAGCCGGAAAGCGATGCCGCGCTCAAGGACTGGCAGCACGTCCACAACGTGATCATCCCCACCGCCACCCTGTCTCTCAACGAGGTGCGTGAGCGAGCCCAGCGCTATCACTTGGAGGTCGCGTACCTCGGTGACGTTCTCGTGGGCTGTACGACGGTCCGTCCGCCCACGAGCGACACCTCCACGGCCACGGTGATCGCCCGGGTGCTCTCCTCCCACCGAGGGCAGGGGATCGGAGGAGAGCTCTACGGGCGCGGGATCGACCACGCGCGAACGCTGGGCGCGACGACGATCGAAACGATCGTCCTGGCTTCCAACGTGGACGGACTGCGCTTCGCGCACAAGCACGGGTTCGTCGAGTTCGAGCGGTACCTGCTGCCGGGGGACAGCGTTCCCTGGATCACCTTGCGACTGGCCTGACCGGACCCTCTGAGAGGGATTCGTGCCGGCCGGAGGCAGCGGTTCAGAGATTCGCGACGACTTCCAGGGTGACCTTGAGGCGGCGCCCCGTCATGCCCTTGGTCTTGGTGACGCCGAAGGCGTACCTGTCGATCGTGGCGGTTCCGCGCGCCGTGAGCCGCTTCTCGTCGTGGGCGACGGCACCGAGCGTGACGGCCACCGGCTGAGTCACCCCGCACGCGGTCAGCTCCCCGTACAAGGTGGCATGTGCGTCGCCGGATCGTTCCAGGCGTCGGCTCCGGAAGGCCATCTCGGGATGGCGGGCCACGTCCAGGTAGTCGGCGGACTTGACGTGGTCGTCACGCTTCTTGATGCCGGAATCGAAGCTGGCCGCGTCGATGGAGACGTCCACCGACGACTCTTCCGCGACCTCGGCGACAGTGATCCGGCCCTGCTCGATCGTGACGGTGCCGTGGACCGGCAGGAGCCCGAAGACGGTGCGCATGGAGAAGCTGACCGTCGATGCCGTCGGGTCGATCTCGTACGTACCTGCTGCCGGTAAGGACTCGTTCCCCGGTATCGCCATGAGCGCGTAGCCTCCCTGTGCTGAAGATCCATCGAGATCGATCAGCCTCTCGCATCTTCCCCAGGGACACCACCCCCTCTCACCGGCCGGCGGACGGACGGGCTCCGGACTCCCGGAGAAGGGCGTGGCCTGCGATGCGTGCGTAACAGGGGGCAAACGGAGCCTTCTGGTCCAGCGCTCTCCGGGTTCTCTCCGCGCGCTCCCCGATATTCCAGGGAGAGGGAGAGAAGAGGACACCTGGTCAGGGTTGGCGAGAACTGTCCACCGCTGACCGAGTCTGGAGACCATCCATGTCCCGTGTATCGACCGGCCCCAGCAACAAGCCGACCGCCGCGCACGCCCTGCTGACGCGACTGCGCGACCATGGCGTGGAAAAGGTGTTCGGGGTAGTCGGCCGCGAGGCCGCGTCGATCCTCTTCGACGAGGTCGAGGGGGTCGACTTCGTCCTCACCCGGCACGAATTCACCGCCGGTGTCGCCGCCGACGTACTCGCGCGCATCACCGGCCGCCCCCAGGCGTGCTGGGCCACCCTGGGCCCCGGCATGACCAACCTCTCCACCGGCATCGCCACCTCCATCCTGGACCGTTCCCCGGTCATCGCGATGGCGGCCCAGTCGGAGTCCCACGACATCTTCCCCAACGACACCCACCAGTGCCTGGACTCCGTCTCGATCATCGCGCCGATGGCGAAGTACGCGGTGGAACTGCAGCGCCCGCAGGAGGTCACCGACCTCGTCGACTCCGCCGTGACCGCGGCCATGACCGAGCCCGTCGGCCCCTCGTTCATCTCCCTCCCGGTCGACCTGCTCGGCTCCTCCGAGGGCATCGACCTCTCCGTGGAGCAGCCGCCGGCGAACACCCCGGCCAAGCCCATCGGCGCCGTCGCGGACGGCTGGCAGAAGGCCGCCGACGAGGCAGTCGAGCTCCTGAAGGGCGCGAAGCACCCGGTGCTGGTCGTCGGAGCCGCCGCGATCCGCTCCGGCGCGGTCCCCGCCATCCGCGCCCTCGCCGAGCGGCTCAACATCCCGGTCATCACCACGTACATCGCCAAGGGCGTCCTGCCGCACGGACACGAGCTCAACTACGGCGCCGTCACCGGCTACATGGACGGCATCCTCGACTTCCCGGCCCTGAACACGCTGTTCGCGCCCGTCGACCTCATCCTCACCGTCGGCTACGACTACGCCGAGGACCTGCGGCCCTCCATGTGGCAGAAGGGCGCCGAGAAGAAGACCGTCCGCGTCTCGCCCACGGCGAACCCGATCCCGCGCGTCTACCGGCCGACCGTCGACGTCGTCACCGACGTCCTTGCGTTCGTCGAGCACCTCGACACGGCGACCGCCTCGCTCAAGGCCAAGGAGCGGCACGACATCGAGCCGCTGCGCGCCCGCGTCGCGGAGTTCCTCGCGGACCCGACGGTCCACGAGGACGGCATGCGGGTCCACCAGGTCATGGACTCGATGAACACGGTCATGGAGGAGGTCGCCGAGGCCGGCGAGGGCACGATCGTCTCCGACATCGGCTTCTTCCGGCACTACGGTGTCCTGTTCGCCCGCGCCGACCAGCCGTTCGGCTTCCTCACCTCGGCCGGCTGCTCCAGCTTCGGCTACGGCATCCCCGCCGCCATCGGCGCCCAGATGGCACGCCCGGACCAGCCCACCTTCCTCATCGCCGGCGACGGCGGCTTCCACTCCAACAGCGCGGACCTGGAGACCATCGCCCGCCTCAACCTGCCGATCGTGACGGTGGTCGTGAACAACGACACCAACGGTCTGATCGAGCTCTACCAGAACCTCGGCCACCACCGCAGCCACGACCCGGCGGTGAAGTTCACCGGCGTCGACTTCGTCGCCCTCGCCGAGGCCAACGGCGTGGAGGCGACCAAGGCGACCGACCGCCAGGAGCTCCTGGCCGCGCTGCGCAAGGGCGCCGAGCTGGGCCGTCCCTTCCTGATCGAGGTCCCCATCAGCTACGACTTCCAGCCGGGCGGGTTCGGAGCGCTGAGCATCTGATCATGGCCTCCCAGGACCTTCCTGCGGCCTTCGGTTTCCTCGCCTCCGCTCGTCCGAGCGGGGGCGGGATCCCCCAAGCCGCGTTCGCAACCCGGGGCACCCACACCGGCGTCGGCCTGGGTCTGCGCTCGCAGACCCTCAACGCGACCCTGGTGCACGCCCCCGGGACCCCACCCGACTCGGCCCAGGCCCGCGACGCGGACACCGCCGTGCTGATCGCCGGTGAGATCTACAACCGTGACGACCTGTACTCCGTACTGGGCCCGAAGACCGAGCAGGCCGGCGACGCACAGCTGCTCCTGGACCTGCTGCACTGCTACGGCCTCCACGCCTTCCGCCTCGTCAACGGCCGGTTCGCGGCCGTCGTCAGCACCGGCCGACAGGTCCTGCTGGCCACGGACCACGCCGGATCGGTCCCGCTGTACGTATGCGCCGGCCCCGGCGAGGTCACGGCGTCGACCGAGGCGAAGACCCTCACGGGGCACGGCGGTCCCCGGGGCTTCCCCTTCGCGGACGCCCGCCGCGTCCGCGGCCTGCCGGGCGTCTACCAGGTGCCGGCGGGCGCGGTGATGGAGATCGACCTCGACACCGGTACGGCCGGGACCCATCGCACCTGGACCCCGCCCCTGGCACGCCGGATCATGGACGAGAACGAAGCCGTGGACGCCGTGCGGGCCGCCCTCGACCGGGCCGTGGGCGCGCGCATCACCCCGGGCAGCACACCTCTGGTGGTGCTCTCCGGCGGCATCGACTCCTCAGGGGTCGCCGCGCTCGCGCACCGCTCGGCGGGAACCATCGACTCACTCTCGATGGGCACGGACGTGTCCGACGAGTTCGTCCAGGCCCGCGCGGTCGCCGGCCATCTCGGCTCGCGGCACCGGGAGATCACCGTCCCCACCGCCGACCTGCTGCGGCAACTCCCTTACGCGGTATGGGCCTCGGAGTCCGAGGACCCGCAGATCATCGAGTACCTGCTGCCGCTCGTCGCCCTCTACCGCGCGCTCGACGGCCCGGCGCGCCGGGTCCTGACCGGGTACGGCGCCGACATCCCGCTCGCGGGCATGCACCGCGAGGACCGGCTGCCGAACCTGGACACGGCCGTGGCGTACGACATGGCGACGTACGACGGTCTCAACGAGATGTCGCCCGTGCTGTCCGCCGTGAGCGGCCACTGGTCCACCCATCCCTACTGGGACCGCGACGTGCTCGACCTGCTCGTCTCGCTGGAGGCGGGCCTCAAGCGCCGCTACGGACGGGACAAGTGGGTCCTGCGCGCCGCGATGGCCGGGCTGCTGCCCGACGAGACCGTCAGACGGCCCAAGCTCGGCGTCCACGAAGGGTCGGGCACCACCTCCTCCTTCTCGCTGCTGCTCCTGGAGCAGGGGGTCGCGGAGCAGGCCGTCGACGCGGCCAAACGGCAGGTCGTGCGGGAGCTGTTCGACCGCACCGTGGTGGCCGGCGAGGATCCCGGCGAGGTGAGCACCGCCGACGTGGTGCGGTCCGTGGCCGACCGGCTGGAACGGGGTGCGGCATGAGACCGTACGCCCGCCCGGCCGCCCCGAGCCCGTACGCCCGCCCGGTGGCCCTCAGCCCGTACGCCTGCCCCGTGCCCCTGGCCGCTGTCGAGACCCCGGAGGGGAACTGAGACCGTGGAACGCATCGACTCTCATGTCTCACCCCGCTACGCCCAGATCCCCACGTTCATGCGCCTGCCGCTCGACCGGGATCCACGGGGGTACGACGTCGTCGTCATCGGCGCCCCCTACGACGGCGGCACGAGCTACCGGCCCGGAGCCCGGTTCGGTCCGCGCGCCATCCGCAGCGAGTCCGGTCTCATCCACGGAGTCGGCATCGACCGGGGCCCCGGCACCTTCGACCTCATCAACTGCGTCGACGGCGGCGACATCGATCTGACACCGTTCGACATGAACATCGCGATCGAGACGGCGCAGCTGCATCTGGCGCACCTGCTGAAGGGCAACGCCGCCTTCATGATGCTCGGCGGCGACCACTCGCTGACCGTGGCCGCGCTGCGCGCCGTGGCCGAGCAGCACGGCCCCGTCGCCGTGGTCCACCTGGACGCCCACTCGGACACCAATCCGGCCTTCTACGGCGGCCAGTACCACCACGGCACCCCCTTCCGGCACGGCATCGACGAGAAGCTCATCGACCCGGCCGCGATGGTGCAGATCGGCATCCGCGGCCACAACCCGAAGCCGGACTCGCTCGACTACGCCCGCGGGCACGGCGTCCGCGTCGTCACCGCGGACGAGTTCGGCGAACTGGGGGTCGCCGGCACCGCCGACCTCATCCGGGAACGGGTCGGCCGCCGGCCCGTCTACGTGTCGGTCGACATCGACGTCGTCGACCCCGCGTTCGCCCCCGGGACGGGCACCCCCGCACCGGGCGGGCTCAGTTCGCGTGAAGTCCTCGGACTGCTGCGCTGCGTCGGTGACATCAAGCCGGTCGGCTTCGACGTGATGGAGGTCTCGCCCCTCTACGACCACGCCGGGATCACGTCCGTCCTGGCGACCGAGATCGGTGCGGAGCTGCTGTACCAGTACGCCCGCGCTCATCGCTTACAGACGTAAAGGAGACATCGCACCCATGGCTTCTCCGATCATCGACTGCACCCCGCACCAGGATCAGCTGCGCGGCCTCGTGGCCGAACTCCCCGACGTGCCACGCGCGGACCTGCACGGCTTCCTGGACAAGGCGAAGGAACTGTCCGCGAAGCTGCCGGCGGAACTGGCCTCGGCACTGGACACGTTCAACGCGGAGGGCAACACCGACGGCTACCTGCTCCTTCGCGGGCTACCGCTGGAGTCGGACGACGAGCTGCCCACCACGCCCACGGCCACCCCGGCACCGCTGGACCGCCGGCTGCTGGCCATGGAGGCGATGCTCGCCATGACCGGCCGCAGGCTCGGACTCCACACCGGGTACGCGGAGCTGCGCTCCGGCACCGTCTACCACGACGTGTATCCGTCGCCGGGGGCCCACTACCTCTCGTCCGAGACCTCCGAGACGCTGCTGGAGTTCCACACCGAGATGGCGTACCACGTCCTCCAGCCGAACTACGTCATGCTCGCCTGCTCCCGCGCCGACCACGAGCACCGGGCCGAGACACTCGTCGGCTCGGTGCGCAAGGCGCTCACGCTCCTCGACGACGAGACGAAGAGCAGACTCTTCGACCGCAAGGTGCCCTGCTGCGTCGACGTGGCCTTCCGCGGCGGCGTCGACGACCCGGGCGCCATCGCCAACGTGAAGCCGCTGTACGGGAACGAGAACGACCCGTACCTCGGCTACGACCGCGAGCTCCTCGCACCCGTGGAGCCCGCGGACAAGGAGGCCGTCGCCGCCCTGTCCAAGGCCCTGGACGATGTGACGGAGGCCGTGAAGCTCACCCCCGGCGATGTGCTGATCATCGACAACTTCCGCACCACGCACGCCCGTACGCCGTTCAGCCCGCGCTGGGACGGCAAGGACCGCTGGCTGCACCGGGTGTACATACGCACCGACCGGAACGGCCAGTTGTCGGGTGGCGAGCGGGCGGGAGACGTGATCACGTTCACGCCGCGCCCGTAGGCGTACGGTACGGCCGGGGGTGGGATCACCCCCGGCTATACCGTCCGGCCGTCGGCTATGCGCGCCCCGCCCGATTCCCCCTCGACCCCTCCCGCCACCCACAAGATGGGTGGGGAGAGCATCCGCGAGGAGGGCTGCAGGGACATGGAGAGCACTCGGTCGACGAGTACGGGAACCGGCTTCGATGCGGGGTCGCGGGGGGTGGTCGAGCCGACCACCGCCCTGGGCGGCACCCTTCGGCTCGTTCGTACGGACGACTTCGACTCGCTGGACCCCGGGAACACGTACTACGCCTACACATGGAACTTCCTGCGGCTCATCGGGCGCACCCTCGTCACCTTCGACACCGCGCCGGGCAAGGCGGGACAGCGGCTGGTGCCCGACCTGGCGGAGTCGCTGGGCGAGTCGTCCGACGGCGGGCGGACCTGGACGTACCGGCTGCGCCCCGGGCTCCGGTACGAGGACGGCAGCCCGGTCACGGCCGGGGACATCAAGTACGCCATCGCCAGGAGCAATTACGGCACCGACGTCCTGGGCGCGGGACCCACCTACTTCCGGCACCTGCTGGGCACCGACTACGGCGGCCCGTGGCGGGAACCCGGCACCGAAGGGCCCCTCACGCTGGAGACCCCTGACGAGCGCACCCTCGTCTTCCGGCTCGAGGAGCCGTTCGCCGGGTTCGATCTGCTGGCGACCATGCCCAGCACGACGCCGGTGCCGCGCCGTCTCGACACCGGCGCGGACTACCGGCTGCGGCCGGTCGCGACCGGGCCGTACCGGATCGTCTCGTACACCCGGGGTGAACTGGCCGTGCTGGAACGCAATCCGCACTGGGACCCGGCGACGGACCCGGTGCGCAGGCAGCGCGCCGAGCGCATCGAGGTGCACCTCGGCAAGGACCCGCACGAGGTCGACCGCATGCTGCTGGCCGGAGAGGCGCACATCGACCTCGCCGGATTCGGTGTGCAGCCCTCGACTCAGGAGCGGATCCTGGCCGACCCCTCGCTGCGGGCCAACGCCGACAACCCGCTGACCGGGTTCACCTGGATCTACTGCCTGTCGAGCAGGATCGCCCCGTTCGACAACATCCACTGCCGGCGCGCCGTCCAGTTCGCCACGGACAAGGCCGCCATGCAGGCGGCGTACGGCGGTTCGGTCGGCGGGGACATCGCCACCACCATCCTGCCCCCGACCATCGACGGCTACGAGGCCTTCGACCGCTACCCGGTCGGCGACGAGGGGACCGGGGACCTGGAAGCGGCCCGTGCCGAGCTCGCCGCCGCCGGGATGCCGGACGGCTTCCGTACGAAGATCGCCGCCCGCAAGGACCGGCTCAAGGAGTACCGGGCCGCCGAGGCGCTGGCCGCGGGCCTCGCCCGGGTCGGGATCGAGGCCGAGGTCCTGGACTTCCCGTCGGGCGACTACTTCGACATCTACGGCGGATGCCCGGCGTATCTGCGCGAGCACGGCATCGGGATCATCATGTTCGGCTGGGGCGCCGACTTCCCGGACGGATACGGGTTCCTCCAGCAGATCGTCGACGGGCGGGCGATCAAGGAGCGCGGCAACCAGAACATGGGCGAACTCGACGATCCGGAGATCAACGAGCTGCTCGACCGCGGCGCCACGTCCGGCGACCCGGCCGAGCGCGCGGAGATCTGGCACCGGATCGACCGGCTGACCATGGAACAAGCCGTGATCGTGCCGTACCTGTACCCGCGCTCGCTGCTCTACCGGCACCCCGACGCCCGGAACATCTACGTCACCGGCTCGTTCGGCATGTACGACTACGTGGCGCTCGGCGCGAGCTGAGCCGCCCGGTGCGCCCCGTCCTGCCGGTACGCCCCGTCCCGCCGGGGCGACGCCGGCAGGGCGATGCCGCGGCAGGCCACCGCCACATCATGGAACTCGGCCTCGAACCGGGCGAGTTGGTGCAGGAACCGCCGGGTGGGACTGGTCAGGTCCGTACCGCGGGCGCTGCGCAGCAACAGCCGGGCCCCGAGGCCGAGTTCCAGCCGGTGGATGCGGCGGGTCAGCGCGGACTGGCTGATGGAGAGCACGGTGGCCGCCCGGTTGATGCTGCCGTGCTTCGCCACCGCCCGCAGGACGTCCAGGTCCTCGATGTCGAACTTCTTGGGCGCGGCGGCCGGGACGGCCGCGAGGGTCACCGTGCTCGCGGTGCTCGTGGCGGCCGGGGCGGTCCCGGCCGGCACCGGCCGCGCGTCCGGTGCGCCCGCGTCCCGCACGGAGCGTACGGCGTGGGCCGTCCCGCCGGACTGTTCCCGGTACCAGCGCGCCCACCAGGATTCGCGCAGGAGCCCCTGGTGGTGCTCGGCGAAGCGCTTCAGATAGCGGTCGGCGAGCAGCGCGGCGAGCCGCTCGGCCAGCGCGCGCGGTACGACCGTGGGGTCGACGAGCAGGAACGTGGACCGGCGCGGGCGCTCCACGACGGACCGGTGGACCACGGAAGGCGCGAGCACGGCCGGATGCGTGGGGGAGCCGAGCCCGATGGCGTCGCCGCGACGCAGCATCCCCCGGGCGACCGAGGCGTCGGTGACCTCCAGCGCGGCGGGGGCGGGCAGACCGGCCGCCTGGAAGACGCGGGCGACCAGGACCTCCGAGTCGGGGCCGACCTCGGACACCCAGTTCTCGCCGCGCAGATCGGCGAGCGCGACCACGTCCCGGTCCGCCAGACGGTGGTCGACCGGCAACGTGACCCACAGCGGATCGTCGAGCACGCCGTACGTGCGGACGGTCCGCTCGAGCGCGCCTCGCGGGGCGTCGGCGCTCCAGGTGTGTGCCGCGTCGACGTGATAGCCGGCCAGACGGCGCATGACCTGCTGAGGGGTGTCGTTGTGGACCGACAGCAGGATGTCCAGCGTGGCCGCGGCCTCCTCGACCACGTCCTCGAGGAGCGGTTCGGCGGAGGCGATGGTCAGCAATCCGGGCGCGTCGACGGCCTCGGAGCCGCGCCCGAAGATGTTCGTCTGGACGGCGAGGTCGACCTGGCGGAAGAACCGGCGTCCGGCGACGAGCATCCGCGAGCCCGCCGCGGTGAGCCGCGCGGTGTGACGGCTGCGCAGGGTCAGGGGGAGGCCGACGGTCCTGTCCAGCCTGTCGAGCTGGCGCTCGACGGCGCCGTGCCGCGATCCGGTGCGCCGGGCCACTTCCGTGAGATCCCCGCACTGCCCGACCGCGTCCAGCAACGAGAGATCAGGACGGGTGAAAGGAAAAGGTATTTCTGACCCAGAAGACAATGTCGGTTTCCCTTTTGGTCAAGGACTGTGCCGCTTGATTGTCCGCAATGGCTCAATGAATTCGCTGCGGCGATCTTAGGCAGGTCCTCTCTTCGGGCTCTCCTCGCGCAGGGGAACGAGAGCGTCCGAAGACCGTCCGGACAGCCGGGTGCGCCGCTCCCGAGGGGAACGGCGCACCGGGTTCCTGGAGGTCAGACGGGTTCCTGGAGGTCAGGCGGGGTGGTGAGGTATCAGGCGAGGCGGTGAGGTGCCGGGCGGGGTGGTGAGGGTCAGGCCTGGTCGGTCGGGCGGATGAAGATCTCGTTGACCGTCATGTGGGGAGGCGCCGTCACGGCGTAGCGCACCGCTTCGGCGATGTCGCCGGCCTGCAACTGCCGGATCTTGCTGACCCGTTCCTCGATGGCGGCCTTCGACGGGGCGTGGGTGATGTGCTCGCGCAGTTCGGTGGCGACCGTACCCGGCTCGATGACCACCACCCGCACACCGCGTTCCGTGACCTCCTGGCGCAGCGCCTCGCTGAAGCCGTTCACGGCGAACTTGCTGGCGTTGTAGCCGGCGGCGCCGCGGCCCGCCACCCGCGCGGCGATCGAGGAGATCTGCACGACCGCGCCCTGGCTCTTCAACAGGTGCGGCAGCGCCGCGTGGGTCATGTACATCAGGCCCAGGACATTGGTGTTGATCATCCGGGTCCAGTCCGTGGTGTCGGCACCCTCGACGGGACCCAGCAGCATCAGCCCGGCATTGTTCACCAGGACGTCCAGCCGCCCCAGGGCCGCGACGGTCGAGCGCACGGCGGCATGGACCGCCTGCTCGTCGGTGACATCGAGTTCAAGGACGTGGACGGTGGTCCCGGAGGCTTCCAGTTCCTCCCTGAGGGCGTGCAGCCGGTCGACCCGGCGGGCCGCGACGGCCACGGCGGCACCCTCGGCGGCCAGCACCCGTGCCGTGGCCTCGCCGATACCCGAGCTCGCACCCGTGACGAGCGCGACTTTCCCCTGCAGTGCTGAAGTCATCATTCTCCCGGTGGGCGAAGGACGGGGCGCGTGAATGTCCTGGAAATGGCGTGCGTCGCCGCCCGGAAAAGCAGGGTCGGCGCGGTGGATGCCGCGACGCTATCAGGTGCGCCATTGCCGGTGAATGCCTGTCGGCGCCTCAGGTTATGACTGTCTCGGGCCGGTTATGCACGCCCGGCCGCAGGCGAGGACTCGTCCGCGCGGGCACGGCAGATTGGGACGGCGACAGCACGTCGGCAGTGCCCCTGTGCAGCGATAGGCGGTGGATGATGCAGAACGACGCAGCGCTCCGGGACGAGAAGGCGGCGCCACCGTCGTATCCGATGCCACGCGTCTCTCCCGTGGACCCGCCCCCGCAGCTCGCGACGCTGCGGGCCGGACGGTCCGCGAGCCGGGTGACGCTGTGGGACGGCAGCGAGGTGTGGCTGGTGACCTCGCACGCCGGCGTCCGGGCCGTGCTGGGCGACCGCCGGTTCACCGCGGTCACGAGCGCCCCCGGCTTTCCGATGCTCACCCGCACCTCGCAACTGGTCCGCGCGCAGCCCCACACGGCCTCGTTCATCCGCATGGACGATCCGGACCACTCCCGGCTGCGGTCGATGCTCACCCGCGACTTCCTGTCACGCAAGGCGGAGGAAATGCGCCCCGTGCTCCGGCAGTTGCTGGACGAGATGCTGGCCGCTCTGGTGGCCGGTGAACGGCCCGTCGATCTCGTCGCCGGTCTGACCACACCCGTTCCTTCACGCGTCATCACCCTGCTGTTCGGGGTGTCCGAGGACCGCCGGGACTTCATCGAGTCCCGCAGCGCGATCCTCATCGACCGCGGCTACACACCCGACCAAGTGGCCGCCGCACGCGACGAGTTGGACGGCTTCCTGCGCGAACTCGTCGAGTCACGGGTCGCGGACCCCGGCACCGATCTCGTGAGCCGCCTGGTGATCGACGAAGTACGGCCCGGCCGGCTGAGCGTCGAGGAACTGGTCCCGATGTGCCGACTGCTGCTGGTGGCCGGACACGGCACGACCACGAGCCAGGCCAGCCTCAGCCTGCTCAGCCTGGCCACCGATCCCGGCCTGGCCGACGCCCTGACCAAGGACGAGAGCCTGCTGCCCGCGGCGGTCGAGGAGCTCCTGCGCTTCCACTCCATCGTGCAGAACGGCCTGGCCCGCGCCGCCACCCAGGACGTACAGCTCGGCGACGTACTGATCAGGGCCGGTGAGGGCGTTGTCCTGTCGCTCTCGGCGGGCAACCGCGACGAGCAGGTCTTCCCGTCCCCCGACACCCTCGACCCGCACCGCGACGCCCGCCGCCATCTGGCCTTCGGCCACGGCATCCACCAGTGCCTGGGGCAGTGGCTCGCCAAGGTCGAGATCGAGGAGATGCTGGCCGCCGTGCTGCGCTGGATGCCCGGTGTCCGCCTGGCCGTACCGTTCGAGGAACTCGACTTCCGCCACGAGGTGTCCAGTTACGGGCTCGGCGGCCTCCCGGTCACCTGGTGACCCGGTGCCGTGGTGAGTGACATGAGCGAGGCGAGCGGCGAGAGCCGCCTGACGATCACG
Organism: Streptomyces sp. NPDC000410; assembly: GCF_040300305.1. Lineage (NCBI taxonomy): Bacteria > Bacillati > Actinomycetota > Actinomycetes > Kitasatosporales > Streptomycetaceae > Streptomyces > Streptomyces sp. NPDC000410. The sequence continues at coordinate 47,982 of NZ_JBEPDM010000016.1, forward strand.
GTCGACAAGGACGCGTGCTGCGCCATGGGCCGGTGTGCCGCGACCGAACCGGAACTCTTCGACCAGGACCCCGACACCGGCACCGTGGTCCTGCTCGACCCCACCCCCGCACCCGCCCTGCACGCCTCGGCCCGGCTCTGCGCCGAGCTGTGCCCGTGCGGGGCCATCACGGTCGCCCCGGCGCCGCCGACAAGGAGCGATGATGATCGAAGTCCCTGATTCCGCCCGGACCGCGCGGACCGCCGCCGAGGCGGACCTCGCCGCCGACGACTCCGCGCTGGGTGCCGCGTCCCGCTGGGCGACAGGACTCCTGACGGCGGCCGACGTCGCTTCGGACGAGTCCATGGCCGGGCGCCTCGTCCCCGCCTTCCTCGGCAAGCACCCCAGGGGATTCTCGGCGACGCTGGAGGAGTGGCGCACGAAGGGCCCCTTCACGGTCGAGGCCTACCGTCCGGTCGCCCACAAGAGCTGGGTGGACCTCGCCGGGCCGACCGGTGAGCGCTACACCCTCGCGGTGACCATCGACTCCACCGGCCTCGTCCGGGTCGTCCACCTCCAGCCCGAGATCGTGATCCCCGAAGTACGCAGCTGGGCCGAGCTGGAGGACAGGCTGCGGATACCGGGGGTGGACTACTCGGTGCTCGCCGCCCGCCTGGAGCCGGGACGGACCGTCATCCTGCACGAGACGGCAGCCGACCGGCCGATGCCCACCGGATCGTCGTACAAGCTCTATGTGATGCGGGCCCTCGTCCACGCCATCGAGAGCGGTGAGCTGAGCTGGGACGACGAGGTGACCGTACGGCCCGAACTGCGCAGCCTGCCCACCGGCGACATGCAGGAACTGCCCGACGGCACCCGCGTGACGGTGCGCGAGACGGCCTACAAGATGATCGCGATGAGCGACAACACGGCCGCCGACCTGATCGCGGACCGGCTGGGCCGGGAGGCCGTTGAGCGGGCCGTGGCGGTCTCCGGACACCACGACCCCTCGCTGCTGCGGCCGTTCCTGACCAGCCGTGAGGTCTTCGAGCTCGGCTGGGGGCCGGCCGAGCTGCGCAAGGCGTGGACCGAACGGGACGAGGCGGGCCGCCGCGAACTGCTGCGGCAGATCGCACGACCGCTGACGGTGGACATCTCCGACCTGGGCGAGACGGTGCACCACCTGGGCCTCGACTGGCACATGAGCGCCTACGACGTACTGGAGGTGCTGCGGGCACTCGCCGAGGACAGCGCACGGGACGCCTCCGGCATCGTCGAGGGCATCCTGGCGGCGTATCCCGGCGTCCCCATCGACCACGAGCGGTGGCCCCGGGCCCTGTTCAAGGGCGGATCGTGCCCCGGCGTCATGATGTTCTGCTGGCTGCTGGAGGACCGGGCCGGCGTACCGCACGTCCTGGTGCTGCAACAGGCCGCCGCCGAACAGAAGCTGATCGGCGACGGACAGCTGCTGCGCGGCTTCGGCGCGCGGGTCATCGAATCGGACCTTCTGGACGGCCCGGAGGCCCGGCGGGCCGAAACGGACCCGGAACCCGCACCGTGAGCACCCGGGACCGGCTCCTGGCCGTCCTGGTCGCCGTGGTGTGGGGGCTGAACTTCCTCGCCGTCCGCGTCGGGCTCGACCACTTCCCGCCGTTCTTCCTCTCCGCGCTGCGCTTCCTCGTCCTGGCCGTGCCCGTGGTCCTCTTCGTGCCGCGCCCGCAGGTGCCGGTGCGCTGGCTGCTCGGGTACGGCATGGGCTTCGGAGCGGTCCAGTTCGGTCTGCTGTTCCTCGCGATCGACACCGGGATGCCCTCGGGACAGGCCTCGGTGGTCGTCCAGGCGTCGGCGCCGTTCACCGTACTGCTCGGCGCGCTGCTGCTGAGGGAGAAGATCTCGCGGCGGCAGCTGGGCGGGATCGCCGTGGCCGTGCTCGGCATGACCGCGATCGCCGTGGACCGGGCCCGCACCGCCGCGCTGCTTCCGCTGCTGCTGACCCTGCTGGCGGCGCTCGGCTGGGCCCTGGGCAACCTCGCCAGCCGGAAGGCCCGGCCCGACCATCCGCTGCGCTTCGCGCTGTGGATGGCGGTGGTCCCGCCGGTGCCGCTGCTGGCGCTGTCGGCCGTCATGGAGGGCCCCGCGACGGGATGGCGCGCGCTGGCGGGGTCGTTCGACGCCGAGGGCTGGCCCGGCCTGGTGGCCCTCGTGTACATCGCGCTGGCGGGGTCCGTGGTGGGCTCGGGGATCTGGACCGCGCTGCTGAAACGGTACGAGGCGGGAACCGTGGCCCCGTTCTCCATGCTGGTGCCGGTCGTCGGCGTCGCGGCGGCCTGGGTGGCTCTGGGGGAGGAACTCACCGTGTGGTCGCTGACGGGCGGTGCGGCGGTGATCCTCGGGGTGCTGGCCGGGACCGGGTGGACTCCACGGCTGTCCGCCCTGCCCTTCCCACCCTTCAAGGGCGCCGGCCGACGGCCGGCAGGTCACGCCGATTCGGTGCGTGACCTGCCGAATCCGAGGCCGGAGGCGGGAGCGGAGCCGCGGCGCGGGCCGGATCAGTCGGCAGAGCCCACGACACCGGTCCAGGACACCCAGCGCTCGTAGGGCACGTACCCCATCGACGCGTTGACGGCGATCATCGCGTCGTTGTCCTCGGCGTTGGCCGTCTCGATCAGCCGCACGGCGGGCTCGTGGCGCAGCACGTACTCCAGATTGGCCAGTTTGAGGAGCATCCCCAGCCGGTGGCCGCGGTGCGCCCGGTGCACCACGGTCATGCCCTGCAGCGCGAACTCGGGGTTGCCGGTGGTCTTCGAGACGCTGGTGTAGCCGGCCAGCGCGCCGCTCGCGTCGTGGACGACACCGGTGTGGTACGCCCGCCGGCCCCGCCCGACGCGCATGGTCTCGAACTCCCGGGCGTAGCTGGTCCTGATCTGCTGCTGCTCGGTGTCGTCGGTGTCGTCGGTGTCGTCGGTGTCGCTGGTGTTGGCGGTGTCGCCGGAGTCCTCGGCGCCCGCGTCACTCGCGTCGCCGAGCGACTGTTCGAGGACCGACACCCGCACCGCGTACTCGTCGGGCGTGATGGTGCCCCATGTGACGAGGGAGTAGCCCGCCGGCACCTCGGGGACCCCGTCGGCCAGCGGATCGTGCCTGTCCAGGTCGAGCCACTGGTGCACGCCGTCCGGGACCGCCGAGCGGTGCGCGCCCATGGCCGCGGCGAAGGCCGCCGGTCCCGCGTCGCGCGCCGGACCGCCGGGGAGCGCCTCCACCACGGTCGCGGCGAGCGCGGACCGGCCGTGCCCCGCGGCCAGTTCGAGCGCCCGGCCGTACAGCGCGCGCCCGATGCCCCGGCGGCGCAGCTCCGGGTGGACCAGGAGCTGGTCCACCCGTGCCACCTCGGCGCCGTCCGGCAGCGCGAGCCGCAGTGCGCCCACGACCCGTCCGTCCTGGCGTACGACCCAGTCCTCCAGCTTGGTGGCGGGCGGCGGGAAGCGTAGTGAGCCGGTCATGTCGGCGGGGCAGGGAGGCGCGGCCCCGGGGACGTCACCGGCCGAATCGGCCAGCAGCCGCAGCCACTGGCCGACCGTGTCCTCGTCGTCCGCGGCCAGCGGGCCGAAGCGCAGGTCGTGCGTGCTGTTGTTCACGGGGTCATCTCCCGGTCGGTGCGGTCGGTGCGGTCGGTGCGGTCGGGGGCGGTCATGGCCGGTCGGGGGCGACGCCCATCGCCTGGACGTCGTAGAGGCCGAAGGCCGGGTGGACGTAGACGTTGGTGACCCAGGGGTTGCGGAAGTGCAGGGTCTTGTCGTGGACCAGCGGAAGGATCACGGCGTGTTCCATCACCAGGCGTTCGACGGCCTGCCACTGACGGGCCCGTTCGGCGGGGTCGGCGGTGTGCAGGGTCCGGTCGATGAGCTCGTTGATCCGCGGGTCGTCGAGCTCCGGGATGTTCCAGTTGCCGCCGTTGCGTTTGATCTGGCGGCCGTCCACCAGGGGCGCCAGGAAACCGTACTCCGTGGGGAAGTCGGCGCCCCAGTCGGTCACGATGAGGCCGAGCGAGTGCTTGCGGATCGTCTCCGGATGGCCGGCTCCCAGACTGAAGTAGCTGGCCACGTCGAGCTCTTTCACGGTCAGCCGGATGCCGACCCTGGCCACCGACTCGGCGACCGCGTCGGCGACCAGCCGGAACTTGCCGCGCTGGGTGCCGATCACCGCCTCGAATCCGTCCGGCAGCCCCGCCGCGGCGAGTTCGGCCCGCGCCGCCTCGAGATCGCCCCGCAGGTCCGGACCCGTCGGGTACCGGTCCAGGTCCTGGTGGGCCGGCAGCCGTGGCGGGAACAGCGCCGTGGTGAGGTCGCCGCCGGTGACCGGACCGCCCCGCGCCTGCTGGAGGAGGATCTTGTCCGCGGCGTAGTGCACCGCCCGGCGGGCGTGCACGTTGTCGAACGGCGGGATGTGCGGCTGCAGGGCGACGAAGTGCAGGAAGCTCGTACGGGGGTTGTCCGTACGGGACCGCAGGACGCCCTCCGCCGTGACGCGGTCCTGCGCCGCGTGCTGGAGCCCCCGTCCCTCCAGGTTGATGTCGAACTCCCCGGCGATCAGACGCTCGTCGAGCTCGTCGACGTCCACACCGATGGTCAGCTCCACCCGGTCGGGCAGGGCGGGCCGGACCGGGTCCGTCGCGCGGTCCCAGTACGGATTGCGCTCCAGGTGCAGGAACTTGCCCGGCCGGTGGACGGCCACGCGGTACGGACCGCTGGAGCGCGGGTCGCTCCCGTAGTCGGCCCCCGTGTCTGAGCGCCGCGGTACCGGAGCCGCGCACGGCTGTGCCATCAGATGGTCGAAGTCGGAGAACGGCCGGCGCAGCCGGAAGACGATCGTGCGGTCGTCGGGAGTCCGCACCGATTCGAGCGGGTCGGAGGTCCGGTACGGCCCCGGGTACGGCCGCGCGGGATCGTCCAGGAGCGGCACGAGGTAGGTCGGCCCGCCGGGCAGCACGTCCTGCGCGAACACCCGCTGCACGGCGTGACGTACGTCGTCCGAGGTGATCGGCGTGCCGTCGTCGTAGCGCAGGTTCCCGCGCAGCCGGTACGTCCAGGTGCGGCCGCCGTCGCTCACCTGCCCCGGGCCCTCGGCCAGGTCCGGGACGGGGACGAGCCCGGCGGGGCCCGGGTCCGTGGGGTAGGCCATGAGGGTGCGGTTGAGCATCCTCTGCAGCAGCCAGACCCACACGTAGTAGGTGCGTGCCGGGTCGAGGGAGTCCACGTCGGCCGAGGACACGAGGCGCAGCGTTCCGCCGCGTGCCCGGGACGCGTTGACCACCGATCCGACGGCGGCGTCCCAGCCGCTGCCCGCATCGGTGCCGCTACCGGCGCCCGTACCCGTATCGGCCCCCGTAGCAGGGGGCGCCGTGGTGCGTCGCTTCGCTCCGTTGCTCATCGCGTGGTCGTCTCCCGGTCGGTGCCCGCGCGGGGCAGGCGCAGCAGGAACGAGTGCTCCTCGCTCGCCAGACAGCCGCGGGCGAGCTTCGCCTCGACGCTGCCGATCCCGGCGTGCAGGACGGACACGCCCTCGCGCGCGGCGGCTTCGAGGACGCGGTAGTACAGGACGTCGTAATAGAGCGGCAGCTTGCCCTGGGCGGCGTAGTCGAATCCGGCACGGTGGCCGAACCACTCCTCCTTGCCGCGGGCCCGCGAGCGCAGCACCATGCCGAAGCCGATGATGCTGCCGTCCTTGCGCGCCACCGAGACCATGGCGTCATCGCCCATGACCTCGGCGATCCAGCTCAGCAGCCCGGCCGAGTGCTCCGGGCTGGCCGGATTGCCGTACTTGCGCAGCAGGTTGCAGTCGAGTTCGCCGAGGCGCGGGGCCAGCGCCTTGGTCAGGGGTTCGAGATGGACCTCGACCCCGGCCTCGGCCAGGGCCCGGCGCTCCAGGCGCACCCTGCGGCGCCGGTGCTTGCTCATCTCGGCGAGGAACTGCTCCCAGCCGCCCGGGGGAATGGGCAGCCAGGCGTAGTGCGCCGAGAGATGTGAGCGGTAGCCACGGCCGCGCAGCAGCGCGACGAGGTCCGTGTCGCGCACATCGACGTGGGGGAAGCACACGGACGCCGCCCCGCGGTCCGCCGCGAGCTGCTCGGCCCGCTCCACCAGCGCTTCGACGTCCGACGGCAGCGCCTCGGGCCCGGCCAGGGTCCGGGTGCGGCCCAGGTGCCGGCCGCCGCACACCAGGGACGGCAGCAGGGACGCCGGATCGCCCTGTGCCACGTCGGTGAGGCGGTCCTCGGCCTCCGGTGTGCCCTCCTCCAGGGCCCGCGAGAGCATCGCGTCGGGCCGGGCGAGCAGCCACGGCACGGAGTCGTCGGCCCACGCGGTCACGAGGGCCGCGACGGGCCGCTCCTCCCGGTGGCGGACGAGGAAGTCCATCGTGGTGCCGGAGTTGCGTTCCTGTACGGCCAGCCAGCGGGACGTCTGGAAGAAGTCCTCCGGGCCGAGCAGGTCGTCCCAGCCCGCGCCCGGCAGCGCGGCGGCATCGGCGACCTGTCGCACATCGCCCTGGCCGCGCAGGTGCGAACCGGCGCCGGGCTGCGCGCCGAGCGCGCCGGAGCGGCTCATCGCGCCTCCGCCCCGGCCTCTTCCTCTTCCTCTTCGACGACGAAGTCGAGGTACCCGGCGGCCTTGTCGGCGAGGGCCTGTGCCTCCAGGCGGTCGGGGCCGTTGCAGTAGGTGAATCCGACGCAGGAGGAGTTGTCCATGCGCTGCAGCAGGGCGTCGCCCGTCTCCACGTGGAGCAGCACCTGGACGCCCGGCACCGCGGCGGCGGCCTCCACGCCGTCGACGCGCTTGAGGATGCCGCGCCGCTGGGGGTAGATCATGCGTACGGCGGCTCCGCCGGAGTGCGTCACGGGCTCGATCGGCGGGACCTCGCCGATCGTGAGCAGCCAGGCGTCCAGGATGGGGCTGCGCCCGGTGACATCCGTGACCAGCATGGTCATGCAGCTCGACGGGGTACGCGGGTTGGCCTCGATGACGCGCCAGCCGGACTCGGTGCGCCGGACCTCCGTGTGACACGGTCCGTGGTCGTAGCCGATCGCCTTCAGCGTGCCGCGGACCACGGAGTAGAGCTGGTCGCGCTCGTCGTCGGTCAGTGGAACGGGGAAGGTGTGGCCGCACTCGATGTAGGCCGGGTCACCGAAGAGGTCCTTCGAGGTGACGCCGAAGACGTGTGTGTACCCGTCCACCGTCATCGTCTCGACACTGACTTCGACGCCTTCGACGTACGTCTCCAGGAGCACGTCCCCGGAGCGCGGCTGGCCGCGCAGGCTGTGCCGTATCCCCGACAGCTCCCCCCACGCCTCGACGAGCTGGTCCATGTCGTCGACGCGGCGGACCCCGTAGCTGATCGCCTCGGCGGGCGGTTTGGCGATCATCGGGAAGCCCAGCCGCCGCGCCGCCTCCTCCAGCTGTTCCCTGCCGCTGACCAGCATGTGGGGGATGTTGAACGGTACGTCGCCGAGCGCGACGCGCAGCCGGTCCTTGACGTTGGCGGTCTCCACGGCCGCGGGATCGGGACCGGGCAGACCGAGGCGGCGGGCCGCCTGCGCGGCGAGCACCGTGTGGTAGTCGGAGAACGACGTGAGACCGTCCACGAGGGGAGCGCCGTCGTCACCGGTCACCACGGACAGCACCGCTTCGAGGTCGGTGGTGTCGACGTCGATCACACGGTCGACGGCCGCGGCGAGCGGGTGGGAGTCCCAGTCGTGGCCGTGGGTGTACCACGACCGGTCACCGGTGAGCAGCCACACCTCGAGACCGTGCTCGCGGGCCTGGTGCAGGCCCAGGACGAACGGGTGGTTCTGCATGTGCTCGACGATCGCGATGCGCCGGCCGGCGAACTTCGCATAGTCGGCCAGGGGTGTTGTCATGGGAACCGCCTCCATGGTCCGCCGCCGATCACGTCGGGGGCGTTGCAGTCGACTGGCGTTGAAGACCAGTTGAACGCGTCGGTCACGGCGGGGCCATGAATCAGTTGGTCACGTGCATAGGCGGTCGGCGAGGCGCATAGGAACGGCCGTCGGTGCCACCGGCCACGGCCGTGGCGCGAACTGATCGAACGCCGCGAGCGGGCTGTTGTACTGCGTCCATGGCAGATCAGAAGCAGTGCACGGTGGTCCGCACCGGGCAGTACGAGGGAATCCAGGGCGGCGTGTTCGGCGCGGGCATCAGCGCCCAGTCGGCCGGGTCCGAGCGGCTGTGCCTCCACCGGCTGGTGATGCCCGCCGGCACCCGGGGCCGCCCGCACCTGCACGAGGGCCACGAGTCGGCCATCTTCATCCAGTCCGGCCAGGTCGAGGTGTGGCACGGGGAGGGCCTGGCCGAGCATGTGGTCCTGCGGGCGGGCGACTACATCCACATTCCCGCCGACACCCCGCACATGCCGGTGAACACCGGCACCGAGGACATGGAGTGCCTGGTCGCCAGGACGGACCCCGACGAACAGGAGGGCGTACGGCTGCTGGACCTGCCGGCCTGGCTGGAGTCCCGGGTCGGTCCCCTGCCCGTCGGAGCCGGCTGAACCGGCCGCGCGGGGAGGGACGGGAAGGAGCCGCTCCGGCGTCGTCGGCGTTGTCAGTGGAGGATGGCAGGATCGACACATGAACGATCACGTGGAGGTCCTGCTGGACCCCGACAACAGCTGGATCGAGCGGGTCCGGGACCGGCTGACGGGACTCTCCCCCGAGCTGGAGGAACTGGTCCTGCACCTCGCGACCACCGCGGAGTTCTGGAACTACCGGTACCAGGTCGACACCACGTGGAAGCGCCGGACCAAGGCCCTCTTGAAGACCGACGGTGCGGGAGAGCTGGTCCGCGACGCGATCCGGGCGCTGTCCGAGGGCGGTTCGCTGCACGGCATGACCGACGCTGAGCACGTCATCCGGGAGCTCGGGATGGTCAAGCCGCCGTCCCCCGCCCGCGCGTTGGCGATCGGTTTCACGCTCGCTGCCGGCTGGCTGGGCGGGGACGTCGACCGGCTCGCCGCCGACCTGGTGGTCGTCGCCCGGAAGAACGCCCAGGCCATGGACACCTACTACCGCCCGGACGACGACCTGGCCGGCGCCGTCTTCACCGCCCTCGGCGAGCTGCGTGGCCCGGCGGCCCTGGAGGCGCTGTGGACGCTGCACTTCCATGTGACGAACTCCCAGCACCCGCACAAGGTCCTGGTGAAGTCCGTGAAGAAGGCGGCCGCCCGGCTCGGCGTCCCGGCGTACGAACTGGCCGAGCGGACCGTCTCCCGGTGCGGGCTGGAACCGGACGGCACGCTGCCCGTCGGCTGGATCGGGCACGGTGTGCTGTGGTGGAACGCCGGGCTGGACGCGGTCATCACCCTGCATGACGACGGCCGGGTGACCGTCGACTGGACCGACGAACAGGGCACCACGACCCGGACCATATCGCCGTTCCGCTCTCCCGCCGGTTACAAGGCCCGCCACCGCGTCGAAGATGTCGACGGCGTTCGCCGCGGCGCCCGGGCGGTCGAGAAGACCGTCGCCGAGGAGCGGCGCCGGCTCTCGGGCCTGGCGGCCGAGAACCGCACCTGGAGCCACGCCGACTGGGTCCGGTACTACCGCGACCACCCGGTCACGAGAGTGGTCACCCGTTCCCTGGACTGGGAGTACGAGATCCCGGACGGCCTGGGCCATCGCCCGCTGGACCCGGGCGCGGCGCCTGCCGCGGTCCCTGCCACCGCGCGCGTCCGGCTGCGCCCGCCGGCCGACGCCTGACTGCGGCGGTAGAGGTGACCGGACCTCCCTTGCGGAACACCGCTGACGCGGCGTTCCGCAAGGGAGCGAGCTCGGGCGCAGCCGCGTCCGGGGCTCACTTCCAGATGACGAGAGGATCGTCGCCGATCTTGTCGGGGAGGAGCCGGATGTCCGTGGGCGCGCCGGTGCCGCTCTCGGCGAGGTAGATGTCGCAGCCCTTGAAGCTCTGTCCCTTCGCGGCCTTCTTGAAATCGGCCGAGTCGAAGCCCGTGCACTTGTCGAACTCCTGGACGACCGGTGCCAGCGGGTCGCTGAAGTCGAAGGACGGCATCACGTTCAGCGCGGTCAGCTGCTTGTCCCCGGCGTACGCGCCGAAGTACGGCGCGGGGACCTTCTGCCGGTCCTCGGTCTTCGTGATCCGGTAGTGCACGTAGTACGGCGTCTTCCCGGCGTAGCGTGACGTGTCCTTGAAGACGTCGAGGTCGGAGTTCTTCCCCTGCTCGACCCGGAGCACGGCCACATCGTACGAACCGGCCTTCTCGGTGGTGACGTTGGCGCTCTCGCCGTACTTCAGCTCCGCCCCGGAGTCGGAGCCGGAACAGCCGGACACGGCGAGGAGACAGAGCGCGACGGCACACGTGGCCACGGCATAAGGGGGGCCAGGACGCGTGACGGTGGCGTGGGACGTCATCGGTACCCCCCGAGGCGGTTGTTTCCGTTGTTCCCGCGCCTGTTCCCGAAGCCCTTCTTGAGCAGGAGTGCGACGCCGACGACGGAGGCGAGCGCCAGGGCCGCCAGCCACACGCTGTTGTCCCCGCCGTTCTGGCCGGCACCGACCGTGACCGCCGGTTTCTGTGGTGCCGTGTCCGCGCCGCCCGTGGGGGACGTGGTGTCGCCGCCCAGCCAGACGTGCGAGGCACCGGCTCCGGACAGGTCTGCCGAGGCCGCCAGCCCGGCGTCCCGGGGCATGCCGGCCCACTCGTCGCGGAACGCGCTGGCGGGCTTCACCCGGGTGAGGTTCACCCGGGCGAAGTCGACGCCGCCGAAGACGTACGTCTTCGTATAGAGGTAATTCCCGCTGCGGGTACGCCGGGTGATGTTGAACTCGCCCTCACGGTAGGAGCGGACGTACTGGTTGAAGGTGTCCACGGGCTTCCAGCTGGTCCGCGTGACCCAGCGGCTCACATCGCCCCGGCCGATGAGGTCGCTGTAGGTCACCGACGTCCGCCGGTCGAGCTGCCGGTACCACTCGGCGGCGACCCGGCTGAGATAGACCCGCCTCAGCCCGGCGTACTCGGGGGCGTGGTTCACGGCCTGCTCGATCCGGGGCAGGATCAGTCGGCGGAAGGCCTGCTCGTTGCGCTTCTCGGCCGCCGGGTCCCGCTCGTCGCAGGACACCGCCCCCTTGCTGCCCTGCCCGCTGAGGTACTGCGACTCCATCTTCACCGACAGGGGCGCGTCGAGGATGTAGAGCTGGTTGTCCCGCTCGCTGACGCTCGCCGGCGCGGGCACGATCCAGGTGCGGAAGGACATGCAGCGCCCGGAGACCGCCCCCCAGAACCGCTTGCCCGACGAGGAGTCCGGGTGGATCAGCCGGCCGGTCGTCTTCTTGAGCTGGAGGTCGGCCTGGAGCAGGATCCGGCCCGCGTCGGTACGGCCCAGAGCGGGGTCGACGACACGGTCGGGTTCGGTCGGGTTGAGGTTGACCCAGAAGGCCGAGGGCGGCAGGGACAGCCAGACGAAGAACGCGTCGGACGCCTCCCGCGCCGCCGTGACCCCCGCCGCGGCGTTCCCGCCCTTGCCCGCCCCGCCCGGGTCGGCGCTGAAGGCGTACTTCAGGCCTTTGCCGGGGTCGGCGAGATAGCGCAGCTCCAGGGTGGAGAAGTCGATGCCGCCCGGGGCGGCGTGGGGATCGGCGAGCGCCTTCGCCAGACCGCTGGCGCGCGATGGCTCGTCCTCGGGGCACGGGCCCGCCTGCGGCAGCACGCGCGGCACGGTGAACGCGGCCTTGTGCACGGAGTACGAGGAGTTCTGGGCCTTCGTGCCGCCGTTCTCCGGGCAGCCCGGCAGTGCCTGGAAGATGTCCTGCGTCATCTCCTCGTACTCGGCCTGGGCCTGCCCGTACTTCTGGTGCTTCTGCTTCGCCACGGTCAGGGCACCGCGGAGCAGGCCTACGGCCATCGTGCCCCGCTGCTTCCTGATGTTTTTGTACTTCGTCTCGATCGGCTTCGCCGCCTTGGCCTTCGCCTTCTCGGTGGTGTGCTTCGCCGTGGCCGCGGCGATCTCCTTGGCGCGGTTCGCGATTTCCTTCGCGGTGAGCGCGTAGGGCGCGACGTGGAAGCGCCGTGCCTTGGGGGCGACGATTTCCCGGCACTCCTCGCAGTAGTCGCGATCCGAACCCCAGACCAACTCGGTGAGTTTGGCCTTCAGGTGCCCCTTGCGCAGTTTGTCGAGTTCACCCGTGATCAGTGGCTCGGAGTGGGAACCGTGGTCTTCGAAGCTGTAGGCCCGGAAGCTCATTCCGCCCACCATCACCAGATGGCGCGTGCCTGCCTTCTGCAGCTTCTGGTACACGCCTGGGGGCAGGTAGTCCTTGAACGCGTCCAGCGGAACCACCCGGGAGAAGACGGGCGGCGCCTTGGGTTCCGGATTTCGCTTGGCCAGCTGCAGCAGGGTGGCATCGTCCAGGCCGGTCGGGTCGACCAGGGTGAACGCGGCGTTCTTCTCCGGGGCGTAGGCCGAACCGCCCATCGTCGGTGCCAGCCCGACACGGACCATGAAGAGCAGCCGCATGAGCGGATCGTCGTAGTACGGAAGCTGCCCGTTCTTGGGAATGGGAGACGGGGCGGCGACGGGCGAGGTCGCAGGCCCTGCGGCGGTGCTTGTACCGGCCGCCGCCGGAAGGGTGAGGGCGAGGGCGGTGGCGAGTAACCAGGCCGTGGCGTACCGGTACGGACGACTCTTCCATTTCATCGGCAAATCCCCCGTGGGAAAGCTGAGTTGTGGATGGAACGGGTGTGTCGCGAGCAGTCGTCAGTGTGCCCGACATGGTGTCAGTTCTGTAGAGGCTTTCTAGAAAACCCTTTTAGCCGGTGCCAAGCCTTCACAGACCTCCGCGCGCCCGCGGGCCCGGCTGTGCGCGCCGGGCCCGCGGGCGGACGGGGACGGGGTCAGGACTTGACGAGAGTGATCTCGGTGCTCGGGAACCCGGTGTCGACGGTCACCGGGTAGTCACGGTCGTCGGCCCTGCCGACACCCCGGAGCGTGGCGGTGCCGGGCTGGAAGGAGGCGGTGGGGTCGATGTTGCTGCGGAACGAGGCCGTCCACGGGGCGGGGGCGCCGGGCTCGCAGAGGACGATGAGGTCCTCGTACACGCCGGTCGCCGTCGCACGCTTCTGAATCTGATAGGCGCTGGGGGTGAGGTTGATCCGCGCCGGCTTGTTGCAGGTGACCGTGCCGCCGACGGTGATCTCACCGCTGCGGGTGTCGACCGTGCCCGTGGTGTTCAGGTTCAGGCCGATCGCGAGCTCGGCCGGCGGCTCGGGCATGCGGGCATGGACCTCGCCGCGTGCGGGCACCGTGGAGCCGTTGCAGTACTGCTCGAAGGTGGCGTCGAGTTCGCGGATGTACCCGTAGGGGCCGTAGGCGATGTGGGAGACGGTGAAGGAACCGGTGCTGGAGTTGCAGCAGCGGTCGGTCTCGCCGATCATCGAGCTTCTCCTCGAGAAGGCGTGCTCATGGCAGCTACCTGCCAAAACGGTCATGGGGGGTGGCCGTGAACGCTCCTCGGTTACGCGCCAGAACGTAACGGCTGCCACTGACAACATCCGCTGGCATGTGCCGTTGCCGGGTGGTGGCGGCGGATGCGGGCCGATTCGCCGATGTGTGCCGGCCGCCGCGGATCAGCAACCCCCTTGCCACTGTCGGTAAGTTGCAACAGGCTTAGCTGGCCATTACATACCTTCAGGATGCGGAGCGACGTGATGCCCCACCTGCTGCCGGAAGCCGGACCGCAGCGCACCCTCGCCGTCTCGAACTTCGTCCACACCGTCGGCAGCGGCCTCTATCTGACCGCCGGAGTGCTGTACTTCACCCAGGCGGTTCACCTTCCGGCGGCCCAGGTAGGTCTCGGACTGGGCCTGGCCGGTGTCTTCTCGCTCGTGGTGGGCATCGCCGCCGGCCACCTCGCGGACAGACGCGGAGCGCGCGGCGTCTACGTCGCCACCCTCGTCGTCCAGGGGCTGGCAACGGCGGCCTTCGTACTCGCGGACAGTTTCTGGCCGTTCGTGGTCGCGGTATGCGCGGCGACAGGGGCGAAGGGTGCCGGACTGGCCGCACGCAGCCCTCTCATCAGGCAGCATGGAGGAGACCGGCCGCAGGAGTTCCGTGCCTATCTCCGAGCCGTGACCAACATCGGCATCTCCCTGGGCGCCGTGCTGGCAGGCTGGGCCGTCCAGGTCGGCACCCACAGTGCCTACCAACTACTCGTCATCGGCAACGCGATCGCCTTCGTGGCCTCTGCGGTGATCATGGTTTTCCTGCCGCCCGTCACACCCGAGCCCGCCGTCGCCGGCCCGCGCTGGATCGCGCTGCGGGACCGGCCGTACCTCCTGCTCACCGTTCTGGACGGCATCATGGCCATCCAGTTCAAGGTGCTCACCGTGGCCATCCCCCTCTGGCTGGTCGCTGCCACCGCGGCTCCCCACTGGCTCATCTCGGGCACCATGGTTCTGAACACGGTCATCGTCATCGCGTTCCAGGTCCGAGCCAGCCGCCACATCGACACCCCCGCAGCCGGGGCCATCGCATACCGCCGTGCCGGCGTCGCCTTCCTCCTGGCCTGCGCACTGATCTCACTGTCGGCCGGGGTGCCGGCCTGGGCCGCCGCCGTACTCCTCCTGGCCGCGGTCTTCGTCCACACCATCGGCGAACTGTGGCACTCCGCCGGCGGTTTCGAGATCTCCTTCACCCTCGCCCCGAAGCACGCCACCGGCCAGTACCTCGGCGTGTTCGGCCTGGGTGCAGGCCTCGCCGAGGCCGTCGGCCCGGCCCTCCTCATCTCCCTCTGCATCACCTGGGGCCGCCCCGGCTGGTACGTCGTCGGAGCGCTCTTCGCGCTCACGGGCCTGGCGGCACCACTCGGCGTCCGCTGGGCACAACGCCATCAACACGCCGGGCAGCCCCACCTCGAAAGCGCGGGGAAGCAGACGGTGCCGGCGTAGTTTGGTGTGGCCCCCCCGCCAACTCGCCCGCCGACTACGGACGGCACCCGTCATCGCGGCCAGGACGAGACGCCGCCGGGGTCCAACGGTCCCTGTTTCCCGGCTTCCGGCGAGGCATCCCGACTGCCGCGGGCACCGGAGCCGGGCCGCCGGGGGACCGGTGCGGGGTTGTGGAGCGTGGGCCGGGACCAGGGCGCGTCGACCACGCCGGACTCCGGCCGCAGTCCGAGTTCGCGCAGCTGGTTGACCGCCATCATGGCGGTGAACATCGCATTCGGGTTGGCGCCGCCGACCCCCAGTTCGGCGGCGGTCTCTCCGTAGCGGGTGGTGAAGGCGCTCGGCCGAACCTGCCTGCTGTCCTTGGTCAGTCGGAGTGCCGCCTCCTGCAGCGCGGTGGCCTGCTCCAGCAGTCCGTCCAGGTAGGACGCCGCCTCAGCGCCACGGCGCACGCCGAAGGTGTGCCCGTCGGTGAGGACCGCGGCTTCTCCCTCCTCGAAGACGAGGGCGACGGCGCCGAGCACGGTCTGGATCTTGAGCTGGTCGGCGTCGGCCATCGCGCCGCAGGGTCCGTTGCCCTCGTCGGACAGGTGAAGGACACCGCAGTCGTTCAGGTGCACGATCACATGCCCGGCGCAGTGGCCCTGGCTGCGCAGCACGCGGACCGTACCGTCGGCGAAGGTCCAGCCGGTGAAGCGAAGCGAGCCGATCCGTATCCGCTCCAGCGGTCGCTCCTCGTAGGTCCGGGTCGTCGCGCCGAAGGGCCGCATCGGCTCGAAGAGGGACACCACTTTGCCGGCCGGCGCGGGCAGCGGCGCCAGCCCGGCGATGCGGTCGAAGGACCGCACCCAGTACTGGGCCGGGTCCCGCATCTGGTCGACGTCGAAGGCGGGGACGTAGTGCTGGACCGGCACACCCAGCTCGTCGGCCAGGTCGTTGTTGCCGACGTGGTCGGGATGGCCGTGCGTGGTCAGCACCAGGGCCCGGGACCAGGGCCCGACCCGGTCGGCCGCCTCCCGCAGTGCCGAGCGGAAGGCCGCCGTGACGCCGGTGTCGACAAGCACCAAGGTGTCGCCGGCCCGGTGTACGAGGGCGTTGGCGACGTCCGGCTGATCGTGCTCGACATCCAGTCCCTGCCCGAGGACCAGTACGGTCCCGTCGTCGATCTCGATCAGGTCGCCGAGCGCGGTCAAGGTTCCTCCCGCGGTCTCGTCCGGGTCCGGCTCACGGTGGAGCCGTTGGAGGTGAGTGGTGAGCCGGAGGTACCCGGTGAGGTTACGGTCGACGCTGCGCGCCGGTCGGTTCGGGGTGAGCCCTGCCGCCCCACCGCAACGAATCACGGGTCCCCCTGCCGACGAGCGTACGCCGCACCAGGCACGGCGTCCTGGCGAAGCCTCCGGCCAGGATTTCCCTGGTCGCCCGGCGCGGTCACGGTGCCGCCGCCGTGCTGGGCCGGGGGTGGTCCCTGCTTCAGACCGCCGCTGAGTCCCCGGCCGGCACCGGCCGCGCGGTCCGGGCGGCTTGCCCGGGCAGCGCCGGCGGCAGGACCTCCAGGTGCTGGGCGGCCTCGGCGGCGGTGTAGGAGGAGGCGAAGGTGAAGGCGCGGGGGGACGGCCCGTGCGCCCGCAGGTCCGCCAGCCGCTCCAGGGCCTCGCCGACGGTCGGGACGTGCCCGGCGGGGACCCACCAGAGCACCAGGTGCGCCTCGACGTGCCGTTCGAACCAATCGCGGCGCCGCCGCATCACCTCCAGGTGCCCGGTGCGGTAGGCGAAGTCCCACAGGGCCTCCTGGGTCTCCCACACCGACAGATTGACGATGACGTTCTCGCCCGCAGGGCGCAGTCCGGTGGCGTCGGCTGCCCCTTCTTCCACGAGCCGCCACACGAAGCCGGGCGCACCGTCGGCGGCGGCGTTGACCGGGTCGAGCATCTCGACGAACGGCGCCACGCGCGGGTCACCGATGGGGTGGCGGAGCGTACCGACGTTGAGTTGGGCGAGGTGGGCGGCATGCGCGGATGCGGTCATGGCCTCATCCCAACACGACCCTTTTTCTATGTCAATCATCATTGTTTTTAGAAGCCTCGACCACCACGCAGCACTCCCCGGGGCGGGCGTCCATGCGGGCGCGGACGGGGCCGTCCGTGCCGAGCAGTCCCTCCAGCAGTGCGAGGTTCATGCCGCAGACGAGTGGCGGGAAGCGTTCGGCGACGGCGTGGAAGGGGCAGTTGCGCATGCGGACGACGCGTGCTGCGTCCCCGGTCGTTCCCTCGGCGCCTTCGGTGTTGTCGGCGTCTTCCAGGTGTGGTTCGTAGCCGCGGGCGGCCAGCATCTTCGCCGCCTCGTCGAGCCCGCCGCAGGGCGCAGCCGAGCCGCGCAGGGCTTCACCCCGGCGGCGTGCGGCCGCGCAGAGCCCGGCGTCGAGCCCGGCCTGCTCGGCGGCTTCGGCGAGCAGCTCGGCGGCGGTGCGGTAGTCGCGGGCGGGCAGTGACACCGACCGCTCGGTCCGGGCCCGCGTGTACACCTTGGCGGGACGGCCGGCCCCCGGCCCCGAGCGGCCCGTCAGGCGGCGGCTGCCGCTCTCCAGCAGCCCGGCCTCGGTCAGTTTGTCCAGATGGTGCGCGGCGAGCGTGCGCGCCACCCCGGCCGCCTCGGCGGCCTCGTTGCGGCTGACCTCACGGCCCTGTGCCGCCACGTATTCGTACAGGCGGCGCCGCACCGGATCCTGCAACACCGCGATCGCGTCGATGTCCTTCATTCGGACATTCTAGGAACAACGCAGGTTGGAGATAGAAGGAAGGGTCGTCCCGCCCAGGCTCTGTCGTCCAAGTGATCAGGCCGCCGGCGGCGGGCCGAGTTCGGCGGCCCACTCCGGGTGGAGCGCGGCCTTCTCCTCATGCGGGGCGAGGATCTCCCGGGCGGTGCGTGCTCGCGCTCCTCATCGGCCGCGGTTTCGCGAGGCCGTCGAGGACGCCGCCGACCGGATCGGCGCGTGGAACCTCGCCGCCGTCGAGCAGCTGGGCGAGGCCGCCGCGGACGGGGACCCATGCGCGCCGCTCACAGCCGTGCCTCGCGGTCCGCTTCAGGCGTTTCGGCGACGAAGACTCCCGTGCCGTACGGCGGTTGGCCTGTGCCCAGGCGGCGCGGTTCCCCGGCCTGGCGGCGAGCGTACGCGGCTGAGCTTGTCCGGGCTGATCACCGGGCGGACGTCGATGGCCGCGGGGACGCCGGGGGCCGGAATCGAGCTTGTTACCGGTCATCGCGGGTCGCTGAATTCCAGCGGGGTTGTGCCAGGGCAGGATGGCGTCCGACGACTCTCGTCGTCCGCGCGCCAAGGATCATCGCTATGGAGAGAAACCGGAATGCATTCGCGTTTCATGTGGAGTTGGTCCGCCGTCGGATCACTTCTCGCCGTGCTCGCGCTGGTGCCGGGCTGCGTCGGAAGTCCGGGCGCCGAACGGCACTCCCATTCGGTGCCGTCGCCGACGGGACTGGCCACGGTCTCCCCGTCGGCCGCCCTCACCGCCCCGGCCACGACCGAACTGCGTGACCCCGCCCAGGTGGTGAGCAGAAACGGGCTGCTCCGCACGCGCATCGTCGTCGAGCGGAAGAAGGTCGGCCTGGCGGGCCGCCGACTGTGGGCCCTGACCTACAACGGCCAGTACATGCCGCCGACGCTGCGCCTCAAGCCCGGCGACCGCATGGAGATCACGTTCGAGAACAGGCTCGACAAGCAGACAAATCTGCATGTGCACGGAATGCACGTATCACCGGCGGGGAATTCCGACAATGTCTTCCTGGCGGTCGAACCGGGAAAGACCTTCCGATACTCCTACCGGTTCCCGGAGAGCCTCGAGCCCGGCACGTACTGGTACCACCCGCACCCGCACACCCAATCGGCGGCACAGACCGCCGGCGGACTGTCCGGCATCATCGTGGTCGACGGGCTCGATGCGTATCTGCCGCCGTCCCTGCGGGGTATCACGGAACATGTCGTCGCGCTCAAGGACTTCCAGATCGTCGGCGACCGGATCAAGACCCAGGACCTGAAGATGGGCGCGCCGACCACGCGGACCGTCAACGGGCAGCTCAATCCCCGGATCCGGATCCGCCCCGGTGAGACGCAGCTGTGGCGGCTCGCCAACATCGGAGCCAACATCTTCTACAAAGTCGCCCTGCCGGGACAGAAGTTCTACGTCGTGGCCCAGGACGGATATCCGGTCAACAAG
Source organism: Streptomyces sp. NPDC000410 (assembly GCF_040300305.1). NCBI lineage: Bacteria > Bacillati > Actinomycetota > Actinomycetes > Kitasatosporales > Streptomycetaceae > Streptomyces > Streptomyces sp. NPDC000410. Next base: position 67,154 of record NZ_JBEPDM010000016.1, read on the forward strand.
GTCTACTCGGCCGACTCGATCGTCATTCCCGCGGGCGCCCGCTACGACGTGCTCGTCCAAGGCGGCCCCAAGGGTTCCCGGGAACTGCGGACGCTCCCGTACAACACCGGAAAGGCCGGAAATCAGTTCCCGCAGGCGACGCTCGCGACCGTCGAATCCGCCGGCGAGCCGATGACCGCCGAGCCCATGCCCACCACCTTCGGTCCCACTGACGACCTCGCCGAGGCATCCGTCGCCGCCCGCAAGACGATCACGTACACCGAGAACACGGCGGGTACCCAGTTCTTCATCAACGGCAAGCAGTTCGACCACAACCGCGTCGACTTCCGGGTCAAACTGAACACGGTCGAGGAATGGACCATCCGGAACAACACCGACGAGGTGCACTCGTTCCACATCCACACCAACGACTTCCAGGTGATGAGCATCAACGGCAAGCCGGAGCCCCATTTCGGGCTCCAGGACACCGTGGACATCCCGCCGCGCGGGACCATGGTGATCCGGTCGCGCTTCCTCGACTATCCGGGCAGGACCGTCCTCCACTGCCACATCCTCAACCACGAGGATCAGGGAATGATGTCCGTGCTGGAGATCGAGAAGTAGGCCGGTCGGTCGACTCTCCGGCGGGGCGCCTTCACGGAGGAACGGGACATACATTCATGGTGTACGTACCCATGCGTTCCCCTGCCAGGTGAATCATTCCGTGGTGCCCCCGGGCCGCCACCGCGTTCCGGGGCCGTCCCCGGACGAGGACACGGAGAGAAAGGCCAGACCCATGCGTGCGTCGCTGATCCAGCTAGCCGTGGAGGCGTCCGAGACCGCCGAGCAGCGCAGGAGCCGCGCCGCCGCGCTCGTCCTCGACCGGGCAGGCGACGACCTGGTGATGCTCCCGGAACTGTGGCCGACCGGCGCCTGGGACTACGACGCGTGGACCGAGGGCGCGGAGGGGCTGGACGGCCCGACGGCCGCGGCCATGTCCGCGGCGGCCCGCGCTGCGGGCGTATGGGTCCACGCGGGATCGGTCATCGAACGCGACGGCGACGGGACCCTCTACAACACGGCTCTCGTCTTCGACCGCGAGGGTGAGCTGCGCGGCCACTACCGGAAGATCCACCGGTACGGCTTCGACACCGGCGAGGCCGTCTTCCTCGGGGCCGGACAGGAGATCGTCACCGTCCCCACGGACTTCGGGACGCTCGGCCTGGCCATCTGCTACGACCTGCGGTTTCCCGAGATCTTCCGGGCCCTGATCGACGCCGGGGCGGACATCGTGGCCGTTCCGGCGGCGTGGCCGGCGGAACGGCTGGAGCACCTGCGGCTCTTCGCCCGCACCAGGGCCGTCGAGGAACAGGTCTTCCTCCTGGCCTGCGTGGCCACGGGCGAGCACGGGGGCATGCGACAGGCCGGACACAGCATGATCGTCGACCCCTGGGGCGATGTGCTCGCCGGAGCGGGCGACGGCGAGCAGACCCTGACGGGGGACTTCGACATGAGGGACGTCGAGGCCCATCGCACCCGCCTTCCGGTCCTCCGGGACCGCGTCCTGTCCATCGCCGCACCACGGACGCGGTGAGTGACGCACCGATCCGCCCCGACAGCCGGATGCCGTCCGGGCGGCGGCGGGGCCCGGCCGAACAGGAGGACCGCGAGCGGATGCCGCCGGTGCCGCAGCGCCGGGCCGCGCACGCGACGGGTGGCGGACCGGTCAGGAATGGAGAAGCACCGGCGGCCGAGCGGCGACTAACGTGACGGACATGGACATCACCATTCACACGACCGCCCTCCCGCATGACGACCCGGACGCCTCCCTGGCCTTCTACCGCGACACCCTCGGCTTCGAGGTCCGCAGCGACGTCGGGCACGGCAAGATGCGCTGGATCACGGTCGGCCCCGTCGATCAGCCCGGCACGTCCATCCTCCTGGCGCCGCCTGCCGCCGACCCGGGGGTCACCGAGGAGGAGCGGCGCACCATCGTCGAGATGATGGCCAAGGGCACCTACGGGTGGATCCTGCTGGCGACCCGGGACCTCGACGGCACCTTCGAGAAGCTGCAGGCAGGCGACGCCGAGGTCGTCCAGGAGCCGACCGAGCAGCCGTACGGCATTCGCGACTGCGCCTTCCGCGATCCCGCGGGCAACCTGATCCGCATCCAAGAGCTTCGCTGAGCCGTTCGGCGATCCATCGGGGCTCGGTGGCCGACGTGCTTGCCTGCGTCCTCGCGATGACGGCCACCGGGCCGAGGCGTTCTTCACCCTCAGCCTGTCCGCAGGTGCTTGCGACCATCGATGAAAGGGTTCTCTCATGTGTCATCCCGGATGGATGCGCGCACTTACCGCCGCACAGCGCCTGAGCGACCTCGCGCGACTGCGCCGCGTCCGCGACCGGATCGACCGGGAGTACGCGCAGCCGCTGAACGTCGAGGCGCTCGCCCGCGACGCGAACATGCCGGCCGGGCAGCTCGGCCGGCAGTTCCGGCTCGCCTACGGCGCGTCGCCGTACGCCTATCTGATGACACGTCGCGTCGAGCGCGCGACGGCGCTGCTGTGGCGCGGCGACCTCGACGTCACCGAGGTCTGCTCCGCGGTCGGCTGCTCGTCGCCGGTCACCTTCAGCACCCGCTTCACCGAGCTGACCGGCATGCCGCCCGGCGCCTACCACCGCCACAGCAAAGAGCTTCGGCCGTAAGGCGCGCAGAAGCTCACGTCGACGTACGCCAGGCTCGGGTGCGGCTCCGGCTTCAGCAGCGGATCATCGACATCAGCAGCCCATGGGTCTCGGCGTCGGCGGCCACGACGAGTCCGCGGTTCGACCGCCCGACGGGGGCGCCGTCGATCCCGGTGACGAGGCAGCCTGCGGCCCGGTACAGAGCGATGCCGGCGGCGAAATGCACGCTCCCGGACAGCTCGCTGCCATCGGTGACGTATGCGGCGCGCTTGCCTGCGGCGACCCAGGCCAAGGCCAGCGTCGTGGACACGACTCGTGGCCGGAACCGCTCGGCGAAACCGGGGTGGGCCAGCAGGTCCACCGCCCGGAAGCCGGGCGCGCTCGGGAAGGGCGGATCCAGGTTCACGTCCACCAGTCGGGTGGCGGACGTGGGCGCCAGCTGTGCATCGGCCCCGTTGTTCCGCACCCAGGCGGTCTCCCCGTCGGTGAAGAAGACTTCGCCACTGAACGGGTCGGCCACGGCCGCCGCTCCGCCGCGCAGCGCCACGTTGACGGCCACCAGCATGTTGCCGACAGCGTAGTTGAGCGTGCCGCACAAAGGATCCACCAGCCACTGACGCGCAGCCCCGGCGGCACCCTGATGCCCGCCCTCCTCGCCGAGCACCGCGTCATCGGGCCGAGCGGCACGGATGACGCCGAGGATCGCCTTCTCGGCCTCGACATCGGCGGCGGTGGCGAAGTCCCCGGCGCCCTTGTCGAAGCGGGTGAGCCGCCGGCCGTACATGCCGTGCACCGTGTCCGCGCCGGCACATGCCGCGGCCATCGCGACCCCGGCATCGTCAAGGCTCGCGTATGAGTCGATCACGTCGCGCAGATTATCCGACCGGCAGGGATCGTCCGGCTTCCGCCAGACCACCGGGGATCGGACGGGACGACCGGGTACGGCAAGGGACATGGACCCCACGCGCATCATCGACCCGACGCGGCCCGCCGACCGCTCGCCCCGCCAGGTCTGGTACACGGCCTACGGCTCCAACACCCACCTGGACCGCCTCTCGTACTACCTCGCGGGAGGCCGGCCTCCGGGAGCGTCCCGGACCTACCCGGGCAGCCGGGACCGCCGCGCGCCCTCGGCATCCGTCCCCGTGGAGCTCGCCGGCGCCCTGTACTTCGCCACCCTCTCCCCGGTGTGGCGCGGCGGCCGGGCCTTCTACGACCCCGACGTGCCCGGACGTGTCCTCGCCCGGGCCCACCTGGTCACGGCCGGACAGTTCTCCGACATCACCGCTCAGGAGATGTACCGGGATCCGGGGCGCGACCTGGATCTCACCGATGTGCTGAGCCGCGGCAGCGCGCTGCTGGGGAACGGGCGTTACGAAAGACTCGTCTGCCTTGGCACCGTCGACGGCGTTCCGGTGCTCACCTTCACCGCACCGTGGGGAATGGGCGACGTCGTGTGGGAAAAGCCGTCCGCCGCGTATCTGCGGCATCTGAGCGCCGGGTTGCTGCAGGCGGGCGCATGGAAGCCGACGGACATCGCCGCGTACGTGGCTGCTTGCCCGGGCGCGGCGGGGCACTGGACCGCGCGGGACGTCGCCGGCCTCATGACCCCCTGGACCCGGGGGCCGGCATCGGCATCGGGATGAGGCGGCGTCGAGCAGTGGGCGAAGGGCCGGATGGTGTGGACGCGGTGGCGGGGCCGTCGCCAACAACTCGAACCGCGACGGCGGGGTGCGCGGCCGACGTGGCCACCAGTGAGCTGCGTCTCGCCATCCGGCCCGAGCACGATGGCCCATGCGGATCGGGACGGTCGTCCGGTCGTGGTGCCGGCGGACGGCCCTCGGGGCGCGGTGACGATGACGTACATCGAGCGCGATGGCCGCCGCCGGCGGTGTGGGTCACATGGTCAGTCGGTGATGGTGACGCAGGGGAGCCCCACGCTCTCGCCGCCGCGGAAGCCTTCCGCGCAGAGCCGGGTACCCGCGGGGAAATGACGCTGGGGGTATGCCTGATCCCGGTAGGTGCGGAATTCGGCGACGTCCTCGGTCTTGGTGTGGGTGCTCCAGCCGTTGGTGGTCCATACGCGGGCGGTGATGCGGTGCGGCTGGTTGGTGTTGGTGACGGACACTTCCACCCTGCCCAGGTAGGTGCCGTGGTCGTAGGTCTCGATGCAGACCGAGTGGTTGCACCACTTGCCCGCGGCCGCCGCGGGCGGACCTGAGACGATGACGCAGCCGAGCGCAGCGGCTGCCGCTCCGATCGCCGAAGCGATCTTCTTGGTGATGTCGCGCATGGTGAATTGCCCTCAAGCGTTCTTCCTGGCCCCGCAACGAGGCGCCTGATCCTTTCGGGGCCGGACCGTTCGACATCGTCGAAAGTGTCAGGCCCCACGCCGACCAACGCGGGCAAAGATCACGAGTTACGCCCGCCCGGGGCCGCTCGGACGGCGAGACTGCGCGCGCCCTGGCACTCCTTGATCCCTTGGGTGGGTTCGCGAACGGCCTGCTCGACGCGCTTGCCGCTGCTGTTCCAGGCAAACCTTGATGCGCGAGTTCGTCCCGATATGATGCATCTTGTGATCACTCTCGGGTGGCTCTGGCGCCGTCGTCTTCCCTGCAGTGGCCGGTGGGACGTCGCCCTGCTGTCGCCGGTGATCCTCACCATCGTCATCGCCGGCCTCGCGTTCTCCACACCGAGGGAAATCGCCTTCAGCCGTCTTCTGCCCGCCGCACCCGCCCTCGCCGCCGCGATGTGGCCCGTGCTCCCCACGCTCCTGCTGGGGGCGTTCTGCCTGCTGACCATGATCGGCCTCAGCTTCGCCTACACCGATCTGGGAACGCCCTACACGGTGGCCGCGATCGTCGCGGTCACCCTGGCCGCCGCATACGCGAGCCACGTCCGACTCCAGCGGGAGGAGGCGCTCTTCCACATCCGGCTCGTCGCCGACGCGGCCCAGAAGGTGCTGCTGCGCCCACTGCCGCCCCGCATCGAGGACGTCGAGATCGAGTCGCTGTACCTGGCGGCCCAGGAGCAGGCCCGGATCGGCGGCGACTTCTATGAGGCGGCCAATACGCAGTACGGGGTGCGGCTGCTCATCGGCGATGTACGCGGCAAGGGCCTGGCCGCGGTAGGGGCCGCCTCGGCGGTGATCAGCTGTTTCAGAGAGGCAGCGTACGACGAGCCGGACCTGAGAGGCATCACACGTCGCCTGGAGACCAGCGTCACCCGCTGGAGCGCGGCGTTCCCCGCCCAGGACGTTCCGGAACGCTTCGCCACCGCGCTCATCGCCGAGATCCCGCACGACAGCGGCCACGTCAGACTCCTCAACTGCGGGCACCCCCCGCCGCTGCTCGTGCACCGCGGGGAGATCCACGTCCTGGAACCCACCGCCCCCTCGCCGCCGCTCAACCTCGCGACGCTCATCGGGGACCACTACTGCGTCGACACCGTCGCTTTCTTCCCGGGCGACCAGCTGCTGCTCTACACCGACGGCGTAACGGAGACCCGGGACCGTACGGGCGAATTCTTCCCGCTGCCGGACTGGATGCGGCGACAAGGCCCCACGCCGCCCCGTGACCTGCTCGACCGGCTTCACCGGGACCTGCTCACCTACAGCGGCGGCAGGCTCGACGACGACCTCGCGGCCCTCGCGGTGCAGTGCTCGAACCCCCGGTCCCAGGGGCGCTCCCGGTAGACCCCGGCGCGGGCGTACGGGCTAATGCCCAGGACGACACGAGCGACCGTGAGTGAGTTCAGCGCGTGCGATCCGCACAATTCGGTTCGAAGGTTGGTGTCGCCACCCCAACCGTGGACGACCTTCAGAACCTCCCGGAGAGACCCATGCGCATTCCAGCTCTCGCCCTCGCCGCCCTGGCCGCCGCGGCCGCTGTACTCACCCCGACCGCAGCCGCTGCCGACAACTTCACCGGCGATGTCTCCGTCAAGGAGCAGGCGTACATCGCCCCGGACGGAACGCTCACCATGTCCGGCACCTACCGGTGCAGCGAGCCGTCGCCCGCCCGGAGAATCTTCATCGCCAGCAGCCTGGTGCAGGAAGGCAAGCGGCTCGGCTTCGGCGGCACCGAGGCGCGCTGTGACGGTGCCGAGCACAGCTGGACGACCAGCGGGCCGGTCGGCACTGTGATGAACCTCGGCTTCCACGACGGCCCCGCGGCGGTCGACGCCCGCCTGATGGTCATGGAGAACGTGGGCGGCCTTCCGCTGCCGCGCGTGCTGGCCGGCGGCGAGAAGGCGGTCAGCCTCGTCGACGACCGTAGCTAAGGCCGGTCGAGCGGTCTCAGGGACCGATCTCGAACTCAGGCGGCTCGAGGCCGCTCAGGCATCCGGTCCTCGGCGCGGCCGGGGTGTCGAAGAACGAGACGGCGATCTCCTGGGCGCACTCCGACGTCGCGAACACCACATGCGGCTCGTAGGGGACCGTGACGACCTTGGCCCTGCTCAGCGTACGGGCGACGTACGGGCCGCTGTCCGCGCCGGTCTGGGCGTCGAACGCACCCGACAGGGCGAGGGTGGGGATGTCACTGCGCGTGACGTCCCGGATCGAGCGCGCAGCCGGGGGGACGTTCCAGACCTCGCAGTCCGGACGGAGGAAGGCGAGCAGCGGGGCCTGGGCCTGTACCGAGCGGGGGAACGACGGGTACGCCTTCTGTCCGCCCCGCAGTGCCTGTTCCTCGCTCTCGTACGGCGTCCACTCGCTGCAGAAGACGCCGTAGACGAGACCGTGCGAAGTCACTCCGATGCCCTTGGGGTTGGTCCTCCAGCCCGCCCACTGCTCGGCGATCCGCTGCGGGTTGCCGTGGGCCAGCTCGTCGAGGGAGCGGGGTACGGCCTCCGCCGTGTGGGTGGCGGAGGTCAGCCAGTTCACCAGGGTCCCGCCGTCCAGCACGACCTTCACCGGCTTGTCGCTGCCGGGGAGCGTGACGGTGGTGGTGACCGGCTTGGCTTCGAGGTCGTTGACGAGCTTCTCGAAGGTGGCCGACAGGTTCGGATAGCGCTTGTTGCACGCCGGCTGGTCCGCGCAGGCTTTGAACAGGCCGTTGACGCCCTGCTGGAAGCTGCTCCAGGTCGAGGCCGACCCGCCCTTGGACGGCGGCAGGATGCCGTCGAGGCCCACCGAGCGGAGCCCCTCGGGGTGCAGGCGCATGTAGGCCAGCGCCAGGTGGGTGCCGTAGGAGATGCCGTACAGGTTCCACTGCTTGATGCCCAGCGCGTCGCGCAGGTCGTCGTAGTCGGCGGCGCTCTCGGTGTCGTTGTAGGCGCTGAGGTCGAGGCCCTTGCCCACCAGCTTGTCGCGGCAGGCCTTGGTGGCCTCGACGTGCAGGCGTTCGGTGGACGGCGCGTCGTGGACGAGGCCGACCACGCGTGCGTTGAACTCGTCGATGTTGGGGCACAGGGCATCGGGTTCGGCCGAGTAGGTGCCGCGCTGGGACATGAAGATCACGTCACGGTCGCGGTTCAGGCCGCCGTCGATCGCCATCTTCGCCTCCCCGACGGCGTCGTCGCCGGGTCCGCCCGCGAGCCACACGATGGGGTCGGGTTTCGGTGTGCCGGCCGCGGCGGGCACGATCGCGACACCGAGTTCGATCGTTCGACTGCCGGGCTTGGCGCGGTTCTCGGGCACGGTGAGCGTTCCGCAGCGGGCTCCTTCGAGCGCCTTGACCGGTTCCGGGGTCTTCGGGCAGGGGCCCGGCTCGAAGCGGGCGTCGCCCACCGTCCGGGCGACCGTGCCGATCGGCGCGCGGGGGCCGGTGCCGGTGCGGGAGTCGGTGCGGGGTTGCGCCGGGGCGGGTGCCGCGAGCAGGCCGGTGACGAGGAGACCGGACGCCACGCCGGCCGAGGTGGCCAGGAACCGTCGTGCGGTGCGGCGACGACCAAGCGCTTGACGGAGTGTCATCAGCCGGAGTGTCATCAGCCCTCCCGGTCATTTCGGGATGATCGTGAACGGTTTCGGCTCGAGGCCGTCCACGCAACCGGTGTCGGGCGCGGTCGGGCGCGCGAGGAACGAGGCCAGCACGCGTTGCGCGCACGGCGACTGCGGGACCACCCAGTGGCCGATTCCGGGAACCCGCACGGCGGTCGAGCCGGACAGGTCACGGGCCACGTCCCGCGCCCAACTCGCCCCGGTCTTCACGTCGAACGTGCCGGAGAGGACGAGCGCCGGCACCGAGCTGACCGTGGCCACCCGCTGGACGGAGGCCCGGTCCGGAACGTTCCAGATCCGGCACGACGCGTACTGGAAGGGAAGCTGTGGCACCTGGGCCAGGACGGTGTCCGGCCACCCGGGGAAGGCCTTGCGCCCGGCGTTCAGCACGTCGGGTTCGGAGTACCCCGGCGCCCACTCGCCGCACACCACCGACTCCGTCAGGCCGTGCGCGAACGCGCCGACGTTCTGGACCGAGCCGGCCGCGCGGCCCTTCGCGAAGCGTTCCGGGTTTCCGGCGGCGAGTTCGTCGAGCGCCGCCGGGAGGTCCTCGGGACGGACGGCGAAGGCGATGATCAGGTCCAGCAGCGCGCCCCCGTCGAGGACGACCTTGACCGGCTTCCCTCCGCTCGGCGGCGGGACGTTCAGCGTCAGGGGCCGCGCCTCCAGCTTGCGCACCTGCTCCGTCAGCGTACGGGGGAGGTCCGGGTAGCGGCTCTTGCAGGCGGGCTCCGCCGCGCACGCCTCGAAGATGGTGGCGATGCCCTCGGCGGCGCTGCTCCATCCCCATGGCAGGGTCACGGTCCGGGGAGGTGCGATCGAGTCGATCGCCACCGCGCGGATCCCCTCGGGATGCAGGCGCAGGTACGTGAGGGCCAGGTCGCTGCCGTAGGAGTACCCGTAGACGTTCCACCGGGGGAGGCCCAAGGCCTTGCGCAGGTCGGCGAAGTCGGCGGCGTTCTCCGTGGTGTTGTAGGCGCCGAGGTCGATGCCTTCGGCCGTCAGGCGGTTCCGGCACTCCTTCACCGCCTTCAGCAGGAGCTGTTCCGCCGGCTTCGCGCCGAAGCGCAGGCCCACGGCCCGCGCGTTGAACCGGTCGACCTCCGGGCAGGCGAGGTTCGGCTGCCCGTAGAGGTTTCCGCGCTGGGCCATGATGATCAGCTCGCGGTCCTTGTTCAGGCCGGAGTCGACGAGGAACGGGATGTCGTCGAACGTGTCGCCACCGGGGCCGCCGGCCATGAACACCACGGGGTCCTGTGCGGGCTTCGCCGGGGCGACGGCCGGTATGACCGCCACGGGCAGCTTGATGGTCCGCCCGCCGGGGCGGGAGCGGCTCTCGGGGACCTCGAGGAAGCCGCACCGTGCGCCGCTCAGCGCGGCGATGGGCTCGGGCGGCTTGGGACAGGGGCCGGGCACGAACCGGGACGGAGCCGCCGGGCTGGGCCCGGCGGACCGGGCGGGTGGCGACGCGGCGCTGCTGGGTGTGGGGCCGAACGCTGTCAGGCAGACCAGAGCGGCCGCGGCGGTCACCGCGTGGATGCTCTGCTTTGGCATGTCGTCTCGTTCCTCTGCCGACATTCGTCGGCAGCGCTGCCGGGCGGGCCGGGCCGCAGCGGTTTGGGCGGAACGCGCGTCCTTCGACGCTACCGGGTGGCGCGTCCGCGCGCATGCGGAGCGGTCGCAGCCCGTGGCCCGTGCCGTCATCGGCAGCCCGGTAGGGTGGGAGGCCCGGCGTCCCGTGGCGGATGCGTCGTTGCGGCATGGGGGACGGGGGAGAGCGATGATCGTGGATGTCGTCGTGGACGGTGCGAGGTTCACGGTGACCGAACGCCCGGGCAGCCCGGGCGTGCACGACTTCGTGTGGCAGTCGGGCCCCAACCCCGGCTACGGATTCACGATGGCGGCGCACGGAGCGGGGCCGCTCGGCAGGGCGGACCTCGAACAGGCGGCGCGCGATTTCCTTTCGCAGGTGGACCCGGCCACCGGGTACCTCGCGGACTAGGCCGGCTCCGCCTGTCGGCGGCAAGGCGTGCACGGACCTGTCGGTGCCGGTCGCCGCCGGACACCACAGAACCCCGGGAAGGTACAGCTCATGGGCTGAATTGCGGCTGCGGATGATCACCGCGGCTGCGATGCTGGTCCGCATGACCGATGCCGACGACCCGACGAGTTCGCTCCTCTCCCCGAGGATCATCCGCCTGGAACGGGGCCTGATGGAGGTCGAAGGCGTCACCCCGGGCAAGGACTTCGTCCTGTACCCGGGCGGCGGCCATGCATGGGACTGGGCCGAGCACGGCACCCGGCACGACCCCGGGATCCAACCCGGGGACGTACGGGAGCTTCTCGGGCGAGGCGCCGAGGTCGTCGTCCTCAGCCTCGGCATGGACCGACGGCTGCGGATCGCCCCACCGACCCTGGAGCTGCTCAGGGAGGCCGGGGCGGAAGTGCATGTGGACGAAACCCCGGCAGCCGTCGAGCTCTACAACACCCTGACGGCCGGGCCCCGGCCTGTGGGCGGCCTGTTCCACTCGACCTGCTGAGGCCGACCGTACGGCGCCGTCACCGCAGCCGCATGTCCGGCACCCGCCTGCTGACCACCGACACACAACCGCTGAGGAATCGCACCGTGCCCGCGCCCGCCGACCCGACAGTTCTCCATCCGATGCCCGAGCAACCCCGGGTGGTGCTGCTCAGGCCGCTGGTGAAGTCCCCTTTGATCGAGGTCGGGGAGTATTCCTACTACGACGACCCGGACGATGCGACCGCGTTCGAGACACGCAACGTCCTCTACCACTACGGGCCGGAGAAGCTGGTCATCGGCAAGTTCTGCGCGCTGGGCACGGGCGTGCGGTTCATCATGAACGGTGCCAACCACCGCATGGACGGCCCCTCGACCTTCCCCTTCCCCGCCATGGGCGGTTCGTGGTCCGAGCACGTCGACCTGCTCACCGGCCTGCCCGACCGAGGTGACACCGTCGTCGGCAACGACGTCTGGTTCGGCCACAGCGCGACGGTGATGCCCGGCGTACGGATCGGACACGGCGCGATCATCGGCGCGGGGGCCGTGGTCACCGGCGACGTACCCGACTACGGCATCGTCGGCGGCAACCCGGCCCGCCTCATCCGCACCCGCTACAACGACCGGGACATCTCCCGGCTGCTGGCGGTGGCCTGGTGGAACTGGCCCGCGGAGCACATCACCGACCACGTACGGACGATCATGTCGGGAACCATCGCCGATCTGGAAGCCGTCGCCCCGGGCAACCCGCACATGTGACGGGCGGGTTGCCCGCGTCGTCCGCGACCCCCTGCCGAGTGCCGGCGGCCCGTCTCACCCGGGCTCCGGTCAGGATCGGGCCGAAGGGTCCAAGGGCACGGCGAGTTCACCCAGGACCCGGGCCGCCGGAGCCGGGTCGGTCAGCCACTTCAGATGGCTGCCCTCGAGGGTGCGGACGTCGTACGGGTTGTCCGGTGTCAGCGCGTTGCCCTCGCGGATCAGCCGGTCCTGTATGGCGAGCGGCAGGCTGGCGTCGTCGGCCAGACGCACATAGGTCTTCGGGATGCTGCCCCAGGTAGCGGCCTGCGCCCGGTCGGCGGAGGTGCCGACGTCCAGGTTCTCGTCGGGCTGGAAGGTGTTCAGGAAGGTCAGGAACTCCTCGTCGGTGCCGTCGGCGAGGAAGGCCGCCTTGAACGCCGCGAGGGCGTCCGGGTCCGCGGTGCGGAAGTTGACGCGGAGCAGGCCGAGTTCGGCCGGGTTCCCCGCCATCGCCTGCGCCAGGGAAGCCGCGTCGACCGTGGCCATCTCCGGCTCGGCGTAGTACTCACTGACGTCGAGATCGACCGGGCACCAGGCCGATACGTACACGACGCGGTCGATCAGGTCCGGCCGGGCGTTGGCCGCGGCCGTTGCCGTGACGCCGCCCCGACTGTGCGCGACGAGGATCACGGGGCCGTTCCGCTTGGCCCGTTCCAGGACCCCGATCAGATGCGCGGCGTTGTCGGCGAGCGTGACGCCCTTGATCGAGCCGGGCGCGGTCGCCAGCCCCTCGGGGTCCTGCGGCGCCTGATAGGCGTGCACGTAGGTCGCCCCGAATCCATGGCCGGGCAGGTCGACGGCGACCGAACGGTGCCCGAGGAGGCCGAGTTCGGCCTGGAGCGGCGCGAAGGAGAAGGAGTTCGCGAAGGCTCCGTGAACCAGTACGAAGGTCGGCTGCATGTGTCTCGTCACTTTCTGGCCTCCGCGGCACCGGCGGCACGCGGTCACGCGCGGAGTCGTAGAGGGCGCGCGGACTGTTGTCCGGTATGAGGGTGCACACTACGCAAGGAAAGATCATCCGCACCACCCGACCGCCTGGCTGTGCTCCGGGCGTAGTCTGCCGTGGACGCGCTGCTCGCGTCCCGCGCGCGCCGCCAGGCCGTCGTCGATGGCGCGCCGACCGGGCACGCGGGCGCGGGTGTCGATGCGGCACCTCGATTTCGACCTCTGGGGGGTGTCCGGCCGACGGCAGCAGAGGCGGTTCTCCCTCAGTCGTCGAGCAGCCGCCATGCGGTCAGGGCGAGCCTGGTCCGGGTCAGTCCGGCGGGTGTGGTGAGTTCGATGCCCAGGGACTTTCCGAGGTGGTCGAGTCGGCGGGCGACGCTGCTGTGGTGCAGGTGGAGTTGGTCGGCGGCCTGGCGCAGGGATCCGGTGGCGCAGTAGGCGTCCAGGGTCTCCAGATCATCCGGGTTGCCAGCCAGGCGGGCGATCGCGGCCACGTCGGCGTTGTCCCGCACGGTGTCCTGAGCTATCTCGGCCAGGAGTGCCAGCGCCCCCAGGTCGGCGTGGCGGATGACGGGTTCGCGCGGGGTGGTGAAGCGGAGGGCGGTGCGGGCCTGCTGCCAGGCGCGGTCGGGGCTCTCGGCGGAGCCGATGCCCGCGCGTACACCTGCCGGGAAGCGGGCCTGGTCCACGCTGCCGGCCAGGATGACGCCCACGTCGGCGAGGGGCGCGGCCTTGACCGGGCGGGCCGGGCAGAGCAGGCCGCCGATCTGGTCGAGCGGAAGTTTCGAGCGTACGGCGACGACGTGGATGCGCAGGTCGGCGGCGAAGCCCAGCAGCCGGAGCGCCCGTGCTCTGGCCGCCTCGTCGCTGTCGGAGCTGATCGCCAGTTCGACGAGAGCGGGGTCGGCCATGGTGGTACGGGCCGGGCCGTACCGCTCGACGACCGCCGCGGCGGCGATGGCGAGCCGGTCGAGCAGCGCTTCGTCGAGCGGACTCGGCGGGCCGGGGCGTTCCAGCCACACCGTGCCGATCTCTTCCCCGTCGAGTGTGATCGGCCCCGTGCTGGAGGCGGGTGGCGGCGGGGCGGACGCCGGCCTGCCGTCGGGCGATACGCGGAGCACGCGCCCCGTGCCGTGGATCCGGATCCCGGCCACGCACTCGGCCAGGCCCGCCGAGGCCCGTGCGAGCGCCGGAAGGTCCACCCGCCGGCGCATCAGCGTGTCGTAGAACATGACGACGCGTATCGCGCCTTCGGCTTGGGAGTCCAAGTGCGACAACCGTGCGGCCAGTGCCTCCATGGTCAGAGGATACGGCCGCTACGGCGGGGCAGCGGGCGCCGATCGGCGCGTGATCCCGTGAGGATCCCCGACAGTTGGCGGATGATCCCCAGGGGTGGTGCCGGTGAGGATGTCCGGCATGGATCCCGAACTCGAAGCATTCGTCCCGCTGTTCCCCCGAGCCGACCTCGTCGACCCGGTCGCGGACCGCAAGAACTTCGCCGAACTGGCCGCCGCGGCCCCTCAAGTGGACACCACCGGAATGGAGGTCGAGGACCGCACCGTGCCCGCCGAGCCGGACGTGCCGGTGCGGATCTACCGCCCGGAGCAGGCGCACGGCGGCGCCGTCGTCTGGCTGCACGGCGGCGCGTTCGTCATGGGCGGCCTGGACACCGAGCACCCGTGGGCCGGCCGGGTCGCGGACAGCTCCGGGGCGGTGGTGATCTCGGTGGGCTACCGCCTGGCGCCCGAGCACCCGTTCCCGGCCGCCTTCGACGACGCCTACGCCGTACTGACCTGGACGGCCGAGCACGCGGCCGAGCTCGGCATCGACCCGGACCGGATCGCGGTCGGAGGCCACAGCGCCGGCGGAGGGCTCGCGGCCGCGGTGGCGCTGCGGGCCCGTGACGAACAGGGCCCGCCGATCCGCTTCCAACTGCTCAACCAGCCCGAGCTCGACGACCGGCAACAGACGTGGTCGGCACGGAACTTCACCGATACGCCCTGGATGACCCGCGACAAGATCGCCGCGTCGTGGCGGCACTACCTGGGCTCCGCGCCCGCCACGGCGTACGCCGCCCCGGCGCGGGCCACTGACCTGTCCGGCCTGCCACCGGCGTACGTCGCCACCGCGGAGTTGTGCCCGAACCGCGACGAGGACATCGCCTACGCCCTGCGCCTGCTGCAGGCGGGCGTATCGGTCGAACTCCACCAGTGGCCCGGCACCTTCCACGGGTCGCAGGCGATTCTGTCCGCCGATGTCTCCCAGCGGCAGATCGCCGAGCTCGGCGCTGTCCTGCGCCGCGCCCTGGCCGAGTGAGACTGCCGCACCTCGCCGTACGCCGCCCAGGTGGGGGCCGCCGCCCCGGCCGGCCCCTGTTCGGGGACGTCGCGGTCACACGTCCCAGGTGACCGGGAGGCTCTTCACCCCGTAGATGTCCGCGGTCTCCGGACGCAGGGCCACGTCTTCGGCCGGTACGGCCAGGCGCAGCGTGGGGAAGCGGCCCAGCAGCGCGGAGAACGCGACCCGCATCTCGACGCGGGCCAGCTGCGCACCCAGGCACAGGTGGATGCCGTGGCCGAAGGCCAGGTGCCCGCCGGACTCCCTGCGCAGGTCGAGCACATGGGGATCGGCGAAGCGCTCGGGGTCACGGTTGGCGGTGTTGTACGACAGGACGACCGTCGTGCCGGCCTCAATGGTCTGGCCGCCCACCTCGACGTCCACCAGCGCCGTCCTCATGAACGACTTGGCGACGCTCAGATAGCGCAGCAACTCCTCCACGGCCCGGTCGGTGAGCGTGGGATCGGCGCGCAGCGCGGCCAACTGCGCGGGGTTCTGGAGCAGTGCGAAGGCCCCGAGGGACAGCATGTTCGCGGTGGTGTCGAACCCGGCCGCCAGCAGGATCAGGCTGATCCCCTGCAGCTCCTCATCGGTCAGGTCGCTGTCGGTGAGTTCGCTGAGCACGTCGTCGGTGGGCTTCGCGCGCTTGGCGGCCACCAGTTGTGCGAGGTAGTTCTGCGTCGCGGTGTAGGCCGCTATCAGATCCTCGTCGCTCGTCTCCCCGTTCATGAACTTGTCGATCTGCTCCTGGAAGGAGTCCCGATCCTCGTACGGCACCCCCAGCAGCTCACAGATGACCATGGTGGGGATGGGCTTGGCGAACGCGGTCACCAGGTCCGCCGACGGTCCGGCCTCCTCCATGGCGTCCAGGCAGTCGGTGGTGATCTGCTCGATCCGCTCGGTGAGCAGTCGCATCCGTCGCGCGGTGAACTTGCCCACCAGCGGCTTCCGGTAGCGCCCGTGCTGAGGTTCGTCCATGAGGAGGAACTCGCCGGGCGGCGCCGGCGGGAGCTCGAAGTCGACCACGTTCAGGAGGTCCTTGCGCGAGCTGAACCGAGGGTCGGCCAGGACCGACCTGACCAGGTCGTATCCGGTGATCAGCCAGCCGGGCTTACCGCCGGGGTGGGTGTAGCGGCTGATGGGGCCGTGCCGGCGGGCGTCGATCAGCTCGGCCGGCGGGTCGAAGGGGCAGCCGGGCCGGCGCTCCGTCGGCAGCGTCGTGACGGTGTGGAGGGACTCGCTCATGACCATTCCTCATCTCGCGATAGTACGTGTTCGTCGCTGCTCGAAAGCTACGTTGCATTCACGATCGCGTCAATCGCGTGAAGGGAATTTTCCCAGGTCGTCGGCGCCAAATTGATGCAATGACGCTGGAGTCGAATGCAATGGTGCGTTGCAATGAATGGCGGCGAAGGCAATGCCGGCGACATGTCGGGAGGACGCCTGGCCCGGCAGGACCGCCGACGCATCGCGGCGCGGCACACCGGCACCCCGGCGCGCGGGCGGACCGGCGTGACGTGCCTCCCTCAGTTACGGCCGCGGGCGTTCTTGAACCGCGCCAGGCCATCCGCGAGGCTGATCAGCGGCTCCGGGTAGTCGAGCCGCGCCCGTTCACCCTCGGGCAGCCGCCACGGTTCATGGATCCGCGTGGCGGCCACATCCTCCAGTTCCGGCACCCATCGGCGTACGTACGCACCCTGCGGATCGAAGCGCTTGCCCTGGACCACCGGGTTGAGCACGCGGTGGGGGCGCGTGTCCGTGCCGGTCCCGGCCACCCACTGCCAGTTCAGCTGGTTGTTGACGATGTCCCCGTCCACCAGCAGGTCCAGGAACTGGCGCGCGCCGATGCGCCAGTCGACGTACAGGGTCTTGGTGAGGAAGCTCGCCGCCAGCAGCCGGGCCCGGTTGTGCATCCACCCCTCGTGGGTGAGCTGGCGCATCGCCGCGTCGACCAGCGGGTAGCCGGTGCGGCCCTCCTTCCAGGCGGCGATCTCCTCCGCGGCCTCCTCCTCGGAGCGCCAGTCGTCGTCGCGTGTGCGGTAGTCGCGTACCGACGACTCCGGCCGGGCGGCCATCACCTGGTAATGGAAGTCGCGCCAGCACAGCTGCCGGACGAACGCCTCCGCTCCCGGGCCGCCGCGCGTGCGCGCCCGCTGCACGACTTCGGCGGGGGAGAGTGCGCCGAAGTGCAGATAGGGCGAAAGCCGCGAGGTCGCGTCACCGGCCAGATCGTCGTGCCGCTCCGCGTAGGCGGCGAGACCGCCGCGCCCCCAGCCGGTCAGACGCCGGCGCCCCTCACTCTCGCCGCCCGGCGGAATCCCGGGGGAGACACCCGACCCGGCGCCCCGGGCAGGGAGCGGATCACTGCGCAGGCCGTCCGGAACCGGCACCTTGCGCGGGGCGGATTCCGGTGCGCGCAGCTGTACCGTGGACCAGCGGCGGAAGTACGGCGTGAAGACCGCGAAGTGGTCGGAGCCCGCCGGCACCACGGCGCCCGGGGCCACGGCCGTCACCACGGCGTCGTGCGCGACCAGCCGCACACCACTGCCGGCCAACTCCTTGCGCAGCAGCTCCTCCCTCAGCTGCGCGAACCGGGTCACGCCCGCCGCCATGTGCACCTCGTGTGCCCCGCACTCGGCGGCGACCGCGACGACCTCTCGTGCCGGCGGCCCGGTGCGCAGCACCAGCCGGCCACCGCGCACGCGCAGCGAGGCGTCGACGTCGGCAAGACAGTCGGCCAGGAACGCACGCCGGTTGGGCGCGTCGAACCCCGCGGCGTGGACATCCGGGTCGAGCACGAACAGCGGCACCACTTCGTCGGCGGCGCGCAGCGCTGCCCGCAGCGGAGGATGGTCGTGCAGACGCAGGTCCGAGGTGAACAGGACGACCGCAACGGTCATGCGCCACTCCTGGTGCCGGGCCGGACAACAGGATGGATTGTGGACCATCCTGGGCCACTTCCGAGGGAGGACGGCTCGTGGACGGCTTCTCGGACAGGCCCTAGTGGGCGCTCATCCCTTTGGCGGCGGCCTGGGTGATGTTGCGCGCCATGCCGCCGAACACCACGGCGTGGAAGGGCGCGACGCTCCACCAGTAAGTGTGACCGAAGAGTCCGCGGGGGTGGAACAGGGCGCGTTGCCGGTAGCGGGTGCGGCCGTCGTCATCGTTCTCGGCGTACATTTCCAGCCATGCGAGGCCCGGCAGTCGCATCTCCGCACGCAACCGCAGCAGGTGCCCGGTCTCGATCTCCTCCACCCGCCAGAAGTCCAGTGAGTCGCCGACCCGCAGGTGCTCGGCGTCGCGACGGCCACGGCGCAGCCCCACGCCGCCGATGAAACGGTCCAGCCAGCCGCGCACCGCCCAGGCGAGCGGGAAGGAGTACCAGCCGTTGTCGCCGCCGATGCCCTCGATCACCTTCCACAGCGCCTCACGAGACGCCTCGACCGTCAGCTGCCGCTCGTCCTCGTAGAGGCTGCCGCCGGCCCAGTCGGGGTCGGTGGGCAGCGGATCGCTCGGCGCACCGGGCAGGCCCGCCGACGACCAGCGGGTGACGACCTGAGCCTCGCGCACGCGCCGCAGCGCCAGGGCGAGGGCCGCGTCGAACGGCAAGGGCCGGCCGGGGGAGTCGGGCACGTAGCGGGCGATCTCATGTTCCCGGCAGACGACTTCGTGGCGCAGCGACTCCGTCAACGGCCGGGCGATGGACGCGGGCACCGGCGTGACGAGGCCGACCCAGTAGCTGGACAGACGTGGAGTGAGCACCGGCACGGGCACGATGACCCGTCGCCGCAGCCCGGAGACGACGGTGTACCGGCGCATCATCTCCCGGTAGGTGAGGACGTCCGGGCCGCCGATGTCGAACGCCCGATCGACATCGTCCGGCATGGTGGCCGAGCCGACGAGATACCGCAGCACGTCGCGCACCCCGATGGGCTGGACCTTGGTGTGCACCCAGCTGGGGGTGACCATGACCGGCAGCCGTTCGGTCAGGTAGCGCAGCATCTCGAAGGACGCCGACCCGGAACCGATGACGACCGCGGCCCGCAGGACGGTGGCGGGTACCGGCGCGTCGAGGAAGATCTGGCCGACTTCGGCACGCGAGCGCAGATGCGGGGACAGTGACCGCTGCGGGATGCCTCGCGGCGTGAGGCCACCGAGATAGACGATCCGCCGTACGTCCGCGGCGTGCGCCTCCTCGGCGAAGGCCCGGGCCGCGCGGCGGTCGGTCTCCTCGAAGCCCGAGCCGGAGCCGAGCGCGTGCACCAGGTAGTAGGCCACATCGATGCCGCGCATGGCGTCGGTCATGGAGCCGGGATCGGTGACATCACCCTTGACCACCTCGACGTCGCCCGACCAGGGGTGGTCACGCAGCTTGCCCGGAGTGCGGGCGAGGCATCGCACCCGGTGGCCGGCTTTCAGCAGTTCGGGCACCAGCCGCCCGCCGATGTATCCGGAGGCACCGGTCACCAGACAGTGCAGTCCGCCCGTGTCCGGGGTTGTGCTCATGGCCGGCTCCTCCACTGCTCGCGTGTTGCTGTGCCCGCTGTTCCGATCATGGCTGCAGCAGGGCGACCGTGCCCCTCACGGTGCTCCGGCCGCCGCCGCTTTCGACGAGGAATCGTGTCGCTGGCGCGGGCGCCGGGTGCTGTTGTGCCGTTCGTCGCCCTTTGGTACGGCGGTGACCGACGTTCCCTGGGCCACCACGACGCGCGAGGCAGTCGACCCCGTACACTCTGCCCTTGCTCCCGGCCGCAGTCGGGAGCGGTATGCCATCCAGGGAAGGACCTGCTGACGTGAGTCCCGCGGACCGCCACGAGGCGCCCATTTATGCCAAGCTCATCGCGGAGCGTGGAGACGTTCCGGCCGAGGCGCGGCTGACGGCGGAGCGGACGCGGGACGAGTTGCAGAGAGTGATGAACTTCGGCGACGTGCGGATGCCGCGGTTCCGCTGAGGTCACCAGCACAATGCGCGGACGGTGCCGCGGCGTGTCGTTGCCGTCGTGGCCCGCGCACCGCCAACTGCCCTTGCAGCAAAGGGCACAGCGCGCCGGGCCGCGCACAGCTGCGGCAGTCCCCGTTCCCCTCGTCGATCGCATGATCCCTATGCTGACGGCATGCTCGATATACCGCTCTCAGCGCTGGAAGTCGCGATGGTCCAAACGGGCGCACGCGCCGTGGACACCCTGCGGGACACCGCGGCCTTCGCGCAGGGACTGGAACGGCTGGGCTACCACAGGATCTGGTACGCCGAGCATCACCACTCGCCCGCGATCGGCGCGTTCCCGCCCGTCGTGCTGACCGCCCACGCTGCCGCTTCGACCTCGGTCATCCGTCTCGGTTCGGGCGGAGTGCTGGCGCCCAACCACGCGCCCATCACCCTGGCGGAGCAGTGGGGAACGCTGGCCGCCTTGCACGAGGACCGCGTCGACCTGGGCATCGGCCGGGGTCCTGGCACCTTCGACGAGGCCACCGCACGGGCACTTCGCCGCGGAGCCGGACCGGCGACGGACGCGGAATACCAAGGCGACGTGGCCGCGATCCTGTCCTTCCTTCTCGACGAAGTCGCGCTCGGCCCGCTGCCGGAGCCGTGGCTGCTGGCCTCCAGCACCGCAGGTGCCGCTCTCGCCGCGGGACTCGGCCTGCCGATCGCCATCGCCCACCACATCCGGCCGGACAACACCCTCGCGGCCCTGGAACGCTACCGGGCAGAGTTCACCCCGTCCCGTTGGTGCGAGCAGCCTCGGGTGCTCTTGTGCGTGGAGACGGTGTGCGCCGAGACGGAGGAGGAAGCCGCATGGCGCGTCGGGCCGATGGACGTCGTCAAAGCCGGGCTCCTCAAAGGTCTGAGTGAGACGCCCTTCCCCACGCCCGAGGAGGCGGCCACCCATCCCTTCACGGCGAGGGAACGCGAGGCACTGGCCGGCTTCCGCGCGCAGCAAGCCGTCGGGACACCCAAGACCGTCGTGCACCGGCTCGCTCAACTGGCCGGTGAGACCGGAGCGGACGAACTGATGCTGACCACACCCGTCTACGACCTCCGCGACCGCATGCGCTCCTACGAACTCATCAGGAACTACGCCGAGGACGCGACGGCACCGTAGGGTCCGCCCGGCCCCGGTAGATGGCGGCGACACGGCCGAGATCCCGCTGGCGGGCGCCCGCGCAGCTCAGCACACTGAGGCTCATGGAAGCCATCGTGCCTGTCAGCAACGGTGAACTCTGGGCGGACGATTCGGGAGGGGACGGGCAGCCGCTGGTCCTGCTCCACCCGGGCGTGGGCGACTCGACGATCTGGGAGCCCGTTCTCGCGGGGCTCACCGTGCGGTACCGGGTGATCCGTTACGACGCCCGCGGCTTCGGGCGCTCGCCCGCGCCCACCGCCGCGTATTCCCTGGTCGAGGATCTCGCCGCGGTCCTCGACCACTTCGGGTTGGCCCGTGCGGTGCTGGTGGGCTCCAGCATGGGCGGTGCCACCTCGATCAGCCTGGCTCTGGACGTCCCCGACCGGGTGGCGGGCCTCGCCCTCTTCGTGCCCGGGGTCACTGGGTACGACGGGCTGGCGCCACTGGGGTTCTACGAAGAGGTGGGCAAGCTGGCCACGGCCGGCGACATGGAGGGCATCGTCCGGCTCGGGCTGGGCATCTGGGGGAGGGCCGGCGGCGGCGCCCCCGAAGCCGATCCGCTCGCTGCCGCCCAGCTCCGCGGCGTACTGCCCGCCTGGTTCAGCAATATCGGCCATCAGGGAACCGACGCCCCCGCCTTCGACCGGCTCGGGGAGATCGCCGCACCCGCGCTGCTGGCGCTGGGGGAGCTGGACCAGCCGGAGGTGGTGCGCTGCAACGAGGAGATGGCGGATCGGATTCCCCGCTGCCGCCTGGCCCGGCTGGCCGGCTCCGACCACTTCCCGACGCTGCGTGAGCCGGGGACCGTCCTCCGCCTGATCGAGGAGCTCTGCGCCGACGCGTACTGAGCACTGAGCACTGCCGGCGGCTTGGCGGCGCAGGGACGACCTGTGACGCGGGAGTTCCGCACCGAAGGCATCTCTCCGCTTGCGTGTCCTAGGGGCCCTAGATTATATCTAGGGACCTTAGGATCGAGTGGAGGATGTATGGCGCGGGCAGGGCTGACGGCGGAGCGCGTGACGATCGCGGGTGCCGAGCTGGCGGACGAGGTCGGACTCGACCAGGTGACCATGTCTCAGGTGGCCCGGCGGCTCGGTGTGAAGGACGCGAGTCTCTACGCGCACGTGCGCGGCCTGGAGGATCTGCGTGGACGGATCGCGCTCCTCGCGGCGGACGAGAAGACCATCCGGATCGCGGAGGCGACCGCCGGGCGGGCCGGCCGGGACGCGCTGGTCGCGTTCGCCAATGCCTGGCGGGAGTACGCCCGCGAACATCCGGGCCGCTACATGGCGACGCAGACCCGGATCCGGATCGACCCGGAACTCGCCGCGCAGGCCCCCGGACCGCGGCGCGCGGTCGAACTGACCTACGGCATGCTGCGCGGCTACGGGCTGGCCGAGCCCGACCTGACCGACGCGGTCCGGTTGCTGCGCAGCACGTTCCACGGGTTCGTCGCTCTGGAGGCCGCCGGCGGGTTCGCGCACGAGCGCTCCCCGCAACTCTCCTGGGTTCGCGCGCTCGACGCCCTGCACGCGCTCCTGGATCACTGGCCCGCCTCCCGGGAACGAGAGCCCTCATGACCGAACCGACCGCCGGTAGGCTGCGCGTGAAGGGTGCGACCCTGCACTACGAAGTACGTGGCCACGGGCCGCTCCTGCTGCTGATCCCCGGAGGGGCGGGCGGCGCGGCCTCCTTCGACGGTGTCGCCGGCGACCTTGCCGTTGAGTACACCGTCGCGACCTACGACCCGCGCGGAATGTCCCGCAGCGCGCTGGACGACCCCGACCCCGACCCCGCCCACGCCCCCGGCCCCGAGCAGCGAGTGGCCGAGCACGCCGACGACGCGTTGCGGATGCTGGATCTGCTGTCGCCCGGTGAGCCCGCCCGGGTGTTCGGCACCAGCTCGGGCGCGATCGCCGCCGTGCACCTGCTCACCGTCCACCCCGAACGCGTCGAACGACTCGTGGCACATGAACCGCCGCTGGTGGAGGTTCTTCCGGACGCCCCCGAACACCGCGCGCTCCTCGCCCGTGTGCGGGAGACGTTCCGCGACGACGGGCTCATGCCGGCGATGGCCGTGTTCGCCGCCGGGCTGAAGAAGCCCGGGGACACCACCGGGCCGAAGGCCGCGGTCACGCTTCCGCCGCAGGCGGCGGCGCGGGCCGAGCGGACGATGGCCAATCTGCCGTACTTCCTGGAACGCATCGTGCCCGCCTTCATGTCCTACGCCCCGGACATCGACCGCCTCGTGGCCCAGTCGCACCGGCTCGTGCTCGCCTGCGGCCGGGATTCACGAGGCGAACTGCCCTACCGCCCGGCGGCCTTCCTGGCCGAGCGCCTGGGCACGGACCTCCTGCACTTCCCCGGTGGCCATACCGGACTGACCACACACCCCGTCGAGTTCGGTGAACGCCTCCGGCAGGCATTCCACGCGTAGATCCGGACTGCCCTGTGCGTGCGCCGCTGTGACACTTCTGCGACACGAGATTCCCACGTTTCGCGCACAACTCCCGCGCACCCGCGTATGGTTAACCGTGTTCACACCGCAACTTGCATGTTAACGGTTAACACGAGGGGGGTCAGGTGTCCCATCACCTGCGCACGACCAGCCACACCCGGCGTAGCCGCCACACAGCCATCGCCATCGCCGCCGTACTCGCCGCAGGGCTGGCAACCGCTCTGCCGGCCACGGCTCACGCGGCCGAAGCCGAAGCGGTCGAGGTCCTCATACCCGCGCCCGATGCCTACGGGGAGGGCACCGAGACGGTGCTCGCGACCGGCAGCCAGGGCGTGCTGCACCACGAGGGCGGCGAATACCTCTGGACCAATACGTACAACGTCCTCACCAAGCCCGTCCCGGCCCTCGACGGTGTGCCGCAGGACGCCATCGTGCGCGGCCACGACGAGTTCAACCGCGTCAACTACACCAAGCCGCGCGAGGACGGCGGCACGGACCTCGTGCGGGTCGGCATCGAGGACCCCCGCAACACCAGCACGATCAGGGTGCCTGCCGGATACCTCAACCCGCGCGTCGCCAACGGCTGGGTGCTGGCCACCGTCGACCAGGGCGACGGAACGTACCAGCTGCGCGTGGCACGCGGCGGGGACGTGGCGAGCGACCCCGTCGTGCAGCTGCCCGCCGGAGCCACCACCGGCGCCGAGCCCGTGCTGCTCGGCGCCTGGTCGAACCAGCTCGTCATCGGCTACCGCACCGCCGACGGCACCCCGGGCTACGGCGTCCTCACCGCGTACAACGGCAGGGTCGCCCCACTGCCCGTGACCGGCGAGGCGAGCAGCTTCCGCATCACGCAGAACACCGTCAGTTGGTTCACCCGCAGCGGTGAGCCGGGCGTGCGGGTCATGCCGCGGGGCAGCACGGCCGCCCCGCGTATCGTGCCGCTCGCCACGCAGTCGACCGACAGCAAGGTCACGTCCTTCGTGGTGGGCGACAACGTGCTCTGGTACGAGGGTGACGGCGGCCCGCTGCGCCTCACCCCGTTCGCCGGGGCGGAGACCGAGCGGACGCTGCTGAGCGACACCGAGCAAGCGTTCCTGCGCGCCGAGGGTGACGGTTCGCTGGTCGTGCTCGGCAAGGGCGCCGACGGCAAGCGTGCCGTACACCTGTTCCATGTGAACGGCCTGGGGCTCGTCTCCGATCTGCTGATGCGCCAGGTGCCGCGGGTCAAGACGGCGGACGGTGCGATCGAGGCGCTGAGCCTGGACCGGGGGCAGCTGCGGTACGTCAACTCCCTCGCCGGTACGAAGACGCTGCACGGCAAGGACATCGGCACCGGGCTCGACCCGGCGGACGGCGCGGCGCTCGCCGACCTCCCGGGCCTCGCGGCGGGCCGCTTCGCCGACGGCACCGACGAGGGGCTGGCCCGGCTGGTCACCGACCCGGACACGGGCGCCGACGTCCTGGTGACCGGCGACGACCCGAAGCAGCCGGCGGACAGCTTCCCGCTGCCCGGCACCGGCGGCCGGATCCTCGATACGGCACCGGAGTTCGTGCTGTACGAGGCGGGCGGACGGCAGTACGTCGTGGACACCGCCCGCGACCTCATCGTCCGCGAGCAGCCGGCGCAGGGCGCCGTACTGGAGCAGAAGAGGCTGTTCAAGGCGGCACCGAACAAGCCCGGCACGGTGAGGGTGATCAACCTGAGCTCCGGCGAGCTGGTCAGGACCGTCGCTCTCGGCACCACCTGCGTGCCCAGCGAACTGCAGCACAGCGGCACGCTGCTGTACTGGAGCTGCGCCTCGCAGGACGCGGCGGGTGTACGCGACCTGGCGACCGGGCGCACCTATCCCGCCCCGGCGTCCGGCGTCCTGCTGGGCGACCGCTTCCTGGCCCATCGCGACACGGCCGGCGACCTGCGCCTCACGGGCCTGCGGGCGGACGGCGGTACCGCCGACCTGGGCACCGTCACGGGCCTGAAGCAGCCCGCGGGCGGCGACGGGCGCGGCACCACGTGGACCCTCGACGCGGGCGCCGGCAAGCTCGCCTGGGTCGGCGCGGACGACACCGTCCACGTCACCGCGCCGCAGCACGCGGTCTCCGCGCTGCGCGTCGCCCGCACCGCCGCACCCCGAACGGCGGCCGGTGAGTGGGCCGCCGCGTGGTGGCTCTCCAAGCCCGCGGCGTCCTGGCAGGTCACGCTCACCCACCGCGCGACCGGTGAGGTCGTCCGCACCTGGACGGGCGAGGGCACCCGCAGCGCGGTACGGGTCACCTGGGACGGTACGTCCGAGTCGGGCACCCCGGTGGCGACCGGCGGCTACACCTGGCGGCTGACCGCCACCCCGGCCGACGGCACGGGTGCGGACGCGACGGCCTCGGGCGTCGTGAAGATCACCGGCTGAGCCGGACGCCGCATGGAAGCCGGCCCCTTCCCCGAGGCGCCTCGGGGAAGGGGCCGGCACCCTGAACACAGGGCCATCGGGGGCTTGCCGCGGGTGCGAGTGCGGGTCGAGGCGATCGGTGTGGCATCCACCCGGTTGGCCGTCCGGACGGCGGCCGGACCGACGCTGCTGGAGGGCCGGGCGCCGTGCGCGCACGAGGTGCTGCCCGCCGATGGTCACGCCGTCCGGCCGGGGGCCGGCGAAATCGCACGTACTTGCCGCTGCATCCCGCCTAACTTTGTTCCTATGGACAGCATGCCGCGTGACGCATCCGGCCCACTGAACCCGCTGCGCCAGCTCTCCCTCGGCCGCCTTCGGCTGCGGACGAGCGCGAAGTGGCGCACCTTTCCGGACGATGTGCTGCCGCTGTGGGTGGCGGAGATGGACGTCCCCCTGGCCGAGCCGGTCGTGCGGGCGGTCACGGACGCGATGACGATCGGCGATACCGGCTATGCCGCAGGGAGCGGGTACGCCGACGCGCTGGCGGAGTTCGCGCGCAAGCGGTGGGGCTGGCACGGGCTCGCGGTGGAGCGTACGGCGCTCGTGCCCGATGTCATGCTGGGCATCGTCGAGGTTCTCAAGCTGATCACCGGCCCGGGCGACGCCGTGGTGGTCAACTGCCCCGTCTACCCGCCCTTCTACCAGTTCGTCGAGCACCTGGACCGGCGCGTCGTGGAGGCTCCGCTGGGTGAAGGCCTCCGCATCGACTTCGCCGCGCTGGACGACGCGTTCCGGCGCGCTGCCGGGGGCGGCCGGCCGGCCGCGTACCTGCTGTGCAGCCCGCACAATCCGACCGGCACCGTCCACACCGCCGACGAGCTGTCCGCCGTCGCCGCTCTGGCTGCCGACCACGGTGTACGGGTGGTGGTCGACGAGGTGCACGCCCCGATCGTGGCCCCCGGAGCCGTCTTCGTGCCGTACCTGAGCGTGCCCGGCGCACAGAGCGGCATGTCGCTGATGTCGGCCTCCAAGGCGTGGAACCTGGCCGGGCTCAAGGCCGCGCTCGCCGTTGCCGGCCCGGGAGCGGCCGATGACCTCGCGCGCATGCCCGAGGAGGTCAGCCACGGCCCCAGCCACCTCGGCGTCATCGCCCACACCGCCGCCCTGCGGGACGGCGCCGACTGGCTCGACGCCGTGCTCGCGGGGCTGGACGACAACCGCCGTCTGCTCGCGGAGCTCCTCGACGAACACCTGCCGGAGATACGGTACGAGCCCGCACCGGGCACCTACCTGGCGTGGCTGGACTGCCGTGCCCTCCCGCTGGGCGACGACCCGGCCGCCGTCTTCCTGGAGCGCGGCAGGGTCGCCCTCACCTCCGGGACGCGCTTCGGCGCCGGAGGCGCGGGGCACGCCAGGCTCAATCTGGCCACCTCGCCGGAGCTGATCACCGAAGCCGTACGCCGTATGACCGTCGCCCTGGGACGGCCGCCCGGGTGAATGTTCCGGCGACGGGCCCTCTCGGGAATCCCGTCGACCAAGCATCCGGGCATACTGTGCTAATGGTTGCTCAAAAGACAATTACTCCTTTGATCCACCAAACCTGGAAAGACACGGATGTTCCCCGGGAATGGCGGAAGTGGGCTGATTCCTGGCGGCTCCACAACCCCGGCTGGGGGTACCGGTTGTGGACCGACGCGGACAATCGCGCATTCCTTCAGGAGCACTATCCGTGGTTCCTGCCGGTCTACGACGGCTACCCCGAAGCGATCATGCGGGCCGACGCGATCCGCTACTTCCTGCTCGACCATTTCGGCGGGCTCTACGTGGATCTGGACTTCGAGTGCCTGAGGCCGGTCGCGGGAATCCTTGACGGGAACGAACTCGTCCTCGGCTGCGAACCCGAGGCGCACACCCGCCTGCTGCTGGCCCGCCAGCGGGGATTCGGCCGTATCGTCGGCAACGCGTTCATGGCGTCACGGCCGGGCCACCCCTTCTGGGCCCATGTGCACCGCCAGCTCGTCAGCGCCCACAAGCTGCCCGGCACTCTCGACGTGACGGGCCCGTTCTTCCTCACCAGGGCGATCGACGGCGCCCCGGACCCCGACTCGATCACGGTTCTCGGCCCCGAGGTCCTGTACCCCGAGGTGAGCCCCTACGCGACAGAGCTGTTCGGCCCGCAGGAAGCCGACTACGACCGCGCCCACGCCGTGCACCACTGGTCGGGCAGCTGGGTGTGCGACACCTCGGCCGCGCCGCGCACGTCGGCCGGCACGCGGGTTCCGTTCTGGGCGAGCCAGGAGCTGCAACCGCTCGCCGACGGTCTGCTCAGCCTCGACGCGCAGCGCCGCCGCTGGGCCGCGGGCGCACCCGCACCCACGGTGTCATGCCTGATGGTGACCAAGGACCGATCGGCGACGGCGCGACGCGCGATCAAGTGCTTCCGCAACCAGACGTACCCGAACCTGGAACTGGTCGTGGTGGAGGACGGCACGGGTGGCGCCCTCGAGCAGCACATCCGCTACCTGGGCGACCCCCGGATCCGCTATTACCGGCTCCCCGCGGAGGACCGGCCGCTGGGCGAACTGCGCAACGAGGCGGTGGACCGGGCCACCGGGCCCTACGTGTGCCAGTGGGACGACGACGACCTGTACGACCCGGAGCGGGTCGAGACGCAGATGGCGGCGATTCTCGCGCTGGGCGCCGACGCCTGCTTCCTCGCCCGCGAACGGCTCTGGTGGCCCGCCCGCCGCAAGCTCGCGGTCTCCTGTGCGCGGGTCTGGGAAGGGTCGATGGTGTGCGCGAAGGAGCGGATGCCGCGCTACCCGGCGCAACGCCGGGGCGAGGACACCCCGGTGGCGGAAGAGGTGGTCCGCACCTGCCGAGTCGTATCGGTCGACGCACCCGAGCTGTACACGTACGTGTGCCACGGGACCAACACCTTCAATGAGTCCCATTTCGCGGAGCACTTCGACGTGGCGACCGAGGTCTGGGCCGAACCCGGCGCCTACGCCGAGCGGTTGCTGGCCATGGCGACCCGGCTGCCGATCGAGCCCGCGGACATCGCCCACGCCGAGACCGGCGCCACCGCGGCCGCGATCGCCGAGCGGACACCACGGGCGGCGGCCGCCGAGCCCGCGACGGCCCCGCCGGGTGAACGGCCCCTCGTTCTGGTGCTCACGCCCCTCAAGGACGCGGCCGCGTTCCTGCCGGGCTATCTGGACCGCCTGCGCGCCCTGGACTACCCGCGCGACGCGATCTCGCTGGGCCTGCTGGAGGGCGACAGCACGGACACGACACCGGAACTGCTCCAGGAGCTCCTGCCCGGCCTCGAGCGGGAGTTCCGGCGGGTCACCCTCGTACGCCGCGACTTCGGCCTCCAGTTGGCCGGACCCCGTTGGGAGCCCGGCGTCCAGCGCCGGCGCCGGTCGGTGCTGGCCAAGGTGCGCAACCATCTGCTCTCCCGGGCCCTCGTCGACGAGGAATGGGTGCTGTGGCTCGACGTCGATGTCACCGGTTACCCGGCCGACCTCGTCCAGCGCCTGCTCGGCGCGCGCAAGGACATCGTCGTCCCGCACTGTGCCACCGCGCCCGGTGGGCCCACGTACGACCTCAACACCTTCGTCCTTCACCCCAGGGCCGGCACGCTCAACTGGTCCCAGTGGCTTCGCGACGGCATCCTCCAGCCCCCGAGGGGCTTCGGCCGGACGTACCTCGAAGAGTTGCGCGGGCAGGGACTCCTCCGTGTCGACTCGGTCGGTGGCACCACCTTGCTGGTCCGCGCCGACCTTCACCGCGACGGCCTGGTCTTCCCCTCCTTCCCTCACCGGCAGCTCATCGAGACCGAGGGGCTGGCCGCGATGGCCCAGGACATGGGCGTCGCCTGCTGGGCGCTGCCCGACCTGGAAGTGCTGCATCCGCACCATGCCCAGGAGCCCGCGCGCGCCGAGGCCGTCACCGTTTCCTGACCGACAGGGCCGCCGCGCGTGGTCGCTATAGTCCTGAATTGAACAGAGAGTGGTCGTTTTGACACGGTTAGTAGGCAATCTTACGGTGGCACTGCTGCCCTGCCGTGAAGTGCACCGGCGTCCCGGGGCAGCTCCCCTCCAAGAGGAAGGCCCCACTGTGAAAACCCGCGTCATGACGTCTCTGGCCCTCCCTGCCGCACTGGCCACCGCCGGACTGCTCAACACGGCGGAGGCGGCCTACGCCTCACTCGGACCCGACACGACCACCACGACGGAGTACGGGCAGCAGGAACGGCCGATAGGCGACCCCGCCTTCACCCAGGGTCCGGAACGCCCCTGCCCGCCGCACGGCAACATCACCATGACGGACTACGGCGGGGACTGCTGCCCGCCCTTCAACAACCAGACGATGTCGGACTACGGCGGGCACTGCTGCCCGCCCTTCAACAACCAGACGATGTCGGACTACGGCGGGCACTGCTGCCCGCCCATCAACAACCAGACGATGGCGGACTATGGGCACTGCTGCCCGCCCTTCAACAACATCACCATCCCGGACTACGGGCACTGTCGCGATCACGAGCACCACGAGCACGGGCCCCACAACAAGCCCGACTACGTGTCGCTGCAGCGCCACGGCTAGCACGAGGTGCGGCAGGCCTGCTCCGGCGTGGCCCCGGGAACGGGGCGGGGCGCGGCCGGCGCCCGACACGCCGGAGTCCGGCCACCGGCATCCCCCTGATCCCCTGGATCCTCCTCTCCCCTTCCCTGTCCCGTCACGAAGCGAAGGACGACGCATGCCGCACAGCTCCGACCCTGTGGTCTCGGTGGTCATCCCCTGCCATGACTACGGCCGTTATCTGCCCGAGGCGGTGTCCAGCGTCGTCGCCCAGACGTTCCGCGACTGGGAACTCGTCATCGTCGACGACGGAAGTGCCGACAACACCGGCGAGGTGGCCGAGGATCTGATCGCCCGCCATCCCGACCGGCGCATCAGGCTGATCCGGCAGGCCAATGCCGGGGTCTCCGCCGCGCGCAACACCGGGATCGAGGCCGCCGCCGGCCGGTACATCCTTCCCCTGGACGCCGACGACGTGATCGCGGCCACGATGCTGGAGAAGACCGTCGCGGTACTGGACGGCAACCCCGGCGTCGCCATCGCCTCGACCGACGTGTTCACCTTCACCGACGACGATCTGCCCCCGCAGGCGATGTCCTTCCCCGCCTACAGCAGAGAACTGCTGCTCCAGCGGCTGATCATGTTCTACTGCTCGCTCTACCGCCGTGAGGCGTGGCAGACCGTGGGCGGGTACAACGAGAGCATGCGGGCAGGGGAGGACTGGGACTTCTGGGTCGGCTGCGCGGAGCACGGTTTCGATGCACACCACATCCCTGAGCTGCTGTTCGGGGCGCGCAACAAGGACACGGGTCTGCACGTGGAAGCGGCCGAGAACGACCTGGCCATCCGGGCGCGGATCGTGTCCAACCACCCGAGCCTGTTCAAGCCGATCACCCGCAAGTGGGCGCAGGCCGTGCTCGGCCTGGACGCCGAGGCCTGTCTGCGGGACGAGCACGTGCCCGACGACATCCTCACCCGGGCCGCCGAGATGGATCAGTTCCTCACCGCGGTCATGGCCCTGCAGCGCACGGCGCGGGTGCAGTACTACCACATCAAGCGACTCGAGAAGGCGCTGGCCGCTCACGGCGGCGCCGCCGACACGCCCGCCCGGGAGAGGGGTTCTGCCCCCACGGCTTCCGCCGTTTGACGCGGCCGTCGGAAGCCGAAAGCCGTTACCCGGACGGGTACCACGGTCGGCCCAGTGCGCCATGCGGCGCGGCCGGCTGTGCGGCGGAGCCCGTAAGGGCTTGCTGCTGATCCCTGGGCGGGTGGGTGTAATGGGCAGTATCTGTCAGGGCCACGTCTGCGGCACTTATGTGCTCCATGAAGCCGACATTTGCAGAAATGTCCGGGTTCGGTAACGGGCCTCGAGTGGCGTGCCGGAAGCGTTCGGAGCAGCGGCAAAGTCTGGGTCCTCGGCCCGCACCGGACCGAGACCCGCTCCGCTCCCACCAGCTTGCATCGACTGGTGGAGCACTGCCTTGAGGAGACATCACCTATGTCTGCTTCTTCGACCGCCCGCCGCATCGCGGCAACCGCGCTCGCCGCCGGCGCCATCGTCTCCGCCGTCGCCCTCCCGGCCGCCGCCCACGACGACAACCGCCACCACCGCCACCACCGCCACGAGCAGCGGGTCGAGATCGGCCGGGTCCAGACCGACGGCCCGGGACGCGACAACCGCTCCAACCGGTCGCTGAACGCCGAGTGGGTCGAGATCACCAACAACAGCCGCCGCGCGGTCGACCTGGACGGCTGGACGCTGCGGGACAACGACGGCAACCGCTACCGCTTCGACGACGTCCGCCTCGCCGGCCGCTCCACCGTGCGCATCCACACCGGTGAGGGACGCGACACCCGCACCGACCTCTACCAGGGCCGCCGCAACCACGTGTGGGACAACCACTCCGACAAGGCCACCCTGCGCGACAGCCATGGCCGCACCGTGGACACCAAGTCCTGGGGCAACCACCACCGCGGCCACCACCACCGCGGCCACGACCACCGCTGACCGCGCCCGCCGGTGGCCCCACTGTCCGTTCGTCCACGGCGGACGCCGGGCCGGCGCCGGTAGGTATCCCTCAACCGCGTGCGCCGGGCAGGTCAGGCTGCCCGGCGCACGCGTGCGCGTACCTGACGTGGCCCCGGGCGATCAGCCGGAGTATCAGGCGCCGGGCGGGCGAAGCCCGGCCATCGCCCATCGCGCCCGCGTCGACAGGTGGCTGAGCGCCTTCGCCGACTCCTTGCCGATGGTGTCCAGCAGGAGCCTGCCGTGCGCCATCGTCGCACGCGCGAGTTCCGTGTCACCGGCCTGGACCGCGGCGAGCGTCAGCTCCAGATGCTGTTCCGTGATCAGTCGGCCGAGCCCTCGGCGTGACCACTGGGAAACGGTTTCGTCCGTAGGGGAGCCATCGAAGCCGACCGCCGTCCGTGCCCGCTCCAGTGCCCGCCCCGCCGCCGCGAGGTCACCCTTGAGGCGCTCCAGGCGGGCGAGGGCGTACGCCGCCGAGGCCCGGTCCCATGCCGTGTCCTGAAGCGACAGCAGGTTGAACTGGGCGCGGGCCGCCTGTGCGTGGTCGCCGATGCGCTCCAGCGCGCGGCTCAGTTCCCGGAGCCGGTCCGGGTCCGGGCCCGTGTCGTCCAGGATGCGGATGAGCGCGACCCGGGCGTGCTCGACACGACCCTGCCGGCGGGCCAGTTCGATCCAGGTGAACTCGCTCTCCGCGGCCACGTCCCGCCCGTGCCGCTTCGCCTCCTCGTTGCGGGCCCAATCCACGGCTCCGGCGGTGTCGGTGACCGCCCCGCTCGTGGCCGACCGCAGGAGCGGAACGTCCCCGTCCTGCCCGTGCAGCGCCACCAGCACCGCTGCCAGCCGCTGCTCCTCGAACCACTCGGTCCGTACGGCGTTCTCGTGCTCCAGCATGTACCGCAGCAGCGGCAGGTCGTCGTCACGGCGGTCGTACTGCGCCGCGCGCAGCACCCCCGCCCGCAGCACGGGATCCGCGGCGACCTCCTCCCGCGCGCCGAGGTCGCCGCGGCGCATCCGCTCCAGCGCGTCCCGCCCCGGGCCGAGGACGACGTCGCGCAGGGGCTGCCGGAACGACTCGCCGAGGTGGTATGCGCGGAGCTCCAGGGAGTTGAGCAGGACGTAGTCGGGCTCGGTGCGCCTGGTCGCCGACTCCGACATGGCGACAAGCTCGGTGAGCGGCCGGTCGGGCAAGCCCAGACCGCTGATCAGCGCCGCTCGCCGCGCGTCCAGGTCGGGGGCGAACTCCTCCCTCGCTTCGTCGTCCCCCTCACGTAGCACGGCGAGCAATTCCTCCTCGTCCAGCTCGGCGGAGACGTTCTCGCACCACCAGGGCAGCCGGACGAGGATCTCGAGCGCCTCGCCCACACTGTCGGCGAGCAGCGATGCGTATCCCTCGGAAGACGCGCGGAGCACGGCCGTTCCCCCGCACAGGAAGTACGTGCCGCCGGTGTCGTCGCCGGCGATCGGCTCCAGCGACGCACCGGACGCCAGGTGCACCTCCTCGACGTGGTAAGCCCGGCCCACATCGAAGTTGAAGGGAAACGCGGCCAGTTCCGCCAGATCCGGGCGGGCGCGCAAGAGTTCCAGTACGCGGTCGGTCATACGACCGAACCCTAACGAGGCTCGACCAGGAACATCCGGCGAGGGTCGCACGCCGGGCCGACCGCGGTGCGCCCCAGCCGGGCCGCATCCACCGCGCCCGGTGCCCGGCCTCCTCGCTCAGCCGCGGTAGAGCTTGTTCACCGCGGTGCGCGTGGACTTCTTGAAGGCGTCCACCGGGGCGTCCGCGAAGGTGCCCATGCGCCCCCAGTGCACGACGGTGACCGTCCGCCCGTCCCGGCCCACCGCGAAGAGGTGGACGTCGTTGCCGGTCCACGCGTGCGTGGTGCGCACACCCTGGACGCTCGCGCCGTCCTCGGTGACGACACGGCCGAAGTCGCGCCACTCGGCCTTGATGTCCGGGTCCTGCTGCTGGGCCCGCTCCGCGCAGCCCTTGACCGCCGTGCCGAACAGCGCGGCCAGCGAGCTCGCCGCCGTCTCGTCGCGCTCGACCACCGTGACCTGAACGGCGTTGGTGTCGACGTCGGTCCAGAACGCGCGGTGTCGTGACGTGGCACCCGGCAGCGCCTCACCGACGCAGAACGGCAGTGGGTCGGGCGTACCGGCGGTCACCGGTCCGGAATGCCAGGCGGTGCCCGCCTGCGGTGGCAGCTCGCGGGCGTCGAGGAAGGCGGGCCCGCCCGCCGCCACGGCCGGCGGAACCGCCGTGGGGACGACCGCTGCCGCGGCAGCCGCGAGGCCGGTGAGGAGAGAGGCACGACGACGCATGAAAGTTCCCCGTTCATAGGAGCCACGACGGCTTCGCCGGCATGCGCCCGTGGCACGCCGTCCCGCCCGCAGGACCAACGTTCCCACGGCTGCGCCACAACGCAAGAACACTCCGTTACGTGCCTCGCGAGAACGCTCGTTCACGAAGCCAGTGGTTCTCCCTTTGTCTCTCGTGTGAGCAGGACGACCGCGGTCCCCACCAGCGACAGCGCGACGGTGTACCCGAGGAAGGCGTCGCCGTGGCCGTTCGTGGACAGCCATGTCTGCAGGTAAGGAGCGGTGCCGCCGCAGAGGGCCACCACCAGCGAGTAGGACAGTCCCATGCCCGAGGCGCGGATGCCCGTGGGGAAGAGTTCGGCGAGCCATGCCGGCAGGATCGATGCCGCCGGGGCGATGACGACGCACGCGAGGGACATGGACAGCATCAACTGCCACGTCTCGCCCTGGATCATGCGGTTGAGCGGGAAGGACAGGACTGCTGCCCCGACGCTGGAGACCAGGAGGACCGGGCGCCGTCCGATCCTGTCCGACAGGGCCCCGGCGAGCGGCAGAACGGCGACCATGATGGAGAAGGCGACGACACCGGACCAGAACGCGCTGGATGGGGGTACGTGCTTCACGGCGATCGCGTACGCCGGAACCGCGACGACCCAGGTGTAGAAGAACACGGCGCCGCCGGCGATGTACCCGATGACGCGGAGGGCCGATGTCCGGTGCTGCCAGATGCCGTGGAGGAGTGACGCGCGCTCAGCGGTCCTTCGTTCGTTCTGAACCCGTTCGAACAGTGGTGATTCGGACAGCATGCGGCGCAGAAAGAGGATGACGATGCCGAGTGCGCCGCCGACCAGGAAGGGCACCCGCCAGCCCCAGTCGGCCATTTCCTGCCTGGTCAGCATGGTGGTCAGGGCGGCGCCGAGAAGTGCGGCGACCAGGGAGGCGAGGATGGCGGAGACGTAGACGGCACTCGACCACAGTCCCCGGCGGCCGACGGGGGCCACTTCGGCGACATAGGTGTAAGAGACGATGATCTCGCCCCCGTACGCGAGTCCTTGGAGCAGCCGGGCGAGCACCAGGACCACCGATGCGGTCAACCCCACGTCCGTGTACGTGGGGGCGATGCCGATGAGCAGACTGCCGCTGGAGATGAGGGCGACCGACAGCAGCATTGACAGCTTCCGGCCGTGACGGTCGGCGAACCAGCCGAACAGGATGCTGCCGAGGGGGCGCATCAAAAACGAAACGGCGAATACCCCGAGGGTTGCCAGCAGTGCCGAATTGCCGGGAGGGAAAAACTGGGCCGCGATGAATGGAGCGAAAAACGCGTAGATATTCCAGTCGTACCACTCGAGCGCGTTTCCTGTCCCGGCGCCGACGATCGCGCGCACCCGTTGCCGCCGCCCTGCGAGCGTATCCGTACCAGCGTGTTCCGGGCCGCCCCGTCCGGTGAGATCTCGCCCCATGGGCATCATTGTCCCTCTTCCCGCCGCAGCCGTCAGAGGCTGCCGAGGGCTCGACGGGCCGATCAGCACGACTCCCGGCGCCGCCTGCTGACCGGCGGGAGGCGTGGCCCGGCGATAGAATTGCGTTCCGGATCGACGGATTCACTGGAGTGAATAACGCTGTCCGGCTGTACAACGCCTTCCCGCTATGCGGCCGCGCGGAATTCCCTGGGGGTGGCACAGTCGAGTGCCGCGAGTCGCGGAGTGGATGTGACGCATGCACGACGCCATGTTCCACGGCGCCCTCCCCGAGTCGGGAGGTGAGGCATCCGCCACCATGGACGCACACGGTGTGCTGACGAGCTGGAGTCCAGGTGCCCAGCGCCTGCTCGGCTACGCCGCGGACGAGGTCTGTGGGCGGCCCGGAGCCGACCTGGTGTACACCCGTGCGGACGCTGCCCGGCTCATGGAGCGCTGCGAAGCGCGGGCGACGGCGCGGGGAACGGCACCGCAGGCGGCCTCTCTCGGGCAGACGGTCCTCCGCCACCGGGACGGTAGCCGGGTCGAGGTCGGGATGTGGGTCAGTCCCCTGGTGACCGCTGCCCGCGATTCGCATTGGCTGGTCCAGGTCGAGAGCGCCGATACCGTACGCCGGAAGAGTCTCGGCCGCGCGCTTCTGCGGGGTCTGTTCACCGAATCACCTTTCCATATCGATGTCTTCGACACCCATTTGCGCTTTGTCGCGCAGAACGCACGGCGCTTGAGGGATTTCCCGGATGAGGATTTCTTCGGGCGCACCATGCGAGAGGTGGCTCCGCCCGGAGTGCTGGACATGGCGGCTTTGGAGGACCGGCAGCGGCAGGTCCTGGCCACCGGTGTGGCGCTGGTCGCCACCGAGGTGCACGCCCGTACTCCCGAAGATCCGGACCGGCCCCTGGCCTTTTCGGAGACGATCGTTCCGCTGCGAAGCGATTCCGATGAGGTGATCGGACTCGCACACGCGGTGTTCGAGATAACTGATCGGGTCCGGGCGCGGCAGCGACTGGCTCTGGTCAACGACGCGAGCGCGACGATCGGTAGCAGGCTCGACGTCCTGTACACGGCGCAGGAACTGACCGATGTGGCCGTCCCGCTCTTCGCCGACCATGCCTACATCGATCTGCTGGACGCGGTGCTCGTGGGAGAGGAACCGGTCGTCGGTCCGCTCGCCGCGACTGTGCGGCTGCGCCGTGCCGCGACGTCGTCCGTCCCCGAGGGGCCAGGGGAGACGGTGGTCGCCTCGGGAGATGTCGACGCTTTCGCCTCCGGGGCGGGCTCGCCGTTCATCCGCGCGATGGCGACGGGCGAGCCCCTGCTCCTGACAGGCGAGGAGGTGATCGCCCGGCTCACGGTGGTCGACCCCCACCGGGCCGCGCTGGCCCGCGAACGCGGAGTCCACTCGTGGCTGCTGGTCCCGATGTTCGCACGGGGAGCCGCGGTCGGCGCGGTGGTCTTCGCACGCTTCAGGGGCACGCACGCGTTCGAGAGGGATGACGTACTGCTGGCCGGGGACCTCGTGGCACGGGCCGCCGTGTGCATCGACAACGCCAGGCGCTACACCCGGGAGCGGACGACGGCGCTGGCGTTGCAACGCAGTCTGCTGCCGCAGCGGATGCCGGTGCTCGGTGCCGTGGAGGCGGCTTCGCGCTATCTGCCGGCGAGCGGCCACACGGTGCTGGGGGGTGCCTGGTTCGACATGATCCCGCTGTCGGGCGCACGGGTGGCGCTGGTGGTGGGAGATGTCGCGGGGCACGGCCTGCACTCGGCCGTGACCATGGGACGGCTGCGCACCGCGGTGCGCACCCTCGCGGACCTCGATCTGGCACCCGAGGAACTGCTCACCCACCTGGACGACCAGGTGGCCCGCTTCCAGGACGGGCCCACGGACGAACCCGCCGGAGGCGCGGCCGGGACCCGTTGCGTGTACGCGGTGTTCGACCCCATCACCCGTCGCTGTGCCGTGGCCCGGGCGGGCCAGGCGCCACCCGCCAGGGTGTCGTCGGAGGGGCAGGTCGAGTTCCTCGACCTGCCCGGCGGCCCTCCCCTCGGCCACGGCGGTGCGCCCTTCGCCTGCGGTGAGGTGACCCTGAACGACGGCGAACTCCTGATCCTTTACACCGGCGGCCCGGCGGACGCGCGGGGTCCGGACACCGACACCCATGTGGCCTGGCTCCGCGCATCCCTGTCCGACCGCCGACTCACCACGTCCGCCCCGCTCGACGACATGTGCGACGCACTGATCCGGCATCTGCCGGAGCCCCGCGCGCAGGACGACGTGGCGCTGCTCGTGGCGCGGGTGCGGGCGCTGGATCCCCACCGATACGTCACCTGGGAGCTGCCGTCCGATCCGCAGATCGTGAGCGAAGCACGCAAGCTCGCCGACCGCCGGCTGGCCGAATGGGGACTGGAGGATCTGGACTTCACCACGGAACTGATCGTCAGTGAGCTGGTCACCAACGCCATCCGCTACGGGCGCCCACCGATCCGCTTGCGGTTGATCCTCAGCGGCAGCCTGATCTGCGAGGTTTCCGACGGCAGCAGCACCTCTCCGCACATCCGGCGCGCGCTGGAGACCGACGAAGGCGGCCGGGGCCTGTACATGGTCGCGCAGTTCGCCCAACTGTGGGGTACCCGCTACCACTCGCGCGGCAAGACGATCTGGGCCGAGCAGCCGGTCGGACCGCCGTGACCACGCGCGGCCCGGATCTGTGGCGTACGGCAGGAGGCCGGCATCCGCCGTAGGCTGAATCTCGCAGGTGAGGGACAGGAGGCTGAGGTGGCCGAGACGGCGTTGGCCGAGGTGATGGCCGAGCTGGCCGGGCTCGAGGACCCGAAGACACGCGCGGTGAACGAGAAGCACGGTGACGATCACGGTGTGAACCTCGGCAAGCTGCGCGCGGTCGCGAAACGGCTCAAGACGCAGCAGGAACTCGCGGTCCGGCTCTGGGAGACGGACGACACCGCGGCGAGACTGCTGGCGCTCCTGATCTGCCGCCCGAAGGCCTTCGAGCGTGACGAGTTGGACGCCATGGTGCGCGAGGCGCGCACCCCCAAGGTGCACGACTGGCTCGTCAACTACGTGGTGAAGAAGAACCCGCACTCCGAAGAGCTGCGCCTGGCCTGGTCCGCCGATCCGGATCCGGTGGTCGCGAGTGCCGGCTGGGCGCTGACCACCGAGCGCGTGGCGAAGAAGCCCGAGGGCCTTGACCTCGCAGGGCTGCTCGACGTCATCGAGGCGGAGATGAAGGACGCCCCGGATCGCCTGCAGTGGGCGATGAACCACTGCCTGGCCCAGATCGGGATCGAGCACGCCGAGTACCGCACCCGTGCCATCGACATCGGTGAGCGCCTGGAGGTGCTCAAGGACTACCCGACCTCGCCGGGCTGTACATCCCCGTTCGCGCCCGTCTGGATCACCGAGATGGTGCGCCGGAGGCACGATGGGTAGGGACGACGACGAGAAGACCGCTGCCGGAGTGCGGCTCGTGCAGGACCTGGTCGCTCAGGTGCCGGGGTTCGAGGACACGTACGAATGCCACGTCTTCAACGAGGACGGGGTGCTCTCGCACGTGTTCTTCTGGGACGTCGTGCAGGACACCGTGCGTTCGTATCTGGGGGAGGGGGATCCGGACGGTCCCGACTGGCGCCGGGTCCTCGCCTTCCTCGAGGAGGAGACGCGGCGTTGCGTGCCCGGGGCGATCGAGGTCATCGTGACGTCGTTCCTCTGCGACCTCCCCTACAAGAAGGAACCCGGGTACGGGATCGAGGCGCATCTCGGACCCGTCATGAAGGAGAGGTACCTGCGGCTCCGGCCCTGGTACGAGGCGTAGGCTCCGGGCGCTCCGGGGGAGCCGGAACCTCGTCATCGTCATCGTCACCGGAGCCGTACTCGATGAGCAGCAGGGCGATGTCGTCGGCCCGGTACGAGGAGCCCCGGGCGTTGTGCAGAAGCCGCTCGGCGAGTTCGTCCAGTGAGTCCGCGGGGGCGTGGGCCAGGGATGCGCGCAGGCGGTCGATCCCCACGTTGATGTCGGCGCCGCGTTCCTCGACCAGTCCGTCGGTGTAGAGGGCGAGGAGGGACCCCGGCGGGAGGTCGATCCGGGTCGCGGGATAGGCGCTCGCGCGATCCACACCGAGGACTGGGCCGACATCCAGCTCCAGGGCATTGGTCGTCATGTCGGGACGGCGGAGCAGGGGCGGGGGGTGGCCGGCGGTCACGGCCCAGGCGTGGTGGCCGTGGGGTTCGAGGTGGATGTAGCAGCAGCTGGCCAGCAGCCCGGGGTCGAGGTCGATGAGGGTTCGGTTGGTGCCCGCCATCACATCACCGGGCGTATGGCCCACCGCGGCGAAGGCCCGTACGGCGCTGCGCAACTGCGCCATGGTGGCCGCGGCGGCGATGCTGTGCCCCTCCACGTCTCCGATGACGAGAGAGACCCCGCTACCGGTGGGGAAGACGTCGTACCAGTCACCTCCGATGTCCATTCCGCTGGTGCCGGCCAGATAGCGCGCGACGGTGCGGATCCCCGGGACCACCGGCAGCCGGTGCGGCAGGAGCGCCTGCTGGAGCCCGCGCGCGAGGGCGAACTCCGAGTCGTAGAGCCGCGCCCGTTCCAGCGCCTGGGCGATCAGCCCGGCGAGTGCGGTGAGGACGCCGCGGTCCTTCTCCGTGAACCGGTGGATCTCGTCGAAGCCGAGGACGCACGTGCCGACAGGGTGGCTGGAGGCGATCAGCGGCAGATACGCCCAGGAGCTCACCTCGCCCGTGGGGATTCCCGGGTAGCCCTGGGAGAGGTCCTGCTGCGACTCGATGAAGAACGGGGCGCCGGAGGTCAGGGTCTCCGTACCGGGCAGGCGCGCGTGCAGCGGTGCGCCCTCCAGCCAGTCGAGGAAGTCTTCGTGGTGGCCGGTGTGGAAGAGAAGACGCATCGTTCCGTCGCGGACCACGTAGATCGCCAGCTGCTGGCCTCCGAAGGCCGGGAGGAGCTGGTCGGAGACGACTTCACAGACCTCGCGGGCGGTGACCGCCTCGGTCAGCGCGCTCCCCAGCTGCAGGACGTGGTACATGACACCCAGGCGCGCGGGTGTGGCAGCGGTCGCCGTCCCGGGCGAGGAGGCGGACGGTGTCGGGGCCGAGGGTGGATGACCCAGGGGCACGACCCGGCCGGTCACTCCGTCCGCTTTCGGATGGAGGGAGAACGCGAGCCACTGATCGGGCGGTCGGCAGGCCAGGAAGGAGAGCGGCGTCTGCGCGATCATCGCGGACCGGTGCCGGTGCTCGACCTCGGGATCGGACAGCCACGGCAGCACGTCCGCGAGGAACCGGCCCAGCAACTCGTCGCCGCGCACGCCCAGTAGTTGCAGGGCGCTGTGGTTGGCGTAGGTGACCCGCCCGTCAGGGGCGACGGAGAACACCCCGTCCCGCAGCCGTTCGACCGCGGCGACGGCCGCGCTGCCGGCCTGTGCGTCGACGACCGTGCCGACCAGGTGGGTGCGTTCCCGCGCGCCGTCGCCCTCCGGTACGCGGCCCCACACCTCGACCGTGCGGTATCCCCCGTGGCCGTCCCCGAGATCCCGTACGCGCACACGCCGCGCGTCGATCCGGCCCTCGGCGGCTGCCGCGCGGGCGGCCGCCCGAAGAGCGGCGCGGTCGCCGGGGTGCAGGCAGGAAACAAGCGTTTCGGCCCGTCCGTCGAAAGCACGGGGGTCGAGACCGAAGATCGCGCAGAACTCGTCGTCCACGGTGAAGGTGCCGGTGACGAGGTCCCAGTCGAACAGGCCGGCCCGCACGGCCGGCGGCGCGGGGGCCGGGGACTCGACGGGAGTCGTCTGCGCGTCGCACTCGACGGGATCGCCCGTGCGGGCGCGGAGGTCGGCGAGTGAGTCACCGAGCCGCCCGGCGACGCCCCGCACGCGGCGGCGCTGCGCCTTGGACAGCCCCTCGCCGCCGGGTGACGCGGCCCAGACGATCGCCAGCGCCCCGAAGGTCTCCTCACCTGTGCCCACCGGCACGGAGCAGGAGCCGAAGGCGTACGGCAACGCCACCGCGAGCTGCGGATACCGGCGCATCGTCTCGTCGGCGTCGGCCAGATGGACCGTGCGCCCGGAACTGTAGGCGACGGCGACCGGGAGGGGACTGCTCACCGGAACGAGATGCCAGCCACCGAGCAGAGAGGGCGGCACCCCGCACGTTGCGGCGAGCACGATCGACCGACGGTCGCGGGAGCGGAGAAAGACGCTCCCGGCGTACGCGCCGGTTCCTTCGACGGCCTCGGCGACGGCCGCAGCGAGCAGATCCTCACGCTCCGCCGTCCCGCCGCCGGATATTTCCCGCATGGTTCCAGTGTGCGCAGTTCGGCCCACCGGCCCCAAGGCGGCGACCCTGCGAGACGCATCGATCACAGAACGCTGATCCATGGGCCGGAGAACCTCAGGAATCCCCGAACCGACGGCTACCGAGAGTCACCGACACCCCTTAGGCTGACCCGGTGATCGAGGACGGTGCGACGGACAAGGGAAGCGTGACCACG
Organism: Streptomyces sp. NPDC000410; assembly: GCF_040300305.1. Taxonomy (NCBI): domain Bacteria; kingdom Bacillati; phylum Actinomycetota; class Actinomycetes; order Kitasatosporales; family Streptomycetaceae; genus Streptomyces; species Streptomyces sp. NPDC000410. Next base: position 110,261 of record NZ_JBEPDM010000016.1, read on the forward strand.
GTGCGGCGGATCGGCGAGACGATCCGCAGGCCGGTCGGCGAGTGGACGCCCGCGGTGCACGCTTTGTTGACCCACCTGGAATCAGTGGGCTTCACGCGGGCTCCGCGGGTCCTCGGCACCGACGGCACCGATGAGGTGCTGTCGCTGCTGCACGGCGAACCCGCGTTCTCCCCTTGGCCGCCGGCACTGCGGTCGACCGCCGGAATCGGCGAACTGGGGTCCTGGCTGCGCGACTACCACGACGCTGTCCGGGACTTCCGGCCACCGGCCGACGCGCGATGGCAGGGCCAGGAGGACGAGTGGAGGCCCGGCATGGTCATTCGGCACGGCGACCTCGGCCCGTGGAACTCCATCTGGAACGGCGACCAGTTGGCCGGTTTCATCGACTGGGACTTCGCGGCGCCCGGCCATGCGCTCGACGACCTCGCCCAGCTCGCCTGGTACGCCGTGCCGCTGCGCCCCGTCGAACAGCAGCGGAGAGCGGCGATCGCCGGGCAGCACACCCTGCGGAGCCGCCTCGCCGCCCTCTGCGCCGCCTACGGGGCACGCCCGGCAGCGGTTCTCGACGCGCTGGACGCCGTCCAGTCCCGCGAGGCCGCCCGCATCGAACGGCTGGGGCGACGAGGCCAGGAGCCATGGGCGACGTTCCTCGCCCGCGGCGATGTGGCCGAGATGGCTGCCGAGCGATCCTGGCTCCGATCGGAACGCGCGCTGCTCCTCGGCGCTTCGGACGGCTGAGCGCGCGCCGCCGCGGTCGGCGCAGGCCCTACCGGGCCGTATCCCCTCGGTCCCGGACGCTGAGCAAGCCGCCGAAGGTGGAGACGTAGGCCGTTCCGTCGGGCGCGAGCGAGATGGGCGACCAGTTGTTGTTGAAGGCGTCCCCGGTACCTGTCGCAACGCGGTAGCGCGTCCTGCCGGTCTTCCAGTCCACCCCGGTCAGGTGCCAGGTGTCGGTGCCGTCCGCGCTGGGCTGCTTGGTGTAGAGGTAGAGCAGGCCATTGGCGCGGGACAGTTTCATCACGACGGTCGGCGAGCGCTCGTCGCTCTTCCACCGCACATGGCAGCCCGCACCGTTCTTGTCGATGTCGACGCGGGTCACTCCGCCGTCCACCGACCTGCCGCCCCGCACGCTCCTCGGCGACTCGTAGCCGTAGTTGTTCTCCACGGCCATCCCATCGCCCCAGGCGACGATGGAGTTCTCGGTGGCGCTGCGGCCGTCCCCGAAGACCGGCACCGAGCACACGAGCCGCTCACCGCCCGGGTCAGCGGCCCGGCGATAGACGTTGACGTGCATCCGCGGCTCGGCGTTGTCCGTGATCGCGACGTAGTCGTCACCGATCAGGGTGGGGGTGGTGCCGGTTCCCTGGTCGATCTGGCCTGGTTTGCGGCGCTCGCCGCGGTCGTAGCCCTGGCTCCACACGATCTGCGGAACACCCTGCCGGTTCGCCCGCATCTGGTACAGCCGTCGGTCGCCGGCGATCGAGACGCCGTCCGGTCCGGCGGCGAAGGAGTTCTGAATCCCCTCTCCGCCGAGGCGGATCGACTTCACGGCGCCGGTATCGGGGTTCACCGTCCCGACCCTCCCGCCTCTGGTGACCCACCAGATGAGGCCCTGCCAGTCCGGTTGCGCGGCGGTGACGGGGTCGCACTCGCCTTTAGGGGAGGGGTTCTTCGCGGTCGCGCAGTCGTTCGGCAGGTGACGGCTCAGATCCCAGTCGTCGACCTGCCGGAAGCGCCACCGTCCCGCGGCGTCCTCCTCCACGGCGATCCGCTGGAGGTGCTGCGCGGCGTCCGCGATCACCACGCGATCGCGGTGGTCGAGGTAGAAGTACGCCCCCGAGGTGTCGCCGAACATCACCGAGGGATCGCCGCTGGTGCGGGCCACGATGGTGGAGGGGCGTACCGGCAGGGGGTACAGGGCGAGGTCCTTCAGGGTGTCCGGGTCGATGACGCGCAGCGCCGGCCTGCTGGACGCCGCGCCGCAGTGCGCCACCGGTGTCCCGTCCTTGAGGAAGACCATGCCCGCGCACTGTGCGGGTTCACCCGGGGCGTCCGGGAGTGCCTTGCTCGCCCAGGTGACCTTCGGGTGCTTGTTCCGCGGCGCGGGGAACGGCGCTGTGTCGCTCGCGTAGCTGTCGGCGTGCATGGAGTTGCGGCCGGGGGCGGCCATGTAGGGGTGGGTTTCGAGACCGCCGCCGTCGACGGCCTGCGGTGTTGCGTGGGCCCCGGTGTCGGCCGGGGCACGGTCACATGCCGCGGCGGAAACCGCGAGGGCCAAGGCGGCCAGGGCGGCGCGCAGTCGGGGCCGCGTGCGGGGAATGCGGCGGCGGGGTGGGGGCGGGGCGCTGAGGGACACGTCGACACGTTCCTTCGTTCGGGGAGGTCGGTCGTTCGGGGAGGCCGGTCCGGGCGGAATGCGCCATCACAGGAGGCGGGCACGGGGGTGGGCGCCAACACCGAACCACACTTTAAGGCGGTCGCCTTAAACCGGTATAGCCGTACGGTTGGCTCATGTCCAGAGCACACGACACGCGAGAAGCCCTGCTGAGTACCGCACAGCGGATGTTCGCCGAACGAGGCATCGACGCTGTCTCGCTGCGTGAGATCGGTGCGGCGGCCGGCCAGCGCAACAAGACCGCCGCGCAGTACCACTTCGGCAGCAAGGACCAGTTGGTACGAGCGATCTTCGAACGCCACACCGAATGCGTGAACCGGCGCAGGCTGGAACTACTGGCCGCCCTGGACGCGGATGACTCCGGCCGGGATCTGCACCGCCTGGTCACGGCGCTGGTCCAGCCACTGGCCGAGAAGGCGGTCGAACCCGGCTCCTGTTACCTGCGCTTCATGGTGCAGGTCTCGCTGACCAAGTGGGTCCGCACACTGCCGCTGACCGATCAGCGACTGATGGAGAGCATGGAGTCCACCTTGGCCCGTATCGCCCAGCAGCTCGACCGGCTCCCGCCGTTCGTCCTGCGGGCCCGGCTGGGGATGGCCATGACGCTGGTCATCCGCACCCTCGCCGAGTACGAGGACTCCCGGGCGACGGACGCCGACGGGACGGGCGTCGGCGGTGCGGAAGCGGACCGTACGGACGCCGACGGGGCGGAGGGCGGGCGCCGTGCGGCACTCCTGACGGCCAACCTCATCGACGCGGTCGCCGGCATGCTCGTTTCCCCCGTCTCCGCCGCCACCGCCGCGCTGCTCGGCGAAAGTCCGGAGGATGCGGCGGAGGAAGAACAGCCGCAGGGCTGGGCCTGGCGACTTCCGTCGGCCGCCGGGGGCGAAGGCCACGGGTCCGCAGCGCGTTGACACGGGGCGGCGAGTACTGGGCGGGGGGGTGACGGGTTCGGTCGGCGCGGAGATGACGAGGGTGGGCACGTCGGTGCGGGGTGGGATCCGCGTTCCGTCGGGGAGCGTGTACGGGGTGGTGCTGAGTGCGCCGGTGCCGAACAGGGTGGCGCTGAGCAGCCGGTCCGGATGATCTGCGATGAGGAGTTGGACGAGCATCCCTCCCAGCGGCATGCCGACGACGTGGGCCCGTTGGACGCCGAGGCCGTCCAGCACGGCGACGGCGTCCTCCGCCGGTTCGGTGAGTGCACACCAGGTGGAGCGGCCGGTGTCACGGTGGTCGTAGCGGATGACGCGATGTCCGCCACGTCCACAAGGCGTTCCATGATGCGATCCCTCTCGTCCGAGGCCGAGCAAGACGAGACGTTCTGGATCGAATCTTGCTTCGGCCTCCTGGTGCGACAGCGAACGAGCCGGCTGCCGCACCGGGCGCCGATGTGGGGCCCCTCTCACGCCTCCCGGAAGATCAGAGCCGCACCGAGGGCCGCTTCGGCCGGAACGAAGGGCTCCCCTCGGCCGGTTTCGCGCGCGGGCAGCCCGTTCTCCGCGAGCAGCGCACGCACCCGGGCGATGTCGGGGACGGTGACGGTGCAGGCGACGAGCGCCGGGAGCACGGGCGGAGCCTCACCCGGCAGCAGATCCGCGAGTTCGGCCCTGGTCATGAGGGTGACTGGCCCCTCGGCGGAGACCGGTCGGCCCAGATACCGCTCGTACCGCTCGCGAAACAGGGGGAGTTGTCCGTCAGGCACGCACAGCACCGCCTCCACGAGGTCCTGGGCGCCGTTGGGGTGGTCGAGGTGACGGGTGTGCTGGAATTCCGGGTCCACGTCGGCGACGACGCCGACCCGGCCTTCCGGCGCTCCGTTGATCTCCAGGTAGCGGACGGGTTCCGTGCGTACGCCCTCGGGAGTCTCGACGGGCCGCCCGACAGTGTTCACCCCGCCGTGGCCTACGCCGGCAGCGGTGAGCCGGTCCGCCGTGCCGTCCACGTCCGGCGAGGAGAACATCAGGATGTGCAGCCCTTCGAACCGATCGCGCCATCCGCCGAGTTGGGCGCTGGTCGCCTCGATCCGCGACAGGAGCACGGGCAGCTTCTCCGGCGGCGCCTGGAGCGGAACGATCCGGGTGTCGGGTGGGAGGCCCGCCGTGTGCCCGGGCTTCACCGGCGTCACCAACTCGACGAAGTTCCGGGAGAGGTCGGCATGGGTGTTCGCTGCCCCGAAGGGCTCCGGCGCGGCGCCCTCGCGGGGTGCCAGCGCCGGCACACTGGGCGGCGGAACGTGAAATCCTAACCGTCGGTAGAGCGCTATGGCCTGTGCCATGTCACTGACGACGTGGCCGACGTGATGCAAGTGTGTGATGTCGCGAGGCATGAACTGATCGTAGATCCACACCCAGGAAGCCCGCGGTCGTCCTCGGCCGACGGCGGGCGGTCGGCGGCACGTCAGGGACAGCCGATGTCCGTGGCTCCCCCGAAGAGGCCCGACGCCATCGCGACCCTCAACGTCCCGACGCTGGTGCCGTTCCGGCGGACCTCGTAGGTCGCCAGAGCGCGTCCGCCCCCCTGACTAGTGCTGTCACCAGTAGGGTTGGCCGCGCCGACGGCGGAGACAGGGCCACCCGTGCACGCTTCCGCAGTTGCCGCGCAACACATACTCGTCGCAGCCGTCAGTGTGACTGAGAGCCTCAGTCGGTGAGTTGAGTGTCGTGGGCGGCGAGCGAGCTGATCTCGCCCCCTTACGCGCACACTCTCGCCGCCCGAACCGATCGGGACGCCGCAGCCCGGCCCACCCGGGGTCATGGCGCAGGAGTACACAAGGCTCATGTGCCGGGGTGCCGTCCAGGCTCCGCGTCAGGACCGGCGGGCGAGGATGCAGAACTCGTGGCCCTCCGGGTCTGCCAGGCACTTCCACGGGACGTCGCCCTGGCCGAGGTCGAGGTCGGTGGCGCCAAGGGCCCGCAGCCGGGTCGCCTCCGCCTCCTGATCGTCATCGGGGTAGCGCAGCAGGTCGAGATGGACGCGGTCCGGCACGGTCTTCCCGCCGGGCGTGCGGAGGAACTCGAGGTACGGGCCGACACCCTTGGCGGAGCGCATCACCGCGTGATCGTCGGTCACCTCGTGCAGGGTCCAGTCGATCGCCTCACCCCAGAACCGGGCCATGGCCCGCGGATCCTCGCAGTCGACCACCACCGCGGCGATCGGCCCGGTGTCCCGGTAGATCTCCCGGGGCTCCAGCACACAGAACTCGTTGCCCTCCGGGTCGGCGAGGACCGTCCACGGCACGTCGCCCTGGCCCACGTGGGCGGGCGTCGCACCGAGAGCCTTCAGACGCGCGACCAGCTCCGCCTGATGGGCCACAGAGGTGGTGGCGAGATCGAGATGCACACGGTTCTTCGTCGCCGTCTTGGGTTCCGGGACGGCGACGACGTCGACGCGTACGCCGACCGGGTCCCGCCAATCGAAGCCGACACGTCCGAGGTTGGTCTCGCCGGATTCCGCACTGGAAACACTCCAGCCGAGCGCCTCCGCCCAGAACCGGCCGACCACCGAGTCATCAAGAGCCTTTATGTTCACCAGAACAGGTCGCAGCGCCATGCCGGCGATCCTATCCACGCTGCCACGACAACCGCAGGTACCGTCGCCAAGGCCGGCCTCGGTGAACGACAAGACGAGTACCCGCTTCCTGATCACGGTCTCCCCCGAGCCGTAGCCCGAGCGGAAACGCGCTCACCGACACAGCCCACTGGATCAACTGGGAACAGCCCCACGTGGAGTTCTGCCCGCGATGGGCAAGACGAACCGATGGCCGGCCACCCGGCACCGGGCATGATGCGGTGACTGGTCGCACAGGGGAGCAGTGCGAACGCTGCTCCGTCGTTGTCCGAAGCCCTGCACCGTGACGCCGCGGCTCTGCGGTGGCGCCAGTAGCGTCACGTACGACTGTGCAAGCCCGTCCCGGGGGAGATGCAATGCCGGACCCGACGCACGACCACGCCCGTTGGCGCACGTTCCGACGCTTGTGGCTGGCGACCGCGACGTCGAACCTCGCCAACGGCATGCTGCTGTCCGCCACACCGCTGGTCGCTCTGACGGTCACACGTGATCCGGTGGCCATCACTGCCATCACCGCCTTCCAGTACCTGCCCTGGCTGCTCCTGTCGATACCGCTGGGGACGCTGGCCGACCGCGTCGACCGCGTCCTGCTGCTACGCATAGCCAGTCTCTTCCGCGCCGTCGCCGTCGCCCTCCTGGCGCTGGCCCTGTCCACCGGGCACGTCCACATCGCCATGCTCTACGGCCTGGCCTTCCTGTTCGGCCTGGCGGAGACCCTGTACGACAACACCTCCTCGGCGCTCGTGCCCAGCATCGTCGCCGACCATCAGCTCGAACGCGCCAACGGCAGGCTGCAGGCCACCTACACCGTGGCCAACAGCTTCGTCGGCCCGCCCCTGGGAGGCGGCCTGTTCGCGCTCGCGGTCGCTGCTCCGTTCGCCCTCGGCGCGGCAGGCTACGGCGTCGCCGTACTGCTTCTGGCCCTGCTTCCCCTCGCCCGCCGCAAGCAAGCCCACGACCCGTCGACGGCACGGCTCGTCGACGACATCAAGGAAGGTATCCGGGGCTTCAGCGGATCCCCCCTGCTCGTCAGCCTGTGCGTGCTGTTCGGTGTCGGAAACCTGGCCAGCTCCGCCACCTACAGTCTCCTTTCCCTCACGGTGATCGAGCGCCTCGACGCGAACGCTTCGACGTTCGGCCTCGTACTCGCCGGCGGTGCGGTGGGAGCCTTCCTCGGCGGTGTGTACGGTGATCGCGTCGGCCGTCTCACGCCGCCCGGCACGACGTTGCTGTGGACAAGCGTCGTCTCCGGCCTCGCGACCGCCGCGCTCGGCCTGGTCCATCACGTCGCGGCCCTCAGCGCCCTGATGGCATTGGACGGGTTCGTCGTCATGACGCAATCGGTCATTGCCGTCAGCCTGCGGGCGCGGCTCATCCCCGACCACATGCTGGGCCGAGTCACCGCCATATTCCGTACGCTGTCGACCGGGGCCTCGGCCGTCGGCGCGATCGCAGGCGGCCTGCTGGCCCGCGAGTTCGGTCTCTCCTGGCCGTTCGTCATCGCAGGCGCGGTCGTGGTGGCCCTCGGGCCGATTCTGTTCCACTGGCTGAGCAACGACCGCATCGCGTCGACGGCGCCCATCAAGAACCGGGCGACCGGAGAGATGGTGTGATGCGCGAGGCCCTCCCCACCACCGCTCGGCCCCGGGCGAACGGCATACGCTCGCCGTTCTCCTCCACGAGGTAAACCGATGGCCTCGGGACGGGAAGGTCCGCCACAGTTGGGCCATGACGATCCCTCCCGCCGACTTCATGCCGGGCATCGAGCTGTCCAAGGTCTTCTACGAGGAGGCTGTGCGGCCGATCCTTCGGGATGCCTTTCCCGGGCTGCCGTACGCGGCTGCCCGGGTCGGCAGCGGCTCCGAAGTGCTGGGCTTCGACACCCCGCGATCGGCGGATCACGAGTGGGGCCGCGGCTGGAGATCTTCCTGACAGCCGAGGACCGCACCCGGCATGCCGCGGAGATCCGTCGCATCCTGGCCGAGTCGCTGCCGAAGCAGGTGCGGGGCTGGCCCACCCACTTCCAGGAAAGTGGCGATCCGCTCGATCCCGTCGGCCGCATGCAGTTGACCGAGGGACCGGTCAACCACCGAGTGGACGTACATGACATGGCCGGATGGCTGACCGAGCGACTCGGACCGTCCGCGGACGCTACGCGGTGGACTGCCCGTCAATGGCTGGCCGTGCCGCAGCAGAGACTCGCCGAGACCACCGGTGGCGCGGTGTTCCGCGATGAGCTCGGCGCCCTCACCGATGTCCGGCGCCGACTGGAGTGGTATCCGGAGCAGGTGTGGCGGTACCTGCTGGCATGCCAGTGGCAGCGCGTATCGCAGGAGGAGGCGTTCGTGGGCCGTTGCGCGGAGGTCGGGGACGACATCGGTTCGGCCGTCGTCGCCGCCCGGCTGGTGCGGGACCTGATGCGCCTGTGCCTGCTGCTGGAACGCCGCTACGTCCCCTACGGCAAGTGGCTCGGCAGTGCCTTCGGCCGGCTGCCGGTGGCCAGGACGCTCACCCCGGTGCTACGCGGCGCGATGGCGGCGACGGACTACGCGAGCCGGGAATCTCACCTGTGCGACGCCTACGAGGCCGTCGCGTCGCTGCAGAACGCGTCCGGGCTGATCAAGCCAGTGGACCCGAAGTGCCGGCCCTACCACTCACGCCCCTTCCTGGTCCTGCGCGCCGAACGCTTCACCCAGGCGCTCGTGCGAACCGTCACGGACCCGGATCTTCGATCTTTGCCGCTGGTGGGCAGCGTGGACCAGTGGGCGGACAGCACCGACCTGCTCCAGCGGCCCGGCGCCGCTCTTCAGGCCGCGATGCGCGTGGTCGGATGAGCCACGACCGCCCAGGGCAGTGTCGCCACCCCGAATCGCCACGGCGCCAGACCTCGCAGGCCTGGGCCCTGCCCGCAGGTCTGGGACGTCACCCACGACGGCGCCGTCCACGTCTGCCCACCGTCCCAGGCCTGGCTCATGTTCCGCCGCAACGGACGCGTCCAAAGACCCCAGGGTGGTCTTCCCGCGGCCGCCGGCCTTCGGGAGTCGGGGTCAGCGGTCGGCTGGTGTGGGTGAGATCTGCCGCATGAGGCTGATCATGTCCGGAGCGACCCACTCCTCGGCGATCCTGTCGCCCTCGATCCGGTAGATCTCGATGCTCCGGAAACTGACCGGCCGGCCCGTCGCCGCGACCCCTTGGAAGGCTCCCCGGTGCGTTCCGTGCAAGTGGACCCGCACCGCCACCTTGTCGTCGACGCCGAACATGTCCTCGACGTCGATCTGCAGGTCGGGGAACCCGTCCAGCATGGACTGAGCCCCCAGCCTCCAGATCTCCCGACCGTGCAACGGGTCGGGCGCCCCCGGGAGGTTGGCGATGAAGTCCTCCGCCAGCATCTCGACGCCCGCGTCGAGATCGCCGCTCTCCAGCGTCTCGTACGCCGTGCGCAGCAGGGCCAGGTTCTTCTCAAGGGTGGTGGCCATCTCGGTGTCCTCTCCAGATCGCTCCGATCCGCGTGAGTCCCATGAGAAACCCTGCCGCCACGTCAAGGTCAAGAAGGGGCGGGCACCAGACTCCCGTTGGCCCCCTCAGCAGGCCGTCGGCCGGTCCACTGCCCGCACCACTCGGTCGACGGGGGCGGGTGTGGAGTCCGGCCCCGTCACTGGCCCACCCTTCCGTCGACGCACTCGCGCAGCAGGTCGGCGTGCCCGCAGTGACGGGCGTACTCCTCGATCCTGTGCACCATCAGCTCCCGGATCGAGGTGTTGTCCTTCCCCACGCGCTCGCCCAGATCCGGGTGTTCGGCCAGCGCGGCGTCGGTCGCCGCCTGCTCACGCTCCAGATCGGAGTACGCGGCGTCGACCATGGCCTGATCGGCGACGGCTTCCTCGAAGTCCGCGTCACGCCGGTCGTACAGCTTCGGCAGGGGGTCACCGTCGCTGATCCAATTACGCCAGTCCCGTTCCACCTCGGCGAGGTGCCGGACCAGGCCCAGCAGCGACATCGTCGACGGTGGAACCGACCGACGGGCCAGCTGCTCCGCGTCCAGGCCCTCGCACTTCATCCGCAGGGTCATGCGGTAGCCCGTCAGGAAGTCCTGCAGTGTCGCGAGCTCGCCGTCCGGACTGGCACCGTCCTTGCCGCGGGGGTCGTCGTCCGGGTCGGCCCACATGTCGGGGTAGACAGTTGCCTGGGTCCATCGTGCGGGTTGATCACTCATGCGCTGCATAATGATCCATGACGGCCCAAGTCCGCTACAGAAATCCTCGTCGAGCCAGGGTGGAGCCGGCATCGGCGCAGCTGAGGCGGCCGATGCGGCATCATCCAAGCATGAACACGTCACGGGGGAACCAGTCGTACCCGTCCTACAGCCGGCCGCCGCAGCAGTATCCGCCTCAGGCACCTCAGGCGCCTCAGCCATACGCGCCGCAGCCACAGGCGCCGTACGGCCAGGGAGGGTACGGAGGGCCGTACGCCCAGCAGGCGCCTGCGGGGGCGTATCCGCAGCAGGCCCCGTACGGAACGCAGCCCCCGCCGTACGGACATCCGATCACCGCGCACGGGCAGGCGCGGGCACGGGTTCCGCGGCCCGCCGGGGAGGGGCGACGCCTCCTCGCCGTCACGGTCGACCTGTGCACCGTGGTCTGCGTGCCCTACCTGGTCATGCGCGGTGAGGAAGGCCGCCCGCTGACCGCGCTCGCCTTCCTGCTCGGCCTGTCGTTCGTCAACCAGGTGCTGCTGACCTATCTGTTCCGGGCCAGCATCGGCAAACTGGTCACGGGGATCCGGGTGATCCGTGCCGCCGACGGCGGGCGGCCCGGGTTCTGGCGGACGGTGTACCGGTGGCTGTCGGGGCTGTGCTGGCTGCCGCTCCAGCCGTACTACTGGCTGCGGGCGTTCTTCCGCGGCGTGGGCGGCGGCGGGCCCGCCCGCGGCACGGTGGCCGACAACGACGACGGCGAGCTCTACCACGGCGACCTGGCCGGGCTCCGGTACGCCCGCCGCAAGGATCTGGCCGGCTGAACCCGTCCGCCTCACAACCGGGTCGGGCACCGCATTGGCGTCGGCGTGGTCCTGACCGGACGCGGCTGGGCATGCGCTGGTACTGCGGAGGCACAGGCAGCCCACCGGGCCGCGCGAGTGTCAGCGCCCGCGAGGTGCAGCGGTTCCAGGTGGGCGCATCGACGGATCGCCACGCGGACGCGACCCGGGACACGCCGCGTCACGCCAAGCCGCTTCAGGTGGATGCCTCACTGCTCCCGTCGGGCTTCGCCCGGCTTCCGCGAACGTGGAGTGCAGGCGAACGAACGGTCCTGACGCGAGCAGACACGGGCAGAGGCGTACGCTGAAGGAGTGTCCGTGATGTCCCCGGGATCGCTGACCGTCCGCCACGCCGTGGTGGCCCTCGGGGCCGCCGCACTGCTGACCACCGGCGTCACGGCCCCGTCGGCCGCCGACACGGCCGAGCAGGGGCCTGCCTCCGTGGCGCTCGAGTGGTACGACACCACCGCCGAGACCGTCGCGGCCGCCGGCGCCCCGACGCAGATCACCAACAACCGCACCTGGGCGATCAGCTGGCTGGCGGCGGCACGCGCCACCCGGGCGGTCCCGCGTGGCGTGGACCGCGCCGACTACCAGGAAGCCGCGCTGGCCTCCGCGGTGCACCGCGCCCTTGTCTCGCTCTCCCCGGCGCGCACCGAGCAGTTGGACGCGGCGTTGCGGAAGACCCTGGAGCGGATCCCGGACGGCCCGGCCGAGGACCAGGGAGCGGCCGCGGGTGAGCGGCAGGCCCGGCTCGCGCTGGCCTCCCGGAAGGGCGACGGCCTCGACCCCGCGTCGGTGGACGCCCCCTTCACCGTGCGGGCCGCCGCGCCCGGTGTGTGGCAGCCGACGCCGCCGTCGTACAGCCCGGCCGCAGGGGCCGGAAGCCGTCTGGCGCGGCCTTTCGTCCTGAACTCCGCCGGCCAGTTCCGGCCCGGGCCGCCGCCCGCGCTGGACTCCGGTCGCTACAAGGCGGATCTCGCGGAGGTACGGGCGTACGGCGCCGCCGACAGCACCGTGCGCACCGCCCGCCAAACGGAGACCGCGCAGTTCTGGTCCGGCTCCTTGCTGACGCTGTACACCGAGCCGCTGCGGGTCGCCGTGGACCGGGGACCCCGCTCGGCGGCGGAGCGGGCCGAGCTCGTGGCGCTGTTCCATGTCACGCTCGTCGACGCGCAGATCGCGATCTCCGACGGCAAGTACACCTACCAGCGCTGGCGTCCCGTCACGGCCATTCGCACCGGCGACATCGCCCCGGACGCCAAGTGGACGCCGCTGAACATCACCCCCGCCTCCCCGGACCACCCGAGCGGCCACACCACGTACGCGAGAGCGGCGGAGAGCGTCCTCAACAGCCTCGTGGGGCCGCGCACGGCGCCGTACGAGCTGACCAGCTACACCGCGCCGGGCGTGACCCGTACATACACCGACTGGCACCGGATCACCACGGAGAACGTCGACGCACGGGTCTTCTCCGGCGTCCACACCCGCTCGGCGGACGAGGCGGGAGTGAAGCTGGGCAAGGCCGTGGCCGGTTACGTGCTGCGGCACACCGACGGACTGCTGCAAGCACTGTGAGCCGCGGGCTGAGTAAGGGGGGATTCCCGGCACGGGCGCGGGGTCGGATTCGATCGCTTTCCCGAGCTCGGTTCCGACGCCAGGCGTTCCTGGCGTCGCCGAACCAGTCCGGTAGTTGCGGCGCCTCACCGCGAGTCAGCTGCAGCAGGCCAACGACCCCGCGGAACCCATGCTGCATTGCTGAACGCCAAGCGAGCGTTGGCCGGCCTCGAGTATGTGGTAGTTCCGGAAGAATTGCTGGACCGATGACGACGGGCCGAGCCGGCCGCCATGGAACGTCCCAGGTCTGTCAGGGGTGCTCCCACCCTCCCCGGCACCTCCCGGATCAGGCTGCCCTCAACTTCACCACCCTGCTGCGACAGGGCAGCGGCGTAGGTATCGATCCCCTACTCGATCGAACAACGCCTCATGGTGCATGAGTGCGGCTACTCAGGCCCTGAGCGCTCCCACAGCCGACGATGAAGATCAACATAGTCGAGCTCGGGAGACCTAACATGCTCAGCCGCCTCGCCGACGTCCTGGTGCCCGCTGTCGGACGCCTCACGATCACCGCCGACGCGGGCGCCGAACTCGCCCCCGGCAGCATCATCGCCGCGAACCACACCTCGCTCGCCGACCCCGCCATCGTGCTCGCCGCGCTGCACCGCCTTGGGACCCGTCCGGTCGTCATGGCGGCCGCCGGGCTGTGGCGCGTCCCGGTGCTCGGCCGCGCGCTCGCACGCGAAGGGCACATCCCCGTCCACCGCGGCGACCGACGCGCAGCGAACGCCCTGGACGAAGCAGCCGAGGCGCTGGAGCGGGGACGCCTGATTCTGATCTACGCCGAGGGCGGTCTCCCGCACCGGACAGACGCCGCGGAAGCAGCGCCCGAGCCTTTCCGCAGCGGGTTGTCCCGGCTTGTCCAGCGAACCGGGGCCGCGGTGGTGCCCCTGGGCCAGGCCGGCGCCCGTCGGGTCACCTCGGGAAGCGTGCCCAAGCAACTCGCTGGCCTGGTCACGGCGCCGCTGCGCCGCCCGGAACTGCATGTGCACGTGGGGGAACCACTCGAACTGACAACAGATGGCGCAGCCTGGACCGAGCGGGCACACACCGCGGTGACGGCCGCCTGGCGCACGGCCGCCGCACAGCTCGGCGAACCCGCCGCCCTCGCCGCTTAGGTCAACGGCGTCCTCGACGTCCCGCGGAATCCGATGGTGCAACGCGGCTTCGGCGTCAAGAATCGGCGGATGCATGAAGTGAAGCTGTCCGACGGGATCATCACTCTGTCGCCGCTGCGCCTGGACGATGTGGAGGCGCATCTCACGGGGGAGGATGAGCTGCTGGTGCGTTGGCTCAACGGTGGTCCGGGCACGCGCGCGGGTGTCGCAGCGTACTTCCGGCACTGCTGGGAACAGTGGAACACCGCCGGTCCGCTCCGCGCTTTCGGCATCCGGGTGGGCGCCGACGAGGCGCTCGCGGGGACGATCGACCTGCGGTTCGCAGGAGAGGGCTTGGCTCCCGGCCGGGTCAATGTCGCCTATGGCCTCTATCCGTCTTGGAGGGGGCGTGGCCTGGCTACCCGCGCGGTCCTCCTGGCGTCCCAGTACGCGGCCACTGAGGGCGGGGAAGAAGCGGTGATCCAGGTCGATCCGGCGAATCCCGCATCCGCTGCAGTGGCCCGGCGGGCAGGGTTCACCCCCGGCGAGCAGGCGCACAGCAACGACGCCACACGGTTCGACTGGTACATCCGGGACCTGCGTCGCGACGCACCCCAGTGACGACCAGCAATTACGGGACACCCCTCAGGGGAGGGTTGTCTCGTCGGCCGCTGGCATCGCGGCGCAGGGCTCACCTTGTGCTACGAGCTGGACCACGCCGACCCCGGCCGAATGGAACGCACGGATTCTCCACTTGCCCGCTGGCAGGGCGACCCGGACGGGCGCCCCTCGCCTGATCATGTGCTTCTCCCGGTTTGAGTGAGGGCCAGGACCGCGAGGCCATCGCGCCCGTCCACGAGAACTGGCGGAGAGCCTCTATTCAGACCCTGGGCTGTCCATCGTGCCCTTGGCGGTGGGGACCACGGTCCGGATCGTGCCGGTGGTGCCGAAGCGCTGGCGAAAGGCGGTGGGGTTGATGCCGAGGTGGCGGACGAAGACGCGGCGGAGGGTTTCGTCGCTGCCGAGTCCGCTGTGCCGCGCCGCCGAGGTGACGCTGTGCCCGTCGAGGAGGAGCTGTTGGGCGCGGTCGAGACGGACCCGCTCGACCCAGCGGGCGGGGGTGGTGCCCAGCTCGGTGTGGAACAACCGGGTCAGGTGCCGGGGACTGACGGCCGCGGCGCGGGCCATGGACGGCAGATCGTGATCGGCGGCCGGGTCGGCCAACACGGAATTGATCAGGGGACGCAGCAGGTCGTTGCGCGGGGGCGGAGTGGTGGCCGTGGTGAATTGTGACTGGCCACCCGGACGCTGAAGGAACACGACCAGTTCGCGTGCGATGCGGCGGGCGGCATCGGGCCCGTGGTCGTCCTCGACGAGGGCCAGTGTCAGGTCGATGCCCGCGCTGATGCCCGCGGAGGTGATGAACCGCCCGTCCCGGACATGGATCGCGTCCTCCTCGACGCGTACCTGGGGGTGACGGCGGGCGAGGGTGTCGGCGTGCCGCCAGTGAGTGGTCGCCCGGCGCCCGTCGAGCAGACCGAGTTGGGCAAGGACGAAAGCGCCTGTGCACACCGAGGCGACCCGCGTCGCCCGCGAGGCCACGGTGCGGGTCGTCGCCAACAGCTCCGCATCCACCGGCTGCTCGGTCAGGCGATCACCCCCGGCCACGAGCACGGTGTCGATCCGGCCGGCTGCGGCTGCCGTCACCGTGCTGCTCAGAGGCATTCCGGTCGAGGTCGTGACCTCCCCGCCACACGGAGAAATCAGGATCAGGTCGTAGTGGTGGTCGAACCGGCCCGCCTGGTGCAGGACCTCCGCGGGGCCGCTGACATCCAGCATGGTCACGCCGTCGAACACCACGAAGCCCACGCGATGCGTCATGTCTGAATCTGTGGTTTCTCTGGCAGGAAGGACATGGCCGCCATGGTACGTGCCCGGCGACCCTGGGACTCGGCCCGTTGAGACGAGGAAATGGAGAGACATCGTGAGCGAGACGATTGCGGGAGTGCGGATCCCGGACAGTGCTCTGGCGCGGGAGGCGACCGAACTGGTCCGTGAGGCGGCCTCATCGCTGCTGTTCGACCACTCCCGGCGCGTGTTCCTCTGGGGCGCGCTGCGCGGGCGCGAACAGGGGCTTCGGTTCGATCCGGAGCTGCTGTACGTCGGGGCGATGTTCCACGACCTGGGGCTGACCGAGCGGTTCCGCCGCACCGACCAGCGTTTCGAGATCGATGGTGCGGACGAGGCACGGCGGTTCCTGCATGCCCACGGCATCACCGGCGAGGAGGCCGACCGGGTCTGGACGGCGATCGCCCTGCACACCACGCCGGAGATCCCGTTGCACATGGCGCCCGAGATCGCCCTGGTCACCAGGGGAGTGGAGCTGGACGTGCTGGGCATCGGCTACCACACGGTCTCCGACGAACAGCGCACAGCCGTGGCGGAGGCCCACCCCCGCCCGGACTTCAAGAACCGGATCCTGGCCGCGTTCGCCGAGGGCATCGAGGACCGCCCCGAGACGACGTTCGGCAACGTCAAGGCCGACGTACTCGCCCACTACGTGCCCGGGTTCGTCCGCGGCGACTTCGTCGAGATCATCAAGAACTCCGCCTGGCCCGAGTAGCCACCGAGCCCTCGCTGGACGAGGACGACCATCGACGCCACAAGCACGGCGACGACGACGTCATCCAGCCCGGCGTCCGCCGGTTCAACCCCGTGCCACCGGCACGCCTCCTCGGTGCCGCCGGGGGCGGTGAAGGCGTGGGAGAGGCGGATGTGGGTGTTTCTGCTCGTCGTGGGTGAGCCGTGTGGCGGCCCGTGCGCTGGTGTCGAGTCGCTCCATGAAGGCGTTGGCTGCCTCGACGGCCTGGCGTGCCTGCTCGGGCTGGTGGGCGAGGGCGTGCGCGCGGGCGGCGACGGGCTGGGGGCAGTCGAGGAGGGGACGGAGCTCCGAGGTCCTGCTCGCTCACGCCCTGGGGTATCCGTCCGCCGACGCACACACCGGATCGGTATGGTCCGCCCGCCTGGCCGCCGCGTGGGGCTGGGTCGGTCGTCGGGTCGGCGGCCCTCGCGCTCACTGCGCCGGCGCGTTGCTGCGATGCTCCTGCGGGCTGATGCCGTACACCCGCTTGAACGCCGAGCTGAGGGCGAACCCGCTGCCGTAGCCGACCTGCCGGGCGACGACGTTCAGCGTGGCGTCGGACTGGCGCAGCAGGTCGGCGGCCAGGGCCAGGCGCCACTCGGTCAGATAGGTCATCGGCGGCGTACCGACGGCGCTGCGGAAGCACTCGGCCAGCGTTGCCCGTGACACGCCGACCTCGGCCGCGACCCGCTCCAGCGTCCAGTCGTTCGCCGGGTCCTCGTGGAACAGGCGCAGTGCCTCGCCGGCCACCGGGTGGGTGTGGGCCCGGTACCAGGCCGGGGCCTCGGTCCCGGGCCGGTCGAACCACGCCCGCAGCACCGAGATGAGCAGCAGGTCGAGCAGGCGGTCGAGCATGACACCCTGAGCGGGCCCCTGTTTGGTGGCCTCTTTGGTCAGCACCGGGATGAGGGTCGAGTCCCATGTGTCGTCGGACACGACCAGCAGCGGCGGCAGCACGTCGAGCAGGCGCTGGCCGACGGCGCCGACCTCCTCGTACACGCCGAGCAGCATCTGCACCGACCCGTCGGGGTTGCTTCCCCACGTACGCACCCCCAGCGCCATCCGCTCGCGCAGATCGACGCCCTCGGGCGTGACGCACCGCTGGCCGGGGTGCACGATGACCTGCGGCGGTGTCGCCGCCTCGTCGCTCATCACGTAGGGGTCCGGCCCACGGACGATGGCGACGTCCCCCGGGCGCAGCAGCACGGGCTCGCCGTGGTCCGGCTCGACGCGCGCTTCGCCGCTGAGCATGACGGCGAGGCACAGAGGTGATCCGTCCTGGACCCGGATCGACCACGGAGGGTCCAGCACGATACGGAGGAGGAAAGCGCCGCTGGCCCGCGGCCCCTCGAGTAGCCCTGCGAGTGCGTCCACCCGACCGAGAGTAGACGATCGATTATGGATCCTGGCATCTCGGCCATGGACCGTCCAGATTGGTGCCGTTCAGACTGCAGGTATGACAACAAACGAGCACACGACGTTGGTTCTCGGTGGTACCGGCCGGGTCGGCCGCCGGGTGACGAAGCGGCTGATCGAGCGAGGCGTTGACGTGCGGGTCGGCTCCCGCGCAGGCAAGCCCCCGTTCGACTGGGAGGACCCCTCGACCTGGGCCGACGCCGTCGTCGGCGTCCGGTCGGCCTACCTGATGTACTACCCCGAGGTCGAGTGGCCCGGCGCCGGCGACGCCATCGCCGCCCTGGCCCGGCTGGCGGTCGACGCCGGCGTCCAGCGCCTGGTCCTGCTGTCCGCCCGCAACCAGGACGAGGCCGTCCGGTGCGAGGACGCCGTGACGAGCCTCCCGGTCGAGTGGACCATCGTCGCCCCGGCCTCGTTCAACCAGAACTTCGACGAGGGCGTGTTCCGCGAACCGCTGCGCCACGGCGTACTGGCCCTGCCCGCCGGTGACAACGCCGACCCGTTCGTCGACGCCGACGACATCGCCGACGTCGCGGTGGCGGCCCTCACCGAGGACGGCCACGTGGGCGAGCGCTACGAGCTGACGGGCCCCCGCCTGTGGACCTTCGCCGAAGGCGTCGACGAGATCGCCCGGGCGACCGGCCGCGCTCTGCGCTACGAGCCGATCACACGGGACCAGTTCGCCGACGCCATCGTCAACGACGGCGCCCCGCGCGACTTCGCCGATCCGCTGGCCACGCTCATCTCCGAGTTCTTCGACGGCCGCAACAGCTCACTGGCCGACGGCGTCGAGCGCGCCCTCCACCGCAAGCCCCGCGACTTCGCGGACTGGGTGGCCGAGATCGCCCCCACCGGCGTGTGGGACGCCGCTTAGCGAGCGGCCCCGGTGATGCCTGGCGGGGGTGGCGGGGGTGGCGGGGGCGGCCGACCAGGCGCGGCCGGCGCTCATGGCTGGAACGGTGGAAGGCAGACAACGGTCAGCGTGGCGCAGGCCCTACCTGTGACCTCGTTGAACCACGGCGACGGCTTCATCCCGACCGTTTCCGTGTCACGTAGGCACATACCGCCGAGGGCCTGCGGGAGATCTGCTTCAAGGACCGCGCCGCCGAGCTGACGGCCGCCTGGTGGAGTTCATCGAGTTCGACCTGGAGACCGCGCCGGATCCCAGCCGACTCAAATCGTTGGAAGCGCCCGTGAAGCCCTATAGATCGGTCTAGACCGTCAAGCCGGTCGGCTGAGTCCATAGGATGAGTTCGTGGCTCGGTTTGATGAGGTTAAAGCGACGTTCTGGGACGAGGGCCTGTACGGGGTTCAGTCGCCCTTGACGGACGCGGTCGTTCAGGATGCCGAGCGTCGGCTCGGTGTCCGTCTGCCGGCTTCGTTGCTGGAGATCCTGCGGGTCCAGAACGGTGGCCTGGTGGCGGATCTGTGGAACGCGTTCCCGACCGATGTGCCGACGTCGTGGAGCGAGAACCATGTTCCGCTCGACGACATGATGGGCATCGGTCGTCACGACGGCCAGTTGTCATTGCTGGACTCGCCCTACTTGGTTGAGGAGTGGGGGCTTCCTTCACCTCTGGTTCTGCTTTCCGGTGATGGTCACTGCTGGATCGCTCTCGACTACCGGGCATGCGGAGAGCACGGGGAGCCGACCGTGACGTGGTTCGACAGGGACCGGGATGCGGAGATCCCACTGGCCGCGGACTTCCGCACGTTCGTCGAGCGGCTGACTGCGGCCGCGTCGTTCGACCTCGATGACGCGGACGGCAGTCGATCAGCGTCCTGATCGCCGGAAGGCACAGGCATCGGTGCTGCCGCGCACAGGTGCGCGAAGGACGCTTCGGATCGAAGCCGGTCGGGGTTGTCTCCTACGGTGATCAGGAACTGGCCGCCTGTCTCAGTGCCCACTCCGGGCGGGGCGACGAGGCCGGCGCAGCCCTGACGACGAGGGGAGCGAGGTCCGCGTCGGCCTCTTTGACCGCTTGTTGGAGCGCTTGGCAGCGCCGGGCCGGCCTGCGGATTGCGGTCTTGGCCGCGCAGGCCGGGTCGGTGACTTCCACGGAAGCCTGGATACCGGCCCTGTTCCCGGTGGCCGAGGACGAAGCCGGCAAGCTCGTCGGCCACGTCCTGTGCTCCTGGGGCCGGATCGGCGCCACCCGGGTCCCCGACGTCAGCCTGCTCGGCGTGCTCCCTGGCCACCGGCGACGCGGTGTCGGTTCCGCCCTGGTCCACGATGCGCTCGCCGCCTCGGACGCCCTCGACGCCCCGCTGGTCGTGGTGCTTGGTGACCGCGACTTCTACGGCCGCTTCGGCTTTCGCCCGAGCACGGACTTCGCCATCGCCGGTCCGGAACCTGGCCGGGGCGACCTCTTCGAGGTCCGGACCCTGGCCGCCTACCAACCCTCCGTGCAGGGTGAATTCGCCTACCCCGAAGCCTTCCGAAGCTCATGACGCCGTCGGCGTCAACGTGTCGCGCACCGACGCCTGGAAGCAATCCTCGACGCGCCAACGGATGCAGGCCACCCGGACCAGCTCCGACAGGGCATCTCGGTGTGCGGCTGTGGTTGATCCGGCCCCTGGCGGAGCAGGTAACGGCCCCGGCCGCGTTGCGGCGCTCGGGGGCCTGGGCGCGGGTGCAGGGCGGTTCTGCCGACAGCGCGGGGGTGGTGTGACCGCACGGATCGGACACGCCGGCGGTGCGCACCAGGCTCTCCCAGTCGGCCCGGCCGACGCGGGACGGGGCGAGTCATCGTCGAGGGGTGGGGAGGGTGGAGATGGCGATCCGGCCCAGGAGAGCGGCAAGTTGCCGGGGCATGGAGAGGAACGGCGAGTGGCTGCTCGGCAGTCGGTGGACGGAATCGGCGCGCGTGGCGAGCTCGCGTTGCCGGGACGGTTCGAGCGCCTGGTCGCGGTCGCAGACGACGTAGCTGGAGGGTATGGTGCGCCATCCTGCCGTGGTCACCCGCTCCGTGAAGGACCGGACGCTCTGCGGGCGCAGCCGGGCCACGGCACGGTCGGCATCGGCCTCGGGCACGTCGTCGAAGAGTATCCGCCGGGCGTCCTCGTACGGCGGGGCGTGGCCCGTGCCGTCGTCCGGCACGGGCGTTCCGAGGAACGTGAACATGCTCTCGCCCGCGTCCAGTTGGAAACCGGCGAGGTACACAGCCCGTACCACGTTCGAGGCATCCGCGATGGCCTCCGTGGTGGGGACGCCGCCGTAGGAGTGTGCGATCACCACCACCGGGCCGTCGATGCGCCGGAGGCTGTCCCGGACGGCGTCCGCGTCGTCCAGCATGCCCACCGGGCGGGCGTAGTCGTGCCGGCCGGCCGGGGGATTGGCGCTGGGCAGGTCGACGGCGTGGGACCGCCAACCGCCGGCGTCGAGCTCGGTGCGTACGGGGTCCCAGCACCAGGCTCCGTGCCAGGCTCCGTGGACCAGCAGGAAGGTCGGCCGGTCGATGTCAGCGTTCATGTGCGGTACCTCCGTTGTCCGAGCCGCGGATGGCGGAAGACTGTGGCGCCAAGCGGGCCGCCCCGCCCATGGGTCGCGGGCCGAGTGGCCGCACTCAGGACTCCCGACGATACTGCGCGGCCCCTGCACCATCGGCGGCCGGTTCGCACGTCCGGGGTCGTCGGCTCGTCAGCATGATCAACCGGACCAGTACTCGCCGACAGCCCACCGCCAGGCGGGTGCGGGAGCGCGGACGGGTCGCTGCCGTTCCAGGCCCGTGCTGTCACCGCTGCGTATTCGAACAGCGAGGTCGTCGCCGATACGGCTCCGCCCGCGGGCGGTGAGGGCACGGCCGTTTGTTCTCGTCAGCGGCATGCGGCTGATCAGGCGGGCGAGCGGGGCACCGGATGCCAGGACGGTTGCCCGGCGAGGGACGAGGACGATCGTGTGGGCCGCTGTGGCGGACGATGAGGTGCACGGCGTGGCCCGACCCGGGCAGTTGTGGGCGGCCGGCGCCGGGTGGCCAGGTCGGGGCGCATCGCAAAGCTCCCGATCCGCGGTCCAAGGGTCCGTCTGCCATGCAGAAGCTTCCTGCGGCGTTGGGTGCGGCAGGAAGCCGAGGAAGACCTGACGTTGCCCTGTTTGGTTCTTTGGGCGAGATGGGTGAGTGAGCTGGCGCAATTCTGGTTGTGGTGGTGAGGGTGGGGGTGGGGGTGCGGAGCGGCAGGGCGGAGACGGAGGGATCGGCGATGGATGCTCGGAAGCCGTTGCCGGATGACGACGACGGGCTGGGGAACACGGTGGACGGAGCGGTGGGGAAGGCCACCGGCCTGCGCCACGGGAGGACGAAGGCTCAGCAAGGCGTGAGCCGTGGCCGTGAGGAGGCTGAATAGCCCTTGGCCGAGGTGCAGCGAGAGGCGGACGACCGGTCCGACCAGGACGACGACGCCTCGATCCGGTGAACGCCGGGCCGCTGGGGGCGCGGGACTGGTTCGCCAGTTCAGCCTTCCCACTGATCAACACCCTGCACCTCCGGCATCGAGGGCCCCGGCGCAGGAACTCAAGCATGTCCACTGAGCAGGGAGTCCGGCATGACGGGCGGCAAGTCGCGGTTCGACGACATCTACGACCGGCCGGACCCGCGCGCGTACTTCACGCGGCTGGCTCCGCTGGAGTACGAGATCCCGCACCACGCCCAGCCTGTCTTCCGGCAGGTGGCCGCAGAACGGGCCGCGCTCGACGACCGTCTGCCCGGTGGGCCCGCGGTGCTGGACGTGTGCTGCTCGTACGGCATCAACGCCGCCCTGCTCAATCACGATGTGACACTCGCGGATCTGTACCAGCGGTACACGTCCGAGGCGGCCCGGAAGATGTCGACGACGGAGCTGGCCGCGTGGGACAAGGAGTTCTACGCCACGCGGCGTCGCCCGGACGCGTTGCCGGCGTACGGTCTGGACGTCGCCGCGCCGGCGGTGCACTACGCCCAGCAGGTCGGCCTGCTGGATGCTGCCTTCACCGACGACCTGGAGCAGGGGCCGCCCGGCCCGCGTCTGAGCCGCGCGCTGCAGGACGTCGGGCTGATCACGCTGACGGGCGGTGGCAGCTACATCACCGACCGGACGTTCGCCGGTCTGCTGGGCGGCGCACGGCGCCCCGTGTGGGTGTGCGCGTTCGTGCTGCGGACCGTGTCCTACGACCCGGTCGTACGGACACTCGCCTCGCACGGCCTGCGCACCACCATGGACACCTCCCGCAGCTACCCGCAGCGACGGTTCACGGACGAGCGGGAGCGACGGTTCGCGATCGAGGCGGTGCGGGCACGTGGCGGCGATCCGGCCGGACGGGAGGAGGACGGCCGCTTCCACAGCGTGCTGTACGAATCCCGACCGCCGCGCATGTCCGAGGGATCGTGAACCGGAAGGGTGCACGGCTTCGGATTTCTGGCGAGCGGTGCGTCACTGCGTCAGGGTGCGTACGGCTCTTGCGGCGTCCGTTACGAGTCCGCAGCGGGCGGCCGTGCTGCGCAGGGCCGCAAGGTGGGTGGGGGAGTCGAAGTCGGCGGCGGCGTCGGCGACGAGGAACGGCTGGATGCCGTGCATGAAGGCACCGGCGCAGGTCAGCACGCAGCCGATGAGGATGAGCTGGTCCCGGCCTGAGGAGGTAGTTCCGCACGACATGCCTGACTCACGTGAGTAGGCCCACGGGGACGCAGGGAAGGGAACGGCATCGACTTCACTGCTGTCGGCATCATTCTGGGCATCACGTTATTCGGCGCCCTCACCCGGCCATGGTGGAGTGGACACGGTTCGACGGATGACAGCACCCCGCACCGCAGCCTGACGCGCGGCGCGCGCCGTAGGTGTGGTCGCGGGGGCTGTTGTCCGCCGTCCCAGCTGTACCGGCCGCTGACGGGGAGGGTCAGCTGGTGGGCGCCTGGTACAGGCCGCGTCCGGCGCGTTGGGCGCGGGAGGTGGCGATGAGACGGTCGAGAGTGCTGCGGACGGTGTTGATGTCGCCGGTGCTGTTGTCGCGGCCGAGGGCCTCCGCCACGTCCCTGGCGCGCAGCGGGCGGTCGGCATTGCGGGCCAGGACGGCCATCACTTGCTCGGTGAGACTGCCGGTGTCCTGAACGCTGTCAGAGGGCGTGTTGGCCGATGACTGCTTGGTCTGCGTGGCTGTCTTGGCGGTGGCGGCTTTGGCCGCCGGGCGGGGCTTGGCCGACGTGTCCGCCGACTTGGCTGCGGCCTTCTTCGTGGTGCCGGTGGTGGTCTTGCGGGCCTTGCGAGGGGTCGCCGTCTTCTGCGGTGTGACGGCAGGCTCGTCGGTGGCAGCAGCGTCGGCCGTGGTCGGCTCGGGTTCCGGAGTGGTCTCGGCGGGAGCGGCAGGCTCGCTCGAGACCGAGGCCGTTTCGGCGCTGGGGCTGTCGCCGGTGTCGGCCTCGGGGACGCGAGGCTGCGGGAAAGTGGCCGACAGGGCGCTCAGTGCCGTCAAGGCGCCGCGGACCGATTCCAGACGCTCCGAAACGGTGGCAAGTTCGTTCTGGAGTGCCTGCTGGTGCTTCTCAAGCCGAGGAAGCTCTGCCTGGAGCAGGGCAGTTGTTGCGTCGATGCTGTTCGCTGGAGTGGCTGCCGCTGTCATGGTGGGCTCCTGAGAAGTGGGGGCGGGCAACTGGATGCGCTCGCTGTTGTGTCTGCAGAGTACGGCTGTTGCCCAGCAGGTGGCACGTCACCTCGTCACCTCGCCACCTTGTCAGGAGTTGGGCGCGTCACTGGCATCGGCAACCCACCAGGTCAAACACTCCTTCAGGCGGACGGGGTCCCGGGCAGGGTACCCGTAGTCGTACGCCGGATCGAGTTACTCTCCCTGACGCTGAACCTGCTCGACCTTGCGCCGTGACGCACGCAACCGCACCACGTGGGGGCGCACACAGCACGACCCTCACGAGTGATCACCCGATCCGACGTCACGCCCGAGGTGCCGAACAACCCAGCAACGCGGCTGTCACGGCCGAGGCAGCGGTGTGGAGCGCGCGAGGCGGAATCCCACGTCGTCGATCCGGAAGGTCGGGTGGCTGCGCCGCCGCACCGACGCCCGGCAGCTCCAGTGCTCGTCGGCCCATCCACCACCACGGAGCACGCGATAGGCGCCGTACACCTCGGCGTCGTAGACGTCCCAGCACCAGTCCCACACGTTGCCCAGCATGTCGTACAGGCCCCAGGCGTTGGGCTGCTTGCCGCCGACAGGATGGATCCGACCTTCGGAGTTGCCCTGGTACCAGGCGACCTCGTCGAGTTGGCCGTACCGCGGGCCGACGGTACCCGCACGGCAGGCGTGCTCCCATTCCGCCTCGGTCGGCAGCCGGTACCCGTCTGCGGAGGTGTCCCATTCGGCGGTCTCGGCATCGACGCACAGGCGATACACGGGCGTCAGCCCCTCGCGTTGGGACAACGCGTTACAGAACTGGACCGCGTCCCACCATGAAACACCCTCAACCGGCAGCCGCTCGCCTTGGACGCTGCTCGGCCGTCGGCCGGTGACTCGTGCATACGAGGACTGCGTGACCGGGAACGCCGACATCTCGAACGGCGCGACCTCGACCGGCCAACTGCTCCTCGTCCGCCGGTCCGACAGTGTCACCCGTCCCGACGGGACGGCCACCATCTCAATCCCTGCCCCCGCATCCACAACGGACCACCCTACCTACCGGCCTCTTCCCACCGCTCCACCGATCTCTCTGAAGAGATCTGAGCAGGTGGCGGAGTTGTTGTCGCTGGATCGGTGCCCAGCGCCTCCGAGATGTGCCTGCTACAGCGCGGCGCGCACATGAGTGGCCCCGCGGCTGATCGCACGTTCGACGACGCCGACACCCGCGCCGCCGCCACCCCCTGAGGCAATTCCCTTGATCAATGCGTCGTGCCGAAGAAGAGCTTGATCAGCGAGCGGGCCAGGGTCTCCGGATCACCGTGGGCGGTTTCGGGCAAGGCGCCGCTCAGCCACAGGCTGGCGAAGCCGTGAGCCAGTGACCAGGCGGCGATGGTGGTCAAGCGGTCTTGACCCGGACTCGGCGACAGCCTGCCGGCGCTGGTGGCGAGTACATGGGCCGCGCGCTCACGAGTCGTATTCACGCTGGGATCATCCACGCGGTACAACTCCGGCCGGAACATCACCTCGAAGTAGGGCCGATGGCCGATGGCGAAACGGACATAGGCAACTCCGACTTCCAGCGTGTCGTCGGCCGCCTGCTCCAGGCTGTCGGCGAACACTTCGAACCCCTCGGCCGCCACGGCCGTCAGCAGTCCCGTCTTGTCGCCGAAGTGGTGGGCGGGGGCGGCGTGCGAGACGCCCGCGCGTCGGGCCAGCTCGCGCAGGCTCCATCCGGTCGGGCCGGATTCCGTGATGGCCTCGAGAGCGGCGTCGATGATGGCGCGCCGCAGGTTGCCGTGATGGTAGGCCGTCTGCTTGATCTGCCTCATCTCCGAGCCTTCCGTGATCGATGGTGCCACGCCCACCCTATCTTTCCGTTGACAAGATGGCGAGTGTCCGTCAATCTTTTCGCTGACAAGATTGGAGAAGGAAATGGTTCCGTTCATCGCCCTGATCGGCGGCTTCGCCGTCTTACGGCTGGTCGGCCTGGTCGGCATCGACATGCTGGACGGCTGGCAGCCCGCACTACGGGGAGCTCTCGCCTTGATGTTCGTCGTCACCGGCGTGCCGCACTTCCTGCCCTCGTGGCGCCGCGACTTCGTCGCGATGATCCCCGCGGTGTTCCCGCAGCCGGCGCTGCTGGTCACCATCACCGGAGTACTGGAGCTGGCAGGCGCTGCCGGGCTGCTGATCCCGCCCCTGGCGCCCTGGGCTGCGATCGGGCTCGCACTGCTCATGGTCGCCATGTTCCCGGCCAACGTCTCGGCCGCCCGCCGGGGCCTCACCCTGGCCGGGAAGCCCGTGACCCCACTGCCGACCCGCATCGCTCTGCAGGTGCTGTTCATCGCCGCCGTCATTGCCGCGGCGCGATGACCGCCACCGGCTTCGCTCAGGCCAAGGATCAGTCCACACCGCCGTCGGATGCCCACCCCGAAACGGGACAGAGCGCGATGCGGTTGTTACGTCCGTATGGATGGCGCTTTGCGGCCGTGGTGATTTTGCAGGTGGTGGGTGCTGTCGTGGGTCTGGCGCCGTTGCTGGCGGTTGCGGAACTGGGGCGTGTGCTGTTGTCGCCGGGGCCGGTTGATCGTGGTCGTGTCTGGTGGGTGGTGTTTGTGGGTGTGGCCGGGTTGTTCGTCCGGTTGGTGTTCACGGCCGCGTCGTCGGGGGTTGGGCATGTTCTCGATGGCCGGGTGCAGTTGTCGTTGCGGCGGCAGTTGGCCGCGGGGTTGGGGCGGGTGCCGATGGGCTGGTTCTCCCGGCGTCGTGCCGGTGAGCTGGCGAAGGTGGTGGGGGAGGATGTGAGCGCGGTGCATCCGT